>NZ_VFTJ01000004.1:0-435621 GCF_006439595.1 Mesorhizobium sp. B3-1-9
ACTGCGGAGATTGGCCGAAGCACCTCAGCGTCGTCATTCTAGGGCGGAGCAAGGAGCGAAGCGACGCGCGCAGACCCTAGAATCCATGCCATGACCTCGCACGAAGGGTGCAGCGGAGCAGAGTTCTGGACCGTCGCAGCACTCGAGAATCGCGGCATGGATCCTCGGGTCTGCGCGCGTCGCTTCGCTCCTTGCTCCGCCCGTGGATGACGAAATGACGGACGCCTCGGCTAATCTCCCGTGGTGTGCGATCGTCGGCCATTCCCCTGCCACCCTAGTGCACCGCCGCATACATAATCTTCTCCTCCGTCGCCTCCGCCGGCGAGAACTCCTCGACGATACGGCCCTGCCGGCAGACCAAGATGCGGTCGGAAAGGTTCATGATCTCCGGCAGGTAGGACGAGATGACGACGACGGCCAAGCCTTCGTCGGCCAGCCGGTTGATGATCTGGTGGATCTCGGCGATGGCGCCGACATCGACGCCACGGGTCGGCTCGTCGAAGATGACGATGCGCGGCTGCTGCACCAGTCCCTTGCCGATCACCACCTTCTGCTGGTTGCCGCCGGAGAGCTCGACGACGCGAGCATTGTCGTTGATCGCCTTGATGTTCAGCGTCTTGGTCCATTCGGCGGAAAGCTGCCGCATCTCCTGCTGGTTGATCACCCAGGCCTTTTCGCGGCCCGCTGCGAGCAGCCCGCCGAACAGGTTCTCGGCGATGCCCATCGTCTCGAAGATGCCTTCGCTCTTGCGGTCCTCGGTGACGTAGACGATGCCGTCGGCCACCGCCTCGCTCGGGACGAGGTAGCGCACCGGCTTGTCGTCGAGCTCGATCGCGCCACCGCGCCGAAAATCGCGCTTGTAAATGCCCGACACGATCTTGAAGGTCTCGGTGCGGCCGGAGCCGATCAGCCCGAACACGCCGGTGATCTGGCCCTCGAAGATCGAGAAGGAATTGTTGCGCACGATGTTGCTCATCGAGATGTCCTGCACGGACAGCACCTTCTTGCCTGCCTTGCGCAATTTCGTGTCGTCGCGCTGGCGGTAGATCTGCCCCGACAGCGAGCGCCCGACCATGGCGGCGACAATTCTGTCGCGGTCGAAGGCCGATGCCTCGTCGGTGATCACCAGTTCGCCGTCGCGCAGGATGGTGATGCGGTCGGCGATCATCAGCGCCTCTTCCAGCGCATGGCTGATGAAGACGATCGACACGCCGCGCGCCTTCAGCCGGCGGATCAGCGCGAAGAAATGGCGCTTCTCCTCAGGCGTCAGCGTCGCCGTCGGCTCGTCGAAGATGATGATCTCGGCATTGTGGTGGACGGCGCGCGCGATCTCGACCATCTGCCGCTTGGCCGCGCCAAGCGTCGCCACCATCGCGTTCGGATCGACCTGAAAATTCAGCGACTGCAGGAATTGCTGCGCCGAGATGTAGGTGCCGCGCAGCCGGTTGAGGAATTTCTCGGTGCCGAGATAAAGGTTCTGCGCCACCGTCATCGACGGCACCAGGCTGGTCTCCTGGAACACCATGGCAATGCCGGCTTCCAGCGCGGCATGCGGCGAGGCGTAAGCGATCTCTTGCCCCTTGTGGAACATCTTGCCCGAAGTGGCGTCGACGACGCCGGCGATGATTTTGGTCAGCGTCGACTTGCCGGCGCCGTTTTCGCCGAGCAGCGCGTGGATCTCGCCTTTCCTCAGATCGAAGCTGACATTCTTCACCGCTGGCACGCCGCGATAAGTCTTGGTGACGTTTTCGAGACGGACGATCGGTTCCATCAGAAGCCTCCCGAAGCGAGGTCGACGGCAAGCACGCAATCGCCGCCTTTCGAGGCGATGAACAGGCGGCCGCCCTGTTCCGCGACGCTGCAGATGCCGTGGCGCGTGCCGTCGGCGCGGCTGTGCAGGCTGAATTGCGGCTGCAGGGTCCGGTCGAGCCTGACTACGAGCCCATAGGAGCGGCTGGGCGACCACGGCTTGTGGATGCCCATGGTGCGGATGCCTCCGCATTGCAGCGGCTCGAGAAAACTGCGGTTGGAGGCCAGCGCCGGCGCGATCCAGTAGGCCGGCGGCACCTGGTCGATCATGTCCTGGCGATAATGCGTTTCCTGCAGCACGAATTCGATCAGCCGGTTGCGCGGCGCAAACAGCGTCAGCCAGGCGCCACCGTCGCCGGCCGGCGAGAGCCGCGCGGGATAGCCGGGCAGATGCGTCAGCACTGTCGACCGGCTCCCGCTCAAGCCGTCAAAGCGCACAAGCTGATGGCGCCAGCTTTCGCTCACCAGCACATCGCTGCCGAGTGGGTGAAGCCCATAAGGAAAGGCAATGCCGCCAGCGGTCTTCTGGAAACCGACATCCCCTGGCCCGCACCGCCACAGCGAGCCGGACGCGCCCTTCTTCATCAGGTCGGCCGCCCATTGCGACGGCAGATACTGTGCCGAACCATTGGCCAGCCAAAGCGTACCGTCATCGGCATAGGCAAGCGCGGTGATGCAACGGATTTCAGCCGGCAGCGAAACCTCCTTGCCGGCGATGAGCAGCTTGCCGCTCTCCAGCCCGACCGTCAGTTCGCCCGCTGGTGACAGCGCCAGCGCGGTGACGGGGGATTGAAAGGTCTCGACCACGACGGACTCAGAATCGGCCGCAACCGTCAGGACAGCGTTGCCGCTGGATGCGAGCAGCCGCTCGTCGGCGACCAGCAGGTTGTCCGGTTCAGTCAGCGCGGCGAAGGCCGGCGCGTCGTCCAGCCGCGTGTTCGGACGGAAGGCGCCGTCGAGCGGCGGTATGGTGACCGCCTTGCCACGGAAGACATCCAGGATCGGATCGAGGATCATGGCTTGCCTCCCCAATAGGAAGCGGGGCTTGTCCAGTTCGGATCCGCGCCGGTGATCTTGTAGCGCCCGATGCGGTTGTTGAGGATGCCGCCGACGAACAGATAACCCTTGTGCTCGCGCATCGACGTCACCATCGGATGCGCGTTGCCGGAAAGATCGCCGAGCGTCTCGACGATGCCGCCCTTCTCGTTGAACTTCACCACCCCGCCGGTGTTGATGTTGGGGAACAGCCATTCGTCCTGCGGCAGGCGGCGCGTCATGCGCTTGCGCATATCAGGGTGGCGCAGCGACAGGTCGAAGCTCGGTGTGCGCATGCCGAGCCAGGCCATCCAGTAATTGCCGTCGGAAGCCCGGTTGATGTTGTCGGGGTAGCCCGGCATGTCGCGGATGACGCATTCGGCGGTACCGGCCTTAGGCCCTTCCAGCCAGTAGCGGTGTACGCGGCAGGCCCAGCTTTCGGCGAAGAACAGCGACTTGCCGTCATGCGCCATGCACACGCCGTTGGTGTAGCGATAGCCGTCGAGCAGCGTCTTGGTCGAACCGTCCTTCGGGTCGTAGACCAGAAGGCGGCCCGTGGCGCGGTTCTCGATCGAGTCCAAGGCCCAATCGTGGGCGTCATAGCGCTTGGTGGAATCGGTGAAATAGATACGGCCGTCCGGCGCGATATCGCAATCGTTGGGATCGCGCAGCCGCGCATCGTCGACGATCGAGGCCCAGGAGCGCGTCGTCTCGGCCGACAGGCGCTGCACGTCCCGCTCCGGCGAGACCGAATAGAGCCCCATGGCGCCGACGCAGCTGATCAGATTGCCTTCCTTGTCGAAGGCCAGGCCCAGCGGGAAGCCGCCGATATGGGCAAACACTTCCGACTTCACATAGTCAGGCGCGAAGAAGCGGACGATCTCGCCATGGCGCGTGCCGCAGTAGAGATGGTCGTCGCGGTCGACGATGACGTCTTCGGGTCCTTCGAGTTCGCCAAGCCCGATATGGTCGGCCGCCGACAGCCGATTGTCGAGCTCGTAAGGCGTGCCCGAGCCGGGCGACGCGGACTGCGTCTCACCCATCTTGAGGTAGACCGGCGCGACATAGACCTCGTTCAGCACCTTGTGGCGGTTCTTCAGCCAGCGGATGTCGATGGTGACGGCGACCGCGAGCAGGATGCCGAGCACCATCTGGTTGGTGCCGGTGCCGTAACCCAGCCGGATCAGACCGTTGGTCATGGTAAGCACGATGATGGCGCCCATCAGGCCCTTGACCACAGAGCCGCGTCCGCCGCCCAGGCTGACGCCGCCGACCACCGCTGCCGTCAGCGCCATGATCTCGAGATTGAGGCCGGTGCCCGGCCCCGCCCCACTCAACCGGCAGGCGATGAGGAAGCCGCCGATCGAGGCGCAGAAGCCGGAGAAAACATAGGTCATGAACACGGTGCGGCGCACGCGGATGCCGGCATTATGCGCCGAGCGCCGGGAACCGCCCACCGCCAGCACATGCCAGCCGGGGCGCGATCGCGTCAGCGCGATATGCGTGACGATGGCGAGGACGATTGCCAGCCAGACCGAGACCGACAGACCCCAGAACGTGCCGTCGCCGATGAAGTCGAGCACATCGGAGCTCGCCTGGGAAAGCTGCACGTCGGCGGCATAGGTGGTGACGAGGATGTCGAACAGCGCCCGCCCGAAAATGAAGGTGACCAGCGTGGTGAGGAAGGCGCGCAGCCTGAGATAGCCGACCAGGTAGCCATTGATGGCGCCGAAGACGAGCCCCGTGCAAAGTGCCGCGGCCAGGGCCAGCCAGATCGACTGTTCGAGAATGAAGAAGACGTAGACGGCGGAGAAACAGGACAGCGCGAAGATCGAGCCGACCGCAAGATCGATGCCTCCGCCCAGCATCACCACGGTCATGCCGATGACCACAAGCGAGAACTCGCCCAGCTGGCGGGTCGATTCCTGCAGCGAGGTGAGCTTGAAGAAGCCCGGAATGATCGAGCCGAACACGCCGAGCGTCGCCACCAGCGCCAGGAAAGGTATGGCGTTGTCGGTCCAGCGTTTGGTCAGGATCTCGCCGACCAGATGGTCGGGCACGAGATTGTAGCGCCAGGCCTGGAGGCGTTCACGAAAATTCATCGGCTGCTGCTGTCATCAATGGGAAAGAGGTGGCCGGACCGATCCGGCCACCTCGTGGATGCGTTCTGGCGGCGTGGCTTATTTCGCCGCCGCTTCGGCCTGCAGCGCCTTCAGGTCCCAGCAGCTGTCGGGCTTGAGGTCGGCCTTGGTCGTCGCTTTCTCCAGCGTGTAGATATAGGTGTGCGAGGTGCCCGCCGGCTGCCCGCTCTGCAGCAGGAACTTGATGATGGCGTTCATGTCGCCCGACTGGCGGGCAAGATCGGTCATCACCACGGCGCCGTAGGTGCCGTCCACGAGTTTGTCGCAATCGGCTGCCTTCTCGCCGCCGCCGGTGGTGACCAGGAACACCTTGCCGTCGAGCTTGGCGTCGCGGATCGCGGCCGAGGCGCCGGTGGCGTCGCCATCCCAGAAGTCGATGATCGAGCAGATGTCAGGGTGCTGCTGCAGCATCGTCGTCGTCACGTTGCGCGAGGTGGTCGCGTCCCAGTTCGAGTCGGGCTTTGCCACCACCTGGAAGTCGGGATGCTTCTCCAGCACCTTCATGATGCCGGCATACTGGTAGAGGCTGGAGGAGTTCGCCTGGTCGCCCTGCACCAGCCCGATCTTCTTGGAGGAATTCTCGCCGCAGCCCTTGATCGCCGCTTCGGCTTCGAGCTGGCCGAGCTTGTCCCAGTCGCTGCCGACGAAGGCGTCGGCCGGGAAGTTGGCCGGATTGTCGACCAGCAGCACATAGGTGCCGGCGGCCTGCGCCTTCTTCATCAGCTTCGAATAGGAGTTGAGGTCGGGCGCATGGATGATGAGCACGTCAGGCCGCGTGTCCGAAGCGATGGCGTCGGTGATCGCCTGCGCGCCGGCATCCACGACCCAGTTCGGGTCACGGGTCTCGAAGGTGCCGCCCCAGGCCTCGACTTCCTTCTTCAGATAGTGCGCCCAGCCCTGCGCCAGGTCGAAGCCCATCGCCAGCGGCACCAGCATGACACGCTTGCCGTTGAGCGACTTGGCATAGGCGGCCGGACCCGGGTCGTCGGCGGCGAAGCTCGGCGCCACGAAGGCGGTAACGGCTAGCGCCGTGGCGGCGGCCATCAATGTTCTGAGTAGTTTCATGTCACATCCTCTGGTTCGGTTTTCATTGCCGGCCGATCGTCGCGATCGCTCCGGGTACCCCGAGAGCAAGATGGTGCTAGCCCATCTGCTCTAAATGTCGCCTTGTTGCGCCGTCTGTTCGTCGCGCGGATTGATGATGCCGTCGACGATGATGGCCCCTAACAGGATCGCCGCCTTGATCAGGTTCTGGTAGAGCAGCGGAATGTCGATGATGGTCATGGCGTTGAGCAGGATGCCGATCAGCGCCGCTCCCACCAGCACGTTGCGCACCCCGCCCCTGCCGCCGGACAGCCCGATGCCGCCGATCACCGCCACCAGGACAATGTCGTAGAGCAGCGTCGAATTGACGATGCGGGTGTTGATCGAATGCAGGCTGGCCGCCGTCAGCAGGCCGGCGATCAGGGCCACGAAAGCCGACAGCACATAGCGCAGCACCAGCATGGGCCGCACCGGGACGCCGATGTTGCGGGCGGCGACCGGATTGTCGCCTGCGAAATAGATGAAGCGGCCCCATTTGGTGTAGCGCAGGAACAGGAAGACCAGGAAGGCCAGCCCGGCGAAGACGAACACCTCGACCGGAATATCGAGGAAGCGGATGCCGCCGAGCAGCTCGACCCAGTGCCCCCCAGGCACCGGCACGGCATCCTGGGTGATCAGTTGCGAGCGCACATAGCCAAACACGAAGGAGCCGGTGGCCAAAGTGACGAATATAGCCGGGACGTCGGCATAGGCGACGAGAAAGCCGTTGAGCAGGCCGATGGCGAGCACGCCCGCCAGCACATAGACGAAGGCGAGCCCCTCCGAGGTGCCGGTGTTGAGCAATTGCAGGTACCAGGCGACCGACATCGCCATGATCGCCACCGCCGACAGGTCGATGCCGCGGCCGATGATGACGACCGCCATGCCGAGTGCCAGAATGCCAAGCACAGAGACCGAGCGAACGATGGCCACCAGATTGTCGGCTGTCAGGAATCCCGGCAGGCCCAGCGCAGCGGCGGCGAACAGCAGGATGGCGATGGCAAAGACGATGCCTTCTTGATTAAGGCGCCTCCAGTTCGGCCAGCCGATCGCATTCATCGCCTATGTCTTTCGCCCCGATGGCAAGGCCGTGTCGGCTCCCATCCCGCCCGAAAGCTAATCGGCTCAACAGTGGCTCGTCAAATGAATCCGCGTTCAAGACCCGTGCCTCTGCAACTATTTTCCAAGTGGACGCATCGATTGCCGAAACTGGCGCAATAGCCGGAAACTCCTGCGCTTTTGGCTATCCGTTGCCCCGATCGCCCGGTCGGCGGAAGAGCCCGTTCGACGGCGGCGGAGCCGACGCAATTTAAGTCCGAAAAATGCGACCGGCGCGACCTCAATTGTTCGTCGAATGGCCAGAAACCTCAGCCCCGGCATTGGCCGGCAGGACCAGGAAGCGCATCGCCGCGGCGAGACCGAGCAGGCCGATCGAAACAAAGGTGATTCTGAAGTCGGCTAGGTCGGGCACGGCTTCGCCCCTGACGATCTGCGACAGATTGAGGATCGCCGCCGCGATCGCCACGCCGAACAGCATCGCTATCTGCTGCAGCATGCTGGAGAGCGTCGCGGCTGAACTTCGCTGCGGCGCGCCGATATCGGC
The DNA here is from genome assembly GCF_006439595.1 of Mesorhizobium sp. B3-1-9. Taxonomy (NCBI): domain Bacteria; kingdom Pseudomonadati; phylum Pseudomonadota; class Alphaproteobacteria; order Hyphomicrobiales; family Phyllobacteriaceae; genus Mesorhizobium; species Mesorhizobium sp. B3-1-9. The sequence continues at coordinate 7,672 of NZ_VFTJ01000004.1, forward strand.
GAAGGCAAGCGTGTTCAAAGCGGTGAATTGCATCGAGCGCGTGAGACCAGCAACCAGCATCAGCGCGACGGTCAGCGCCAGCGGCGTCTGCGGCGAGATCGCGCCGCAAGCCATGATCGCCAGCGATGCGATCGCTCCGTTCACCACCATCACGGTGCGGAAGCCGAAGCGCCTCAGCGTCGGTGTGGTCACGGTCTTCATGCCGAGATTGCCGAGGAAATAGGCCAGCACCAACAGGCCGGCATCGACTGGACGCAACCCGAAGCCGATCTGGAACAGCAGCGGCAGCAGGAAAGGCGTGGCGTTGATCGCGACACGGAAGACCGTACCCGCGGCAAGCGTCGAGATCGCGAAGGTCAGTATCTTGAAGGCCGAAAGGTCGAGCAGCGGATGCCGGGCCTGCAAGAGGTGGCGAACGGCGAACCAGCCGATCACTATGCCAATGCCGATGGAGCCTATCGTCGGCAGCAAGCCGTCCTCGGGATGCGCCAGGCGTTCAAGCCCGTAAAGCATCACCGCAAGGCCGAGCGAGGTGAGGAAAAAGCCCGGCCAATCGAATGGCTTCGCCTCGGATACGCGATCGCCCGGCACGAACCGGGCGACCAGCGCAAGTCCGGCCAACCCCAGCGGCGCGTTGATGAAGAAGTTCCAATGCCAGGAGAGATAGGTGGTGATGAAGCCGCCGAGCACCGGACCGACCACCGGCGCGAACAGGGCGGGCCAGGTGATCAGCGCCGTGGCGTTGAGCAACTCCGACTTTTCGGCGTTGCGCAGCACCAGGATACGACCCACGGGCGTCATCAGCGCGCTGCCAAGGCCCTGCACGATGCGGGCCGCGACGAACTCCGTCAGGCTCCGCGAAAAGCCGCAGGCGATCGAGGCCAGCGTGAACAGCGCGATCGCCACGAGGAAGATGTTGCGCGCGCCGAACCGGTCGGCAAGCCACGCCGACAGCGGCACGAACACCGCCATGGTCAGCATATAGGCAGTGATACCGATGCTCATCGCCACCGCCGGCACGCCGAAGGACTGCCCCATCTGCGGCAGCGAGGTCGAGATAATCGTCGAATCCAGCAGTTGCATGAAGAAGGCGACCGCCACGATCAGCGCGACGCGCCGCGACTGCCTTGCGGAATCCATCGGCCGGGACACGCCTTCGTTGTCGGGGATGCTGGTCATGACGCGCTGGTTGAACAGCATAAGCATGGTCCAGTCCAGAGCTTATCCAACAAACTTCCGTGTCGCCGTTTCGCCTGTTATGGATGAGCCCGGGGTGGCCGAGGAAAACGCATGAAGCCCATCTATATCGACTACCTCAATGCTCTCGACATCGAAGCGCTTGCCATGACCGACGCCGAGATCATCGGCGCCGTGGAAGCCGGGCTCGTCGCGCAGGGCAACGGCCGGACTGTGATCGAGCCGCGCGTCCATCTCGAGCCCGACCCGTCCTTCCACGGTCACTTCAACGTGCTGCGCGGCTATGTGGCGCCGCTCGACGCCGCCGGCGTGAAGATCGTCGGCGACTATGTCGACAACTACAAGCACGGCCTGCCGTCGGAATTCGGCATTCTCAACCTTTTCGATCCGCGCACCGGCGCGCCACGCGCCATCCTCGACGCCACCGTCATCACCGACATGCGCACCGGCGCCGTCACCGCCATCGGCGCCAGGCACCTGGCGAAGAAGTCGTCCAAGGTGCTCGGCCATATCGGCGCGCGCGGCACCGCCTATTGGAATGTGCGCCTGCTCGATCATCTCTTCGACTTCGACGAGATCCGCGTCCATTCGCGCCGGCCGGAAAGCCGCGACGCCTTCGCCGCGAAGCTGGCCGCCGACCTCGGCAAGCCGGTCCTGGCCGTGGCTGACTGGAAAAGCTGCGTCGAAGGCGCGGATATCGTGGTCGAGGCCTCGCGGCTGCCGGAGCCGCAGCCGCTGCTCAAGACCGAATGGATCAAGCGGGGCGCGCTGGTCGTGCCCTACGGCACGATGAGCGCCGTCGAACTGTCGCTCACCGACATCATGCAAAAGATCGTCGTCGACGACTGGGGGCAGTGCAAGGGCGGCAAGTTCGGCTCGCTGCGCGCCCATGTCGAGACGGGACGGCTGAGCGAGGCGACGCTCCACGCCGAACTGGGCCAGATCGCGGCCGGCCTGAAGCCAGGTCGGCAAAGCGATGGCGAGACGATCCTGTTCTGGCATCGCGGCCTCTCGCTCTCCGACATTGCGCTCGGCAAGGCCATGCTCGCCAAGGCCGGCGAAAAAGGCATCGGCCAGCGGCTGCGCTTCGCATGAGCCCGCTCGTTCTCACCGGCGCCGGCGTCAGCATCGAGGATGTGGTTGCCGCCGCGCGCAATGCCTGCAAGGTCGAGGTCACGCCTGCCGTCCTCGAAAAGCTCGCCAAGGCACGCCAGGTCCTCGATGCCGCCGCGGCCGGTGGCCAGCAGATCTACGGGTTGAACAGAGGCCTCGGCGCCAACCTCGTCACCGCGGTCGAAGGCGACGCGAGCGCCTTCCAGCGCCAGTTGATCGAAGGCCGCAGCGCCGCAGTCGGCGAGGCCCTGCCGGTGCCGGCGGTGCGGGCGGCGATGTTCGCCCGCATTGCAATGCTGGCTTCCGGCGGCTCTGGCCTGTCGCCGCGTGTATTCACGGCGCTGGTCGAGGCGCTCAATGCCGGCGTGCATCCGGTGATGCCGTCGCTTGGCTCGATCGGCGCCGGCGACCTCCTGCTGATGACGGCGATCGCCAGGGTGCTGATCGGCGAAGGCGAAGCGGAATACCAGGGCCGCCGCATGCCTGCCGCCAAGGCGCTGATGATGGCGCGGCTTGCGCCCGTCACGTTCTCGCCGAAGGACGGCCTCTCCCTGATCAACGCTTCGGCGGTTTCCGCCGGCACCGGGGCGCTGGCGCTGACCGATGCGCTGTCGGCGCTCGAACAGCAACAGCAGGCCGGCGCGCTGACGATGGAAGGTATTGGCGCCAACCGCACCATCCTCGATCCGCGCCAGCACCAGGCACGTCCTGGCGCCTGCCAGCAGCTTGCGGCAAAGGCGCTGCGCGACCTGCTGGCGCGCGATGAAGCGCCGGCGCCGACCACGATCCAGGATCCGCTGTCGATCCGCTGCATGCCCTCGATCCATGGCGCGCTGATCCAGGCGATCGACCATGCGCGGCTGGCGGTCGAGATCGAGCTCAACGCCGCCGCCGACAATCCGCTGGTGCTTGCCGAGGATGCGCTGGTCATGTCGACCGGCAACTTCCACACCGCGTCGCTGGCGCTCGCCTTCGAGACGCTTGGCCTGGCGATCGCGCAATGCGCGGCGGCGTCAGCCGCGCGCTTCATCCAGCTCACCGGCTCAACCCGCCACGGCCTGCCGAAATACCTCTCGCCGATCGGCGGCGCCTCGGCGGGCTTCGTCCCGCTGCAGAAAACGGTGACGGCTATCCTGGCCGCGATCCGTCATAAGGCCAATCCGGTAATGCTCGATTTCCTGCCGGTGTCCGAAGGCGTCGAGGATCACGCGACGCAGACGCCGCTCGCTGTCGCCAAATGCGCCGAGATGACCGTGCTGTGGCGGCGGTTGATTACCTTCGAGCTGATGGCGGCGGCGCAGGCCGTCGATTTGCGCGAGGGCATAACGCTCGCGCCGGCCACGGGCGCAATCCACGCGGCCATACGTTCGCATGTGGCCACGCTCAAGGAAGACAGGCCGCTCGGCATTGATTCCGAGGCGCTCTATGCCGTCCTCGCCAGCGGAATCTGGCGAGGTTTACCAGCTGCGGGCTGAAGCTCGCGCGGCGGATCAGGACTTTGCGTCCACCTTCTTCATGAAGAAGGTGAGCTCGTCCGGATCCATGTGCACGATATGCCGGTCTTCCGGATAGGCGCCGCTGTCGACGTCGGCGACATATTCCGAAAACGCCGCGATACGTTCCGCCTGCAGCCGGTCGTATTCGGCGGCGAAGTTGCGGTAGACTTTCGAGTGGCGCGGCATGTGACCGCGATTGGTGCCGAGAATATCCTCGGCGAACAGATATTGCGCATCGCAGCCCGTGCCCGCGCCCATCGACAGCATGATCAGCGAAGTGCGCTCGGAGATCGCTTTCGCCACCTCCACCGGCACCACTTCGATCTCGGCGCCGATGGCGCCGGCGGCCTCCAGCTGCTTCACCGCCTCGAACACCTGCATGGCCGTATCGGCGGTCTTGCCGACCGCCTTGAAGCCGCCGGTCCAGGTGGCGCGCGACGGGATCAGCCCGACATGGCCGATGACGGGGATGGCATCGTCGGCCATCCGCTTGATCGTGGCGTAGCCGGCGCTGCAATAGACGGCGTCGGCGCCGGCCTTGTAGAGCCGGAACGACCAGCGCACGAAATCGTCGGTGGTGCCGATCTCGAAGAAATTGTCGCCCGGCATGGTGAAGAGGCTGGGCGCGGCATCGCGATATTGCGGATTGAGCACCAGTTCCGGCGGCACCGAGACGATGTCTACCCCTGCCCGTTCGGCGGCCTCGGCTTCTTCCAGCGTCAGCACGCGTAGCATGGTGAGCTGCCGCTTGCCCTTCATGGCGCGCAGATCGGCAACGGTCGGTCTCTTTCGGCTCATCGGTACATCCTGTTTTTGTCTGACGGCTTTCAGCCGATATCGATCATCACCTTACCGGCCTCGACCTTGACCCGATAGGTCTTCAGGTCGACGCAGACCGGCGCGCCCTTGGCCTGGCCGGTCTTGTAGTTGAAGCGGCCATTGTGCTTGGGGCATTCGATGATGTCGTCCATCACCAGCCCGTCTGCCAGATGGGCCTTTTCATGCGTGCAGAACCCGTCGGTCGCGAAGAAATCATTATCCGGCGAGCGGTAGATCGCGAAGGTACGGCCGCCATGGTCGAAGCGGATCACATCCTCCTCGTCCACATCGCCCACCGCGCATGCTTCGACCCACTCCGCCATCGTCCCTCTCCGGCCATCGTCTTTCTTTGGTGTGCTGCGCCACGCCTATTCGGCGGCCGCGGCCGTTATGTCGAGATCATGAAATTCGCCGCGATAGGGCTTTGCCGTCGGCGGCAATTTGCGCTTGAGATAATAGTCCTCGTATTTCAGCTGCCTGAGCAGCACCGGCCAGACCTCGCGATAGGCGTGCCACATCGACGGGTTCGGCACCGGCAGATCGTGCTTGATCAGTTCATGCAGTTTCGGCAGCGCATGGTAGGGCACCATCGGAAACATGTGGTGCTCCACATGATAGTTCATGTTCCAGTAGATGAACCGGCTGATGGGGTTCATATAGACGGTGCGGGTGTTGAGCCGATGGTCGGTGACGTTGTCGGCCAACCCGATATGCTGCAATAGACCGGTCGTCACCATGTGCCAGGTGCCGTAGAGGCGCGGCAGGCCGATCAGCACCAGCGGTATCCATGATTTAAGCGCGATCGCGACAGCGATCGTCGCAACATATACCGCGATGTGCCAGCGCGCAGCGGTCACCGCCTTGTGCTGCTCCATCTCCGGGATGTAGCTCTTCTCGTCGTCCGACAATGTGCCGAAGGCCTGGCGCACCAGCGTCGGCAGCGAATAGCGGAAATCGAGGATGCCGGTGAAGGCCAAAGCCGCCTTGATGAGATCCGGCGGCCGCATCACCGCGATCTCGGCGTCACGGCCGACGATGATGGTGTCGGTGTGATGGCGCGCATGGCTCCAGCGCCACTGCACTGGATTGCGCATCAGCATGAACGAGGCGATGTGATAGACGACGTCATTCATCCAGCGCGTGCGGAAGGCAGTGCCGTGGCCGCATTCGTGCCAGCGCGAGTCGCTCGAAGAGCCATAGAGCACGCCATAGACGAACAGGAACGGCACGACCCACCAGGTGGCCCAGAACCAGACGATGCCGGCGGCCGAGCCCAGGATCGCGGCGATCCAGATGATGGTGTCGCGGATCGCCGGCCCGTCGGAGCGCTGCATCAATTCCTTCATGGTCTTGCGCGCCACGTCGGTGTGATACCACTCGGCCGAGGCAAGTCCGGTCTCGATCGCCGTACGTGTGCTTTCGCCGACAAGGCTGTAGTCGCGCTTTTTCGCCATGGTCAAATCGGCCTCCAATCAAATCCGGTCCGCCGGCCGGAGGGCTTGCTATGGATATTTGTCGCGCTCATGTCCTGCCCGCCAGTCTTGGAAACTTGCTGGAGGGCTGAGGATAATCCTGCTCGGGCTGGCGGGCGATGGCAGCGATCCTGCGTTCAGCACCAGCAATCGCCTCCTTGCCGTCGAGGACGCGAAACACCGCGTCATAGGCGCGGGTCTCGTCGTGCTCCAGCCAGATCATCTCGCCACGCTCGCGCGCGGCAAGATTGCCGAGCACATGGTGCGTCGACGGCTCGATGCCAAGCACATACTGCCCGGCCTGGAAATTCTGCCATTCATAACAGCAAGGCAACTGGTCCTTGCGGGTGACGACCTCGAAGCCGAGGCCGAGGCGGTCGTTGACGACAGCCACCGGCACCTCGCCCGTGGCGTCGGCGCCCAGCTCATGCTGCCAGACCTGCTCGCTGAAGCCGAATTGTGGCTCAGGCATGGTGCGGTAGCCGACCTCCTGCGCTTCGTAGCGCTCGCCGGCATGCGCGGCCCAGACCACGTCGCGGATCGGCGCCAAATAGCGCGAGCCTGCGTCGAGCAACGGATGCCCGACATTGACATGGTAGAAATACATATGCGGCGTGCGGTGGAAGCCGTGATTGACGACGCGGTCCGAGAGCCGGATCTCGTTGCCGCCGACATCGGCCTCGATGCGGCGGATGAGGTGCAGATCCTCGCCGAACACGCTCGCCTGCTGGACGATGCCTTCGGCCCACAAAACGCAGCGGTCGCCGTCCCAGGCCTCGCCATAGCCGGTGAGCCGCGCCGGAATGGTGCCGACGCGCCCATGCAGCGAATGTGTCACGGTCTTGCGTCCGGGATAATTGTAGTTTTCGGCCGGCACCTCGTTGCGGCCGAGAATGTGGTCGAGGCCGCAGGTGACCAGCAGGCCGGAGAAGGACCGTCCCCAGGCAAAGCCGTCCTCGCCTTCATAATCGTGCAGGCCTGGGTTGCGAAACCCGCTCGGCGAATGCCAGCCGATCGCTTGGCCCTTGTACTCGCAATCGGCGATGTCGAGCGCGCGGTCGACCAACGCCGTGAAGCGCAGGCCCGAGCCGGTGCGAAACTCGAGCATGCGGATGCCGCGCTCGACGCCGTCGCCAAGCGTCATCAGCCGCACCCCGGCGAATTGCGACAGCATGCCGGAGCGTTCGGCGACCTGCCGGCGCGAAAGCGTTTGTCCGTAGAGCTTCACCATGCCGTCACTGCGCCCTTTTCATCAGGGCCGACAGGTCGGCGCCGGTTATCAGGCTTTCCACCGTCAAAAGATCGGTGTCGGCGACCGTCTGTTCGGCGACGATCTCGCCGCGGCGCATGACGATGATGCGGTCGGCGACCTCGAACACATGGTGGATGTTGTGGGTGATCAAGAGCACCGAATGCCCGGCCTCGCGCATTTCTTTGACGAAGCGCAGCACGCCATGCGTTTCCTCGACGCCGAGATTGTTGGTCGGCTCGTCGAGGATGATCACCTTGGCGGCGAACTGCATGGCGCGCGAGATCGCGATCGACTGCCGCTCGCCGCCGGAAAGCGTCGAGACCAACGCGTCGGCGTCGAGCTTCTTCGAGATGCCGACGCGCTTCAGCAGCGCTGAGGCAGCATTGCGCAGCTTGGCGAGGTCAAGCGGCGCGAAGACGCCCAGCCATTTGAGATTGACCGGCTCGCGGCCGACGAACAGGTTGCGCGCGATGCTGAGGTCCGGCGCAAGCGATGTGTCCTGGTGGATGGTCTCGATGCCGAGGTCCATCGCCTCGCGCGTCGAGCGGATCGAGACCTTTTCGCCGCGCACATAGATGTCGCCGCGATCGATCGGGAAAACGCCCGAGATCGCCTTGATCAGCGTCGATTTGCCAGCGCCGTTGTCGCCAAGCAGCGCCACCACTTCGCCTTCCTTGAGCGTCAGCGAGGCATTCTTCAGCGCGCGCACGCTGCCGAAGGATTTTTGCAGATTCTGCAGCCGGAGCACTTCCTGCATCATCATCAGCTCCTTGCGGCGTTTTTCTGCAGCAGTGCGTGCAGGATGAGCATGGCGAGGATGATGACGCCGACGAAGATGTTGTAGGCGAGCCCGGGCACGCCGACGAGCACGATGCCGTTGCGGATCGCGCGCAGCATCAGCGCGCCGACGATGGTGCCGAGGATGGTGCCGCGGCCGCCGGTCAGCGCCGTGCCGCCGACCACCACCATGGCGATCACTTCGAGCTCGTAGCCGGTTCCCGCCACCGGCGAGGCCGCCGAAATGCGGAAGGCGCTGATCATGCCGGCGAGCCCGGCAAGCACCGAGGTCAGGACGAACAGCCAGATCTTGACCGCGTCGGCCGGCACGCCGCGCGCCACCGCCGCGTTGCGGTTGGAGCCGATGGCGCTGATCCAGTTGCCGAGCTTGGCGTAGCGCAGGATGTAGATCGCAAGCAGCGACAGGCCGACGAACCACCACAGCGAGGTGTAGAAGCGGAACGAACCAACATTGAAGCTGCCGGCGAGCAGCGTGACGAAAAAACCCGGCTGGTCCCACGACTTCAGCGGAAAGCCCTGCGTGATGTAGAGCGCCGCGCCCCGCACGATAAGCAGCATCGACAGCGTCACCAGGAAGGACGAGATGCCGATCTTGGTGACGATCACGCCGTTGATCGCGCCGATGACGATGCACAGCAAAAGGCCAGCGAGCAGCGCCACGCCGATATCGACGCCGGCATTCTGCACCAGCAGCATCACCACCACCGGCGCCAGGCCGAACACCGCGCCGACCGACAGGTCGAATTCTCCGGCCGTGAGCAGCAGCGTCATGCCGAGCGCGATGATGCCGAGCTCCGGCAGGAACGCCATCATGTTGGAGATGTTGAGCGGCGACAGGAAATTGCTGTCGGCGACGCCGAACACCACGAGAAGCATGATGAGAATGACGAAAGACGAGAATTGCGGCGAGCGCATCAGCCTCGACCTGCTCCTTGCCCCTCGTGCGCCGTCTTCCGCGGTGACTGCCATGACCTGTTGAACCATGCTTGCTGCGTGGCGCCCGCCGCTCACGCGGCGGGCGCCAGTTCCTCACTTCTTGTCGTAGAGCTTCAGGATCGGCTCGACGCCGGAGGCGTCGTAGAGGCCGAAGGTGTGGATGTCGTAGCCGATCGGCTCGCCCGAAGCCGCCAGCCCGAGCAGCGCGACAGGCATGAAGCCTTGCGCCGAGGGATACTGCCAGGCGGCGGCGTTGACGAAGCCGTCCTTCACCGCCTGCGCCGTCTCCTTGGAATTGCCCCAGCCGACCACTGGGATCTTGCCGGCCGGAATGCCGGCGCCGTCGAACACCCGCTTGACGCTGGCTGCCACGGAATCGCCCAGCGCGATGATCGCCGGCGGATTGTTGGCGACCATGTAGTCGGTCATCTTGGCGATGATGCCCGCAGGATCGGTGCCGCAGTCGACCACGTCATATTTGATGCCAAGCGGATCGAAGACGCCGGCGATGCCTTCCGTCTCGAGCTGCTGGTAGCTGGCCCCCGGAACCTCGACCGGCAGGAACACCTTGTCGCCCTGCTTCACCATTTTGTGGTCGACGAGATATTTCGCCCAGATGGCGCCGGCTTCCTTGAGGTCGGCGCCGACATAGGCCTGGCGGCCGGTCGCCGGGTCGTCCGTGTTGAAGAACACGATCGGTATGCCGGCAGCCTTGGCGGCCTTCACTTCCTCGGTCCACAGTCCGGGCTGCGCTGACGTCGTGGCGATGCCGTCCGGCTTGGCGGCCAGCGCCGAGTTGAAAGCCTCTTTCTGGGCCGCCATGTCGCCGCCGCTGAAAGAGATCTTGCAGGTCACCTTGAGCTGGTCGCAGGCCTTGGTCGCGCCGGCGTTCCAGTCGATCCAGAACGCGTCGGACGGGCCGCCATGTGACAAGAGATAGAACGTCTTCTGGCCGTCAGCGGCCTGCGCCGCCGAGCCGAACGCGACGCTGGCGAACACGGCCGCTGCGGCCGCCAGCTTCAATCCAAACTTCAACATCTCGTTTCCTCCTATCTTGCAAATGCAGGCGCCGCTCCGGAACGGGCGGCGCCCTGCGATCTCACAGACCGCTGGCGCGCAGCTTCCCGTCGAGGAATTTCTTGGCGCGCGGCACGTCGTCTTCCGACAGATGCTCGATGATCATCGGGATGTTCGGATGCTTTTCGGCGAGCCGCTGAAGATAGAGGTCGTAGTTCAGCGAGCCGAGGCCCGGCGCCGGCAGTTCGATTTCGCCGACACCGCGGAAGGTGTGGCTTTCCATCGCGTCGGCGTCGCCGATATCGGCATGCTTCTCGGACTTGTCGTCGCCCGAGCGCTTCACATCCTTGGCGTGGGCTATTCTGATCTTGTCGGTCAGCGTGTCGAAGACCTGGTTGAGGATCTGGTCCATCCGGTCGATGTTGTGGGTCTCGAAATAGTTGGTCGGGTCCATCAGCAGGCCAAGGCCGGGATGGTCGACCTGCGCGAACATCTTCACCGTCTCCTCGACCGAGCCGACGACATTGTTGACATAGGTTTCGAGCAGGAACACCGCGCCGTGGTCGTAAGCCGTCTGTGCAAGGTCGGCGATCACCTTGCGGCATTCCTCGAACCCTTCCTCGGTCTTGTTCTTCGGGTGATGCACCCAGTCGGAGTCGGTGTTGTAGGTGCCGGTCTCCGAGATCACGTAAGGCGAGCCGAAATGCCGGGCGTTGCGGATGATCTCCTTGAGATAGCCGACGCGCTTCTCGCGCTCCGTCTTGTCCGGGTGGATGATGTTCGTATAGCCCGACACGCAGCAGACCGGCAGGTTATGGTCGCGGAAGGTGTCGCGCACCTTCTTCGCCTTGTCCTTGGTGATCTGGCCGGCCGACAGGTCGACATCCTTGAAATGCAGATCGAGCTGCACCGTGTTGAAACCGAGGCCGCGGATCTTTTGCGCCGTCTCTTCGAGGCCGTACGGGAAATAGCCCGTGAAAATACCTGCCTGCATCATGATCTTGAATTCCTCCCTGTAAGCGATTCAGTTGCCAGTAATTTCAGTTGATTGGGTTGATTCAGTTTGTCGGGATTTCGGAGAGCTTGACCGTGCGGCCCGCCGCCATCGAGCGGTAGCCCGCCTCGATCAGCGCCATGGTCCTGACGTTGTCGGCGACGGAGAGCGCCGGCGGCGTGCCGGTCTTCACCGCGTGCTGCAGCTGCTCCATGACGCCGATGAAGGCGTGCGGGAACCACATCGTTTCCCAGCTCGGGCTCACCCATTCGCCGCCGGTCGTCTCGGCCGAAGCGTAGGTCAGCGTCGAGGCGGCACCGGTCGGCCAGCCGATCGTGCCCTTGGCGACGCCCTTGGTGCCGTCGACACGCCAGTTGATATGCTGGTCGTCCTTGTAGCCGTCCTGGCGCGGGCCGGACCACACGTCCTCCAGCGACACGGCAAGCACACCCGACGGGAAGCGCAGCGTCGACACGGTGATGCCGTCGGAATGGTCGAATTGAGTACGCGGGTCCTTGCGCGTAAGCGTCGTGATCTCGTCCGGATCGCCGAACAGGAAGCGCAGCACGTCGAGGTGGTGCACGCTCATATTGGCGAGCGTCAGCCGGTCGTAGCCCTGAAGGAAGGTCTGCCAATGCGGGATCGCGTGCATGTCGATCTGCGCGAAGACGATGTCGCCGAGCGCGCCGCTGTCGATGATCTGCTTCAACACGCGCATCGACTGGTCGTAGCGCATGTTCTGGTTGACCGAGAGGATCTTGCCGGCCTTCGCCGCCTCGTCGCGCAGTTTGACGGCTTCCTCGACCGACAGCGCCAGGGGCTTCTGCGCCAGGATCGCCTTGATATGCTTCTGCTTCAGCGCGTGGCGGATCAGCGCCGGCTGCTGGTCCGGCGGAAATGCCAGGTCGATGATGTCGACGTTGGTATCCTCGATCAGCTTTTCCGGCGTGCCGTGAACGGTCGGAATGTCCCAGCGGGTGGCGACCTTCTCAGCATTCGCCTTGGTGCGCGAGGCGATCGCCACCACCGGAAAGCCGGCTTCCTTGTAAGCCGCCAGATGGCACTCGGCCATGATCATTCCGGCGCCGACGCAGCCGATTTTGTAATCCCTGGTGCGAACCTTGACGTCCGGCTCGAAGCCTTTGCCTGCCATCTCTTCCTCCCGAAATTCTTTCCTCGCGGCCGCCGTCACAGCGCGCCTCCATCCTGGCCGAAATAATGCACGCGACCCGGCTCGCAGGATATCGTCACCATCGCATCCGGCCTGATATCGGGCTGGCCGCGCAGCAGTGCCCTAAGCCGCGCTTGCCCTGCCGCGAGCGTCACCACGGTGTAGCCGCCGAGCGGCTCGACCTCGAACACCCGCGCCGGGCGGCCCTTGCTCCCTCCCGCTATCTCGCTGTCAGTCCAGGGTCGTACCTTGATGTCCTCGGGCCGCAGCCCGATCTCCATCACCTCGGCCGGCGCCTTGGCATCGGTGATGCGTATTGTCCCTTCAGCAGCCTCGATCCCACCAGCGCCGCGAACCGACGGCAGGATGTTCATCATCGGCGAGCCGAGCATGCGCGCCACATAAGCGCTTGCCGGCCGATCGTAGATCTCGGCCGGCGCGCCGATCTGCCTGATCCGGCCATTTTCCAGGATGGCCATGCGGTCGGCGACCGACATCGCCTCCTCCTGGTCATGCGTGACATAGATCAGCGTCTTGCCGAGCTCGCGCTGGATGCGCTTCAGCTCGACGCGCGTCTCTTCGCGCAGCCGCGCATCGAGCGCCGAGATCGGATCGTCCATCAGATAGGCTGCCGGGTCGCGCACCAGGGCGCGTGCGATCGCCACGCGCTGCCGCTCGCCGCCGGAAAGTTGCGCCGGCGGCTTGTGCAGGATGTGGCCGATGTGCAGCTTGGCCGCGACGTCGGCCAGCCGCTTCTCTATCTCGACCTCGGCCACCTTCCGCTCGACCAGCGGGAAGCGGACATTGTCGCGCGCGCTCATATGCGGAAACAGCGCCAGGTTCTGGAACACCATGGCGACGTTGCGCTCGGCCGGCGAGACGCTGTTGACCGGCTTGCCGCCGATCACGATCTCGCCTTGATCCGGCACTTCCAGACCAAGCACCAGCCGCAGGATCGTCGACTTGCCGGACAGCGGCGGCCCGAAGAAGCAGAAGAACTCGTTGTCGTTGACGGTGAAGGAAGCATCGTCGACGGCAAGCGTGCTGCCGTAGCGCTTCGTGACATTGCGGAAAACGATATCGGCCATGTCTCAGCCCGCCTTCACTGCGAGGCCGCTGGCGGCGTCGAAGACGCGCACCGACGAGGCCGGCGGCGCGACGACCGTCGTCTGCCCGACCGACAGCCCGACATCGTTCTCGAACACCGCCTTCACCGCGCTCTCGCCTTCGCCGAGATGGACGATGGTGCGCGCGCCGATCCGTTCGACGAAGCTTACCGGCATCGACAGCCCGCGCTCGGCAAGCGCCACCTGCTCGGGCCGGAAACCGTAGAGCACGTCGCCGCGCGCCGCTCTCGCAGCTGAAGCCAGTTCATCCGGCAAGGGCGGCGTGACGCCGAGAGGTCCGAGATCGATCACCAGTCCGCGATCGCTTTCCGCCGGCCTGCCCTTCAGCAGGTTCATGCCGGGCGCGCCGATGAAGCGCGCGACGAAGACGTTGGCCGGATTGTTGTAGACTTCGAGCGGCGTGCCGACCTGCTGCAGCACGCCATGATCCATCACCGCGATGCGGTCCGCCATGGTCATGGCTTCGAGCTGGTCGTGCGTGACATAGACCATGGTCTGCCTGAACTGGCGCTGCAGCTGCTTGAGCTCGGTGCGCATCACCGCGCGGAAGGCGGCGTCGACATTGGACAGCGGCTCGTCGAGCAGGAAGATCGCCGGCTCCATGATCGCCGAGCGGCCGATCGCCACGCGCTGCAGGATGTTGACCGACAGCCGGTCCGCCTTGCGGTCGAGCAACGGCGAAAGCTGCAGCATCTCGGCGATGGCGCCGACGCGGCGATCGATGTCGGCCTTGGCGGCGCCGCGCATCCTTGGCCCGTAGGCGAGGTTCTGCCGAACCGTCATATGGGTGAAGATGGCGTAGTTCTGGAAGACGAAGCCGACGCCGCGCCGCCCCATCGGCACGCCCGCCATGTCGCGCTCGCCGAACAGGATCTTGCCGCTGGTCGGTTCCTCCATGCCGGCGATCATGTTCATCGTCGTCGACTTGCCGCAGCCGGACGGCCCGAGCAGCGCCATGAACTCGCCATCGGCGATTTCGAGGTCCATCGTCTTCAGCGCGGTGAAGTCGCCGAATGTCTTGACCAGGTTCTTGAGGTGGATGGCGCTCATGCCGGCACCTCCCGCGCCTTCGTCATGCGCTTCATGGCGTAGACCGCGACGATCGAAAGCACGATCAGGATGGCCAGCGCGATCGCCGCCGCATAGCCCCAGATCAGGTCCTGCGTGGTGACCTTGTAGATGTAGACCGAGATCGTCTCGGTGGCGACGCCGGGACCGCCGCCGGTCATGATGTAGAGCGTGTCGAATATCTTGAAGTTCTCGATCACCCTTATTGCCAGCGCGATGATGATGATCGTCTTCATCTTCGGCAGCACGATGGTGATGAAGCGCTGCCAGGCATTGGCGCCGAGCAGCGTCGCCGCCTTCATCTGGTCTTCCGGCACGCCGACCAGGCCGGCGAGCAGGATCAGGAACATCAGCGGCGTCCACTGCCAGATGTCGGCGATCATGACCGCGATCAGCGCCAGGTTCGGATCCGACAGCCAGGCGATCGTCACCGGCGTGCCGAGGATCCGCGACAGGATGTCGTTCACCGGGCCGCCCGACTGGAACAGCATGAAGAACATGTAGCCGGCGACCGCGGGCACGACCATCATCGGCATCAGCAGGATCGAATAGAAGATCCGCTTGCCGGGAAACTCGTCGGCGAACAGGGTCGCCAGAGCCAGGCCCAGCAGGAACTCCGCCGGCACGCAGACCAGCATGACGATCGCCGTGCGCTGCAGCGCGCTCCAGAAGCGGGTGTCGGCCGCGAGATCGGTGTAGTTGGCGAAACTGTTCCACATCTCCCAGGCGTTCCACCAGCCGGCGCCCGAAAGCGGCGACCAGTCGGTGATGCTGATGTAAAGCTGCATCAGCAGCGGAAAGGCCGAGATGAACAGCACCAGGACCTGCGCCGGCAAGGTCAGTCGGAAGCCCAGCCTCAAGCCCTCGTCAGGCGTGGCGGGCTTTGTCCGCGCGCCCATCTCGTCCTCCGAAATCGTCGCCGTCACCGCGCTCATTGCTTGAGCGCTCCGAAGGTCAGCCCGCGCACCAGATGGCGCTGGATGGCGATGCCCATGATGACCGGCGGCACCGCCGCGATCAGGCCGAGCGCGGCCTTGGCGCCATAGAGCTGTCCGGTCATCGAGGACGACAGCGACGCCATGTAGACCGGGATCGTCACCCATTCGCGCGTCGTGAGCAGCAGCGCGATAAGGTAATCCGACCAGTTGAGGATGAACACGAAGAGCGCGGCACTCGCCAGCGGCGCGCGCATCATCGGCAGCGTGATGCGGGTGAAGACGCGCAGCCGCGAGCAGCCCTCGACAAGTGCTGCCTCCTCGATCTCGCGCGGCATGTCGTCGAAGAAGGTCTTCATCAGCCAGAAGGCGAAGGGCAGCGTGACGATGCCGTAGATCAGCGCCAGCCCCCACCATGTGTCGTTGAGATTGAGGAATGCCCACATGATCATCACCGGGATCATGACGGCCATCGGCGGAAATAGCCTCAGCTGGATCAGTGCCAGCGGCAGATTCTTGCCGGAGCCGAAGCGCGACAGGCCGTAGGCCGCGGCGGTGCCGGCCGACATGGCGATCACGGTCCCGAACACCGCCGAAAGCAGCGACGACAGGATCGGCTTCAGCGCCGTGTGGTCGAGCGCGACGATCAGGTCGTTGTCGGATTCGCCGAACACGAAGCGGAAATTGCTGAGCGTCGGCTGCTTCGGCCACCAAGTGAGGTCGGCGCCGGTCGCCGACCACTCGCCGATCGGCTTGAAGGCCATCGACACCATCCACAGGATCGGCACCAGCGTCACCGCCATCGCCGCAAGGATCGCGGCGTAGCGGAATATCTCGAAGGGAACGGAACGCTTCATCTGGCTGCTTTGCTGGTGGCGTTGCTGGCGAAGGGGAGGAGCAGTCGCCCCTCCCCTCCTTTTCTGATCCAGGGAGACGGATCAGCTGATCGGATCGAGAACGGTTGGCCATGCCTCCTTGTTGGTCTTGATGGCTTCGAGAAGCTTGTCCTCGCCGATGCGGCGCGCGATCTTCTTCCACTCCCGCTCGGTATCGGCCATCGCCTGGTCCGGCGTCTTGGCCTTGGTCAGCGAGGCCATCAGGTTCTCGTCGAGCGCATTGTGGAAGGCGGTGGCGCCGGGATAGTTGATGGTCGGCACCGTGCGCGCCACCGTCTCGCGAACGACGTCCATGTGATAGGCGTGATAGGTCTGGCGGACCAGCGGATCGGCGAAATCCGAGAGCCGGAACGGATCGAGATAGCCGCCGGGATTGGCGCTCATCCAGGCATAGATGCGGGCCGAGCCCAGCCACTGCAGCAGAAGGTAAGCAGCCTCCGGATTCTTCGACTGCGACGACACCATGCCGGTCAGCGAGAACCACAGAACGGAGCGGCTGATCAGCTTGCCGTCGATCTCGCGTCCCGGCGGCAGCATCGAGCCGATCTTGCCGGTGACGGCGGAATCCTTGTTGCCGGCATTGTCGAGGAATTTCGGCAGGTTGGAGAAGGCGCAGGTCATCGCCGCACCGCCCTTGGCGAAATTGCCATACTGCTCCGGCCAGCCCCACGAGATCGCGTCCGGCGAATGATGCGCCAGCGAATCCACATATTCCTTGGTGGCGGCGATGCCTTGCTCGGAATTGATCAGCGGCTTGCCGTCGTCGCCGAACAGGAACTGGTTGGGCGAGGCCATCGAGACATAGCGCTGGTACCAGTTGGTGTAGCCCCAACCCTGGTTGCGCAGGTCGGTGGAGCCGAACAGGCCCTTGTCCGGCCGCTGGAAAAAGGCCGCGACATCGCTGTGCTGCTTCCAGGTCTTCGGCGGCGCAAGGTCGTAGCCGTACTTGTCCTTGAACGCCTTCTGCTCCGCGGCGTCGCCGAACAGGTCGGCGCGGTAGACCCATGTCTGGAAGTCGCCGTCCAGCGACACGCCGTAGGTCGAGCCGCGATACTGGTTGAGCAGCGACACGCCCTTGGCGCCGTTGACGTAACCCTGCTTCGGGTCGTCCCATTCCGGCTTGTGCTTGGCGACGAAGTCGTCGAGCTTGGCGATGCCGCCGGTCTCGGCGAGATCGCCGAGGCGGTTCCATTCGGTCGAATAGATGTCGTAGGCCCCACCCTTGGTGGAGATGTCCTGCATCGTCTTGGTGAATTCCTGGCCGTTCGGCAGGCCGACGATCTCGATCTGGATGCCGGTTTCCTTCTCCCACAGGTCCTTGATCGACGGCGCGCCGGCCGGGAACGGCTTGGTCAGCTGGCCGATCGAGCCGTCGGAGAGGCCAAGCACGATCTTCGCCGGCGCCTTGCCGGCCGCCTTCAGGGCCTTGGCAGCCTCGACCGCACGCCCTTCCGGCGTGTCGGGTCCGTACTGGTAGCGTTCGGCGCCGTCGAAGCCGGTCGGCCCGCCGATCATGCCGGGCGCCAGCGCATCCGCCGCGAAGGCGCGGCCGGGACGAATGAACTGCGGTGCAATACCAGTCGCGGCGACAAACACCGCCGCCTTTCCTCCGGACGCCAGCAGGCGGCGCCGCGACATGCGGATCAAATGAGACATCGAATTCCTCCCTCGGGGCCTGTTCCTCCATGGCCCACGTGAGGGATATTGACGACAGCGCGTGAAGCCTGTCAACATCATAAATACTCAAAACACGTCATAAGATCGCAAATGAGGGAGAAAATGCAGTCCGCCGAACCCATCACATCGCACCCATTGCTTGGATTTGAGGGGCTTTCGCCTCGATCCGACCGCCTTGGCCGGACCTTCGCCGCCTTATGTAGCGCGCCGGCTTGCGCGCAAGCCAAGGGCGGTTACATCATTTCACATCAGAATCACGGTCGCCGCCGAGGCGCTTTCCGGAACTGAGTGGAAGCTGCGTGATTTTGATGCTTGCGATGAGGTGCTCGACGTGCGGTCAACCCTGACAGACATAGCCCGGGAAGCCGGCGTTTCTCCGGCCACGGTCGACCGCGTGCTCAACAACCGGCCAGGCGTGCGCGCCCGCACGCGCGAGATCGTCATCGAGATGGCGCAGCGCCTTGGCTATATCGCCGAGACGCCGAACGGCGTGCCGCAGCGAACCGCGCCGGGACAGACGATCAGGCTCGACTTCGCGCTGCCCGCCGGCACCAACTCCTTCATCAAGCTGCTGCACCGGCACATCGAGGCGCAGGCGCTGACGCGGCCCGATCTCGACGTCCGCGTGACGACCATCGAAGGCTTCAACCCCGACCGGCTCGCCCGCCTGCTGCAGGACCTGCATGGCCAGACGCAAGGCGTCGGCGTGATCGCGCTCGACCATCCGACGGTGCGCGAGGCAATCCGCTCGCTGTCGGCCAGCGACATCAAGGTCGTCACCATCGCCTCCGACATCCTGCATGTGCCGCGGGTCGCCTATATCGGCATCGACAATCGCGCTGCTGGGCGGTTGGCCGGCTATCTTCTCAACCGCTTCATGGGTGCCGGACGTCCGGGCAAGGTGGCGCTGTTCGCAGGCTCGCTCGCCTATCGCGGCCATGAGGAACGCGAGATGGGTTTCCGCCATATCCTCGCCGAAGAGTCCCCCAACCTCGAGATCGTCGAGATGCGTGAAATGCTCGACGACCGCGAAAAAGCCTATTCGGAGGCTTCCGCTTTGCTCGAGCGCCACCCCGACCTCGCCGCGATCTACAATGTCGGCGCCGGCAACACCGGCATCGCCCGCGCGCTGAAGGAACGCGGACGCGCCAAAGAGATCATCTTCCTCGGCCATGAGGTGACGGACGGCACCAAGGAACTCCTGCTCGACGGCACGCTCGACGCGGTGATCGACCAGAACCCGCGCGTCGAGGCCAGGGAGGCGCTCAACATCCTGTCCCACTCGGTCAGGGGGTTGCCCTACGAGCTCCACCAGCCGCGGCTGCAGGTGATCTTCCGCGAGAGCATCCCGGAGATTTGAGGTATAGGAACGCGTCTTTACAAGTCCTGTCAGGCCTCCGATCCGAAATGATCGACAAAGGCCCTGAGCAGACCGAGCCGGCCCAGCGATTTCGGAAAAAACACAAAGAAGCCCGGACGCCGCAGGCTGTATTGCGGCAAGACTTCCACAAGATCCCCTCGTCGCAGATCCTCGGCAACACCGGCACGCAGCGACCAGCCGATACCCAGGCCTTGCCTTGCCGCCTCTACGACGGTGCGCAGATCATTCAGGACAAGTCTCCCCGAGACATCCACGGAAATCTCACTGCCATCGACTTGGAAACGCCACTCGGCGATCCGCCCCGAGGATATCTGTCGGTGTCGGATGCAGCTGTGCGATAGCAGGTCGCGCGGTTGCATGGGATGCCCGTGGCGATCCAGATAGTCGGGAGCGGCAACGTAGGCGCCGTTCAGCGGCGATGTCAGGCGACGCGCGATCATATCGTCTTGCAGGTGGTCACCGAGCCGAATTCCAGCATGGAACCCTTGCGAAACAATGTCGGTAAGGCCTTCATCTATCGAGAGGTCCAGTTCAACTTGCGGATAGGCAGCTTCAAACGCCGCCAAACGGGGAGCGATGATCAACTGCCATGCCCGGTAAGGGAGAGTGACGCGCAGTTGACCTGATCGCGCCTTGCCGGTCTCGCGCGCGGTGTCCAGAGCTTCTTCGATTGCCCCTATCAGATGACGCGTGCTCAGGAAGAGCGCCCGCCCAGCATTGGTCATCATGACGGATCGGGTGCTGCGGGTGAACAGCGCAATGCCGAGCCGGTCTTCAAAGGCCTTTAGCTGCAGGGAGACCGCCGGTGGATTTACGCCGAGCACGCGCGCTGCCGAACGCAGCGACCCATGCTCGGCGATCGCCAAAAAAGTCTGCAATCCTGACAGCTCTACTCGCGGCATTGATTAATATGACCAATCATACTGATCATATTATGCTGCCTATTCGCACCGATCAACAGCTGCAAGACTGGGAAACCATGACGGGAGACGACAGATGGCTGCCCAACCGACAGAACGATCTCTGCCTGTCACTGGTGTGATCGTCATTCTCATGACCGTGTTTGCGATGGCGCTGACCGACGCCTTCGTAAAATTCTCCAGCGCCAGTCTGACACTCTGGCAGATTTACGTGCTGCGCTCCTCGATCGCGTTTCCAATCCTGCTCCTGCTCACACGCGGTGCGGTCTGGCCGTCGGCTCCTGGTTGGGTAGCGCTCCGCAGCGGAGCGTTGCTGCTGATGTATCTGGCGATCTACGCAGCGATCCCGATCCTCGACCTCTCTGTTATCGCTGCGTCTCTTTACACGGCGCCCTTGTTCATCGTGCTGCTGTCATCGCTCGTCCTTGGTGAGCGCATCGCACTGCTTCATTGGGTGGGCATCGCAATGGGGTTCGCCGGCGTCCTTTTGATTGTACGCCCGACGGCGGGCGGTTTCTCGCCACTGCCGCTGATACCGGTCGCCGCCGCACTCCTCTATGCAATCGCGGCGGTTCTCACACGCGCCAAATGTGCTGGTGAAACGCCAATGACCAAGGCGTTGTGGCTGAACGCAACGCTGCTTATCGCCGGGTGTATCGCGAGCCTCGCCATCGGGCTCGCCGGCCCTTGGCCAGCCTATCCATTTCTGTTCGGAAACTGGGCCGCCATGGGGCCGCGGGAGTGGCGGATCATCGTCATCCTCGCGGCCCTGATCATTGCTGTGAGCATAGGTTTGGCTCGTGCCTATCAATCGCCCAAACCCCAGATCATCGCCACATTCGACTACGCCTATTTGATCTTCGCTGCATTCTGGGGCTATGTGTTCTTCAACGAGGTCCCCGGCCGGACGACTGTCGCCGGAATGATATTGATTGCCCTTGCCGGCGTGTCGGTACTTTGCATCAAGCCCTCAGCGGACGGCACGGCAAGCGCAACCGCCCGATCGGGAATATCGGGCCCGGTCAACGAGCAACCGCGATCCTAGTTCAAAGCGATAAGCACCGTGCTGTCCGGCGACCAGCTAAGAACTACGGGCTGATCTTCGGCAAGCCGCTCGGCGCCCGTGTTCTGGACGATCACTTTCAGCGTCTGGCCATCGCGGTCGACGAAATAGGTGCTGTTGTTGCCGGCAAAGATGCGTTTCGAGACTTGTCCCTTGAGCGTGTTCGCGTTGCCTTCATCAGCCTTCCCCGCGCCGGTCGAAATCCGGATGCGTTCGGGCCGGACCGCGCAACTCGCCTTGGCCCCGGCCGGCACCGATGCGCCTGTCGATGCCGCGATCGTCGTGCCGTCCGGCAGCCTGATCCCGGAGCCGGTCGCATCGCCGCGAAAGATATTGGCGTCGCCGAGGAAGGTCGCGGCGAACTCGCTTTGCGGCCTGTCGTAGATCTCCTCCGGCGGCCCTTCCTGCACCATCCTGCCGTCGCGCAGGATGCCGATGCGGTCGCTCATCGTCAGCGCCTCTTCCTGATCGTGCGTGACGAAGATGGTCGTGATGCCGATCTCGCGCTGGATGCGCTTCAGCTCGATTTGCATGTCGACGCGCAGCGCCTTGTCGAGCGCGCCAAGCGGCTCGTCGAGCAGGAGCACGCGCGGCTTGGTGACGATGGCCCGCGCCAGCGCCACGCGCTGGCGCTGGCCGCCGGAGAGCTGGTGCGGCTTTCGCCCGCCAAGCTTGCCGAGTTGCACGAGATCGAGCGCGCGCTGCACTTCCGTAGCGATCGTCGCCTTCGGCTCGCCGCGCACCGAGAGGCCGAAGGCGACATTTTCGGCGACGCTCATATTGGGAAACAGCGCATAGTTCTGGAACACCATGCCGATGCAGCGCTTTTCGACCGGCACGCGCTCGACGCTCTCGCCGCCTATGGCGATGCTGCCGGCGTCGGGAAAATCGAAGCCGGCGATCTGGCGGAGCAGCGTGGTCTTGCCGCTGCCCGAAGGGCCGAGCAGCGCGTAGAACCCGCCGTCGGCAAAGTCGATCGAGACATCGTCCAGCGCCTTGTGCGCGCCGAAGCTGCGCGAGACGTTCGCGACCTGGACGCCAGCCATTATTTCTCTCCGCCAAACTTGAAGAAGCGCGCCGTGAGCAGCATCAGGGCCATCGACACGACAATGATGATCGTCGAGACCGCATTGATCTCGGGCGTAAAACCCTTGCGGATCGCGGCATAGATTTCGACCGGCAATGTCGTCTGTCCCGGCGTCGACAGGAAATACGAGACCACGAACTGGTCGAACGACACCGCGAAGGCGAACAGCCCGCCGGCTATAACCCCGGGCATGATCCAGGGCAAAGTCACGCGCATGGTCACCTGCCACTGGTTGGCGCCGAGCGAGCGCGCCGCCTCCTCCAGCTCAGGTGCGAAGGTCTGCAGCCGGGCCGATACCACGACGATCACGTAAGGCAGCGCCAGCGCGACATGGCCGAGCAGGATAGCAATGAGCCCGCGGCCGATGCCGACGCCGAAGAAGAAGATCAGCATTGCCGTGCCGGTGATCAGCCACGGAATGGCGATCGGCGGGAAGAGCAGCGCCTGCAGGACTTTCTTGCCGCGGAACTCGTAGCGGTAGAGCGCCAGCGAAGCCATCGAGCCCAGCACCGTCGAGATCAAAGTGGTGATGATTGCGATCTCGATGCTGTTCCAGGTCGCGGCGATCAGCTGGTCGTTCTGCCAGAGCGAGGCGTACCAGTCCGTCGTCCACTCGAACGGCAATTGGTAGAAAGGCGAAGCATTGAAGGACATTGCCGCCATGATGATGATCGGCAGGTAGAGGAAGCCCAGCAAAAGCACGATGTAGAAGCGCCCGAGCCATTCGAGGATGCGCGTTGTCGCCATCACGCAGCCCTCCGCAGGACAGGCGCCGCCAGCGCCAGGATGATCAGCACCACCGCGAGCAGGATAAAGGAGAGTGCCGCGCCCAGCGGCCAGTTGAAGACGGCGACGAACTGATCCTCGATGACGGTACCGTAGAAAGTGCCGGTGCGGCCGCCGAGGATGCGCGGCTCCATGAAGGAGCCGACGACCGGCACGAAGATGAGCGCTGAGCCCGCGATCAGGCCCGGCATCGACAGCGGGATGATGACCCGCCACAGCACCTGCCGCCGCGAGGCGCCGAGCGAGCGTCCCGCCTCGATCAGCGAGTCGTCGATGGCCTGCAGGGTGAGGTAGCAGGTCAGCACCATGTAGGGCACATAAGAGTGCACCAGGCCGATGATGACGGCCGGATAGGAATACATGAGATCGATGTTGATCTTGAACGGCAGCACCGCGTTGAGTGCCGTGTCGAGAATGCCGCCTTCGCGCAGCACCATGGCCCAGGAGAATATCCGCACCAGCCCGTTCGACCAGAACGGCAGGATAACGAGCAGGAAGATCGCCTCGCGGCTGCGCCCTTTGAGCACCTTGGCCAGCACATAGGCCGCCGGATAGCCGATGACGACGCACCACAGCGTCACTTCGAGGCCGAGACGCAGCGATGAAAGCAGCAGCGTCGAATAGAGGCTTTGCGAAAAGAAGGCGGCGTAGTTGCCGAGCGTGAACGACCATTCCTTTCCGGCCAGCGGCAGGTCGGTCATGAACGAGAAAAAGACCATGGCCGATAGCGGCAGGAAGATCGCCACCGTCAGCCACAGATAGGCGGGAAGGAGAAGCGGCAGGGCCGGCTTCAGTCCGCGCCGCGAACCGATCGCAAGCTGGTCAGCCATTTGCCTCTCCTCCCCGAAAGACGTGATTACTTCACGTTGACCTTCAGCTCCTGCCACAGCGCCAGGTATTTCTCGCGCTGCTCGTCGGTGATCGGCGCCTGGAACTGGATGCGCTTGGCGACGTCCGGGCTGCCCATGACCTTGCGGTTGAAGGCGTCCTCCGGCAGCGCATCGACCGCCTTGGTGTTGGCCGAAACCGGCGCGCCGACCTTGGTGACCCACTCGACATAGAATTTCGGGTCGATCATGTAGTTGATGAAGGCCTCGGCTCCGGCGACGTTCTTGGAGCCGACGGGAATCGAGAACGCATCCAGCCAGGCGACCGAGCCTTCCTGCGGGATGACCAGCGAGACCGGCAGCTTGAAATGCGTCTTGGCGCGATCGGCCGAACCGCTCCAATAGGTGCCGATATCGATCTGGTTGGAAGCGACCATCTGGTTCCAGTCGTTTTCCGAGCTCCAGAAGGTCTTGATCTGCGGCATCAGCGAAGTCAGCTTCGCCTTGACCGCTTCCATATCCTTGATGTCGTTGATGTTCTGCCCCGAAGCGAGCGCGCCGAACTGCACCGCCTCGACGGCGTCGTCGCGGATGATGACGCGGCCCTTATGCGCCGGGTTCCACATCTCGGCGATGCTCGTCGGCGGCTTGTCGAAGGACTTGTCATTGATGGCCAGAGCCGTCAGGCCCCAGACCCACGGCACGCCATAGACCTTGCCGTCATGGTTGAGCATCGGCGAGCCGGCCTTGTCCTTGGCGATGTCGGCATAGTTGGAAAGCTTCGAGACGTCGATTGGCTGGATCAGCTTGCCGGCCATCGCCTGGTCGTTGAAGGCGGCATTGATCATGACGACGTCGTAGAGACCGGGATTGGTGCGGATCTTGGTCAGCATCTCCTGTTCGGAGTTGAAGAAGTCGTTGACCACCTTGAAGCCGGTCGCCTTCTCGAAATTGGCGACCGCCCACGGCTCGTCGGCGCCATAGCCCTTCCAGTTGAGCACATGCACTTCCTCGGCCGCTTGTGCTGCCAAAGGGAATACACAAACCGTGAATGCGGAGACGAAGACGGCGGTGGCCGTCAGAAAAGCGGTCAGTCTGGGCATGCGCATGGTATTTTCCTCTCATTGTTTGCCCGATTGACGGGCTTGTTAAGTCGCTTCCGCTCGGCCAAGCGCGGCCGTCGCTGCGCCTCGCTGGGTCAGGAACTCCTGGATCTCTTCATCGGTCGGCGCCGAAGACCCGCCATGGCGGGTGACGGAAAGGGCCGCGGCGGCGTTGGCATAACGGGCCGCCTCGCAAGGGCGCATGCCGTGCGACAGGCCACTGACAAAGGCGCCGATATGCGTGTCGCCGGCGCCATTGGTATCGACGGCCTCCACCTCGAAGCCGGGCACCGCGCGGGTACCGCCGTCGGCCATGCGCACCAGGCAACCATGCGCGCCGGCGCGGATGACGACGCCTTCGGCTCTGGGGCAATGCTCGGCGAGCAACCGGATGGCGACGGTTTGGGCGTCGCCGGCGCCGGCAATCTCTGCGGCCTCGTCGGTGTTGCAGCTCAGCCAGGTCGCGCGCGCCAGCACCCTGTCCAGGATCGGCCGCGGAATATCGGCGATCACCGGCGTCGGATCGAAGACCAAAGGAATGTCGGCCGGCAGCCCCTCGATCCAGTCGGTGAGCGCGTCACGGCTGCCGGGATAGCTCAGCGTATAGCCGGAGGTGAAAACCCAATCGCCGGGAACGACGTGGACGGGCGCCATCATGTCGAG
Organism: Mesorhizobium sp. B3-1-9; assembly: GCF_006439595.1. Classification (NCBI taxonomy): domain Bacteria; kingdom Pseudomonadati; phylum Pseudomonadota; class Alphaproteobacteria; order Hyphomicrobiales; family Phyllobacteriaceae; genus Mesorhizobium; species Mesorhizobium sp. B3-1-9. Next base: position 33,470 of record NZ_VFTJ01000004.1, read on the forward strand.
CGTGAGCCGGCTCTCGGCGCCCGGCCACGAGACGAAGGTTCGCTCCGCGTCGCTGCTGATCATGGCAACACAATTGCCGCTATCCATGAAGGGCGACGGCGGCGTCAGCGCCTCGATGCCTTCTGCCGCGAAGGCGGCGCGCAGGAAGTCTCCGTCCGGCCCGGTGCCGAGTTGGCCGCCGAATACCACCTTCATGCCGGTGCGGCTTGCCGCGACCATCATGTTGAAGCCGCCGCCGGCGACGCGCGCGTAAGCTGACGCGGTCTTTTCCGTGCCGGCCGCCGGCAAGGCCTCGATGCGGTAGACATAGTCGACGACCGCGCTGCCGACATGGACGAGCCGCCCACTCACGCCGCGTTCTCCTTGCCTGGACCGGTCTTGGCCGTCCGGGCCGCGACCAGATCCCCAACCAGCGCGCGGACATCCGCGATGTCGATGCCATGCAATTCGGGGATGCGATCCTGCGGCAGTCTCGACAGGCCGGCGCAGGCGCCGGCCATGCCGGCGGCAATCGCCCCGATCGTGTCGGTGTCGCCGCCGAGATTGGCCGCGATCACCGCAGCCCGCCATGCATCGCCTTGCGCGACCTCCAGCACCGCGAATGCCGCCGGCACCGATTCCTGGCTGGCGACGCCCGTGCCGACCAGGTCGACGATCAGCTTGATTGCTTCCTTCTCCGCCTTGCCGCGGACAAGCGACTGCGCCCAGAGAATGCGCGCGGCGATGTCGCCGCCGGTGACCCAATGGCCGAGCGCCGCACCCAGTCTTGCAGCCGCGGCGGCATGGCCGGAAGCGGCCCGCCAGTCGCCACCCGAGACACCGAGGCTGACCGCGGCGGCGACCGCCGCAGCCGAGGCAATGGCTATCGAGGTGTTGTGCGTGGCCCGGCAGGTCTCCGCGACTTTAGCGACCAGCGCGTCGAGCGGCTCCGGCGGCATCATGATGCCGACCGGCGCGATGCGCATTGCCGCGCCATTGGTGTCGCCGCTGCGTCCGGCCTCTTCGGCCGGCACGCCGCTGTTGATGGCGTCGATGGCGCGCTTGGTCGATGGTCCAAGCAGGTCGTAGCTGCCGCGCGCCTTGACGTCGCGCTCCCAGTCGAGCAGCGCGTTGACCCAGCGCGCATGGTCCAAGCGCTCGCCGGACTCGACCAGGATGCGGCCAAGCAGCAGCGCTTGCTCGGTGTCGTCGGTGATCGCGCCGGCCGGCAGTCCCTTCGAGACCGGGTGGTCGGCGGCAGGCGCGACGAAATCCTCGACATGGCCGTAGAGCGCGGCGATGCGGGCCGGCGACAGAAGCTGCGTCGGCATGCCCAGCGCATCGCCAAGCGCCCCGCCGATCAGCGCGCCCATTGCCCGATCAATCGCGTCGGCCGCCATGCTCAGAACTCCAGGTGAAGCGCGAAATGCGCGGGGTTGAGCAGGCTGGTGACGAATTCGATGGCGCGCCCGTCGGCGGCGCGCGTCAGGCGGCGTGTGCGCAGGAACGGCGTGCCGGGCGCGCAGGCGAGGATCGCGGCGTCGGCCGCGCTCAGCATCTCGATATCGACCCACTCCTCGCCGTGATCGGGCACCAGCCCTGCCCCGCGCAGCGTCTGGTGCAGCGAGCCTTCGCGCAGGCCGCGCAGGGGTATATCTTCCAATTCGGGCGATAGCGGCAGCCGGCTGCGCTCGATCGAGATTGCATGGCCGTCATCGGCATTGGTGCGGGCGCGGTCGACCGCGATGAAGGACGCGCTCGCGACGCCGAGCCTGGCCGCCAGTTCCGCGTCCTCGATGATCTCGAGCCGCAATGTGCGAGTCTCGGCATTGGCGCCCGCATTGGCAAGCGCGCGCGACCAGCCGATCGCGTCGTCGACCGGCATGCCGTCGAAGGTCACGAAGGAGCCGATGCCGACCTTGGTGGTAATCAGCCCGCGGCTCGACAGTTCCTCCAGCCCCTTGCGGACCGTGTTGCGACTGACGGAGAAGCGTTGGACAAGTTCGCTCTCGCTCTGCAGGCGGTCGCCGAAGCCGAGCAGGCCGGAGCGTATCTCATGTTCCAGAACCGTTGCGATCTGCTCTGGCTTGCCCGTGCCGGGAGTGATCTGCATCGCGCGACGAGCCATATCGATACCTGTTCAATGAACCTGTATAATCCTGTTCAATATTAGAAAAGAGAGATGGAGTCAACGAGTTCGTGGTGAGCGGCGTTAGCGGCCTCTTGACGGGCAGCACGCAGGGAACTGTCCGAAGGCTTTGGCTAGCAGTCAGGGCTGAAATTGCACGACCTCGTTACGAGCACCACAACCAGCGGGCGGAGTCGCATGAAAAAATCTGCCAAGACGTTGGGCGAAAATAGCGGTAACGGTGCTGGGCATCCCACAAGGTTTCCATGAATGCCATCCAACAGGGTCGTCATACTGCGCAACCGGGTTTGCCCCTACTGCCGGATCGATCTATCACCGGGGAACGAAAGTACAGAACACGTCGTCGGCCGAAAGTTCGTTCCCAAGGGAACGCTGGAAAATCAATGGAACCTGATCCTGAAGGCGTGCGATAACTGCAACGGCAACAAAGCCGACCTCGAAGACGATATATCCGCGATAACCATGCAGCCTGACGTTTCTGGCCAGCATTTTGGATCCCATCCTCAACTGGCAAAAGACGCCGCCCATAAGGCCACAAAGGCCAGCAGTCGACACACTGGAAAGGCCGTAGGAGATAGCCAGCCGAACCTTGTTGTGAAAGGCGAGCTCGCGAAGGGTGTTTCGGTCACCTTCAACTTTACCGGCCAAGCTGTCATCTCGCCCGAGCGGGCGTTCGACCTCGCCGCCTACCATTTCCAGGCATTCTTCTTCTATCTCACCTTCAATCCAGGAGATGGATGCGGGCCGGAGCTACCAGGCGTATATGCCGAAATCCAAGCCGTCTCTAAGAGAGACTGGGGGAATGATGTCGCGCGGGCGTTTATGGCTCGCACTCGCAGTTGGGAGCCGCAACTGGTTTTCACCACCGCAAGCGGGCACTTTCGGTTGGCAATCCGCAAGCATCCGGACAAGCAGATGTGGTCGCTGGCTACAGAATGGAATGAAAACTACCGCGTAATGGCCTTGTGCGGCGAAGAGAGCGACCTCAGGGAATTCATGTCAGGGCTCCCGGCGATGGGGGGCGAGGTCTACCGCGGCGCGGACGGAAGCACTCTAATAGCAAGAACCGAAAAACAGCTTGCAACAGAGGATGATGACCTTTTTGCACCCTGATGGGTGTCAGAAAGGACTTGTGCAAACGGCGGATGCGAGTCAGTTCCGCCATGCAATCTCTTTGGGGGCGATGAGGGGCAGCGCCGACTTCCGACAATTGGTCGACCAGCGACGAAACCCGTATTTCAAACGAAGAAAAATTCCTCGACCCGCCGCTTGGCGCTGCGCAGCACCGGCAGGATGTCGCGCTCCATCGCCTCGACCGAGAAACGCGCCGACTGCGTCGAGACGTTGATGGCGGCGACGGTGCGGCCGGCCCGATCGACGATCGGCACCGCGATCGAGCGCAGCCCGAGCTCCAGTTCCTCGTCGACGATGGCAAAGCCCTCCGCCCTCGCCTTGTCGATGGCCTTGCCGAGCGCGGCGCGGCCGGTGATCGTCTTCGGCGTCCGCCGCTCGATGCTCGCTTGCGCCAGGAAGGTCTTCAAGTCGTCCGCCGCCAGACCGGAAAGCAGCACCCGCCCCATCGAGGTGCAATAGGCCGGCAGCCGCGTGCCTACATCGAGCGCGACGCTTAAGATCCGCCGTCCGGGGATGCGCGCAACATAGACGACGTCCTCACCCGATAGCACCGCCGCGTTACAGGCCTCGTTGAATTTGCCCGCCACCTCGCGCATGATCGGCGCCGCGAACGTCCAGAGCGATGCGCCGCCGAGCCAGGTCCGCGCGACCGTCAAAAGACGCGGCGATAGCGAAAAAAGCCGGCCGGACTGCGTCGCATAGCCCGTGGCGACCAATGTCAGCAGAAAGCGGCGGGCGCCGGCGCGCGTGAGATCCGCCTCTTCGGCCATCTCGGTCAGCGTCATGCCGGCCGGATGGCGCGCAAGGATTTCCATCACCGCCAGGCCGCGTTCCAGCGAGCCGACATGGTCGCGCGAAATTACTTCCTCTCCCACGAGCGCCTCCAGGCCGGCGTTGACTCAATGCAGAGCTCGGAGTTAGAAATATCTCATATAAAACAGATGTTCGCAATGCGAACTTTTTCGTGGGGTTTGGAGATGGTCAAGTTCCTGCCGCTGAAAGAGGCGGTCGCGGAAAATCTGGATGACGGCGACACCGTCGCTTTCGAGGGCTTCACGCATCTGATCCCAACCGCGGCCGCGCATGAGGCGATCCGCCAGGGCTTTCGCGAGCTGACGCTGATCCGTATGACGCCCGACCTGATCTACGACCAGATGATCGGCATGGGCATGGCGAAGAAGGTCGTCTTCTCCTATGTCGGCAATCCGGGCGTCGGCCTGCTCAGGCGCGCCCGCGACGCCATCGAGAATGGCTTTCCCCGCGCCATCGAGGTCGAGGAACACAGCCATGCCGGCATGGCCAACGCCTATGAAGCGGGCGCCGCCGGCCTGCCCTGCGCGGTGTTTCGCGGCTATCGCGGCGCCGGTCTCGCCACGGTCAATCCGAACATCAAATCCGTGACCTGCCCGTTCACCGGCGAGGTGCTTGCCGCCGTTCCGGCGATCCGGCCCGACGTCACCTTCATCCATGCGCAGAAGGCGGACCGGAAAGGCAACGTGCTGGTCGAGGGCATTATCGGCATCCAGAAGGAGGCCGTTCTTGCCGCAAAGCGCGCCGTGGTGACGGTCGAGGAAGTCGTGGACAATTTCGATGACCTCCACCCCAATCTTACCGTGCTGCCGAACTGGACGATCGCGGCGATCTCGGTCGTGCCGGGCGGCTCGCACCCCTCCTACGCGCATGGCTACTACGAGCGCGACAACGCCGCCTATCTGGAATGGGACGAGATCGCCGCCGACCGCGACCGCTTCCAGGCCTGGATCCAGAAGAACGTCATCGAGAGCAGCGCGGACGACTTTGCCGGTCGAGTCGAGCATCTGAGGAAAGCCGCATGAGCGACGCGAAGGATATGGGTTTCACCCCAAACGAGATGATGACGATCGCCGCCAGCCGCGCGCTGAAAAGCGACGATGTCTGCTTCGTCGGTATCGGCGCGCCGTCGGCCGCCTGCAATGTCGCGCGGCTGACGCATGCTCCCGACATCACCTTGATCTACGAAAGCGGCACCATCGGCACCGCGCCCGACGTGCTGCCGCTCTCGATCGGCGACGGCGAATTGTGCGAGACCGCGGTCACCACGGTCGCGGTGCCGGAGATGTTCCGCTACTGGCTGCAGGGCGGCCGTATCTCGATCGGCTTCCTGGGCGCCGCCCAGCTCGACAAGTTCGGCAACATCAACACCACGGTCATCGGCGACTACGCGCATCCCAAGACCCGCCTGCCCGGCGGCGGCGGCGCGCCGGAGATCGCCACCTCGTCGAGGCAGGTCTACATCACCATGGCGCAGTCGAAGCGCGGCATGGTCGAGAAGATCGACTTCTTCACCTCCTTCGGCCATGGCGACGGTGGCGACCACCGCAAGCGCCTCGGCATCGACACGGCCGGCCCGACTTTGCTGATCACCGACCTTGCCATCTGGAAGCCGGACCCGGTGACCAAGGAATTCACCGTCGTCTCGCTGCATCCGGGCGTCAGCCGCGAGCAGGTGCAGGAAGCCTGTGGCTGGACGGTCAAGTTCGCGCAGGCCCTTGACGAGACGCCGGCGCCGACAGAACTCGAGCTGAAGACATTGCGCGACCTGCAGGCCCGCACCAAGGCGGCGCATCAAGGGGCCGCCAAAGGGAAAGCTGCCTAGATGACCGAAGCCTTCATCTGCGATTACATCCGCACGCCCATCGGCCGCTTCGGCGGCGCGCTGTCCTCCGTCCGCGCCGACGATCTCGGCGCGATTCCGTTGAAGGCGCTGGTCGGGCGCAATGCCGGCGTCGACTGGGCGGCCGTCGATGACGTCGTCTATGGCTGCGCCAACCAGGCCGGCGAGGACAATCGCAATGTAGCGCGCATGGCGCTGCTGCTTGCCGGCCTCCCGCAGGACATTCCAGGTTCGACCGTCAACCGTTTGTGCGGCTCGGGCATGGATGCCGTCACCATCGCCGCGCGCGCCATCAAATCAGGCGAGGCCGAGCTGGTGATTGCCGGCGGCGTCGAATCGATGAGCCGAGCGCCCTTCGTCATGCCGAAGGCCGACACCGCCTTCTCGCGCAACGCCGAGATTTACGACACCACCATCGGCTGGCGCTTCGTCAATCCGCTGATGAAGACGCTGTATGGCGTCGACTCCATGCCGGAGACCGGTGAGAACGTCGCCGAGGATTTTTCCGTCAGCAGAGCCGACCAGGACGCCTTCGCGGTACGCAGCCAGGACAAGGCGGTCGCCGCGCAAGCCAATGGCCGGTTGGCGAAGGAGATCGCGCCGGTGACCATCCCGCAGAGGAAAGGCGACGCGATCATCGTCGTGAAGGACGAACACCCCCGCGCGGGCACCACCATCGAGACGCTGGCCAAACTGCCGACGCCGTTCCGCCAGGGCGGCAGCGTCACCGCCGGCAACGCTTCCGGCGTCAATGACGGCGCTGCTGCCCTGATCATCGCGTCCGAGGCAGCCGCGAAGAAGCATGGCCTGACGCCGATCGCCCGCATCCTCGGCGGTGCCGTCGCCGGTGTGGCGCCGCGCATCATGGGCATCGGACCGGCGCCGGCCACGAAGAAGCTTTGCGCCCGCCTCGGCCTGACACCCGAACAATTCGATGTCGTCGAATTGAACGAAGCCTTCGCCTCCCAGGGCATTGCCGTGCTCCGCCAACTCGGAATTTCCGAGAAGGCGGAGCATGTGAACCCCAACGGCGGCGCGATCGCGCTCGGCCATCCGCTCGGCATGTCCGGCGCCCGCATTACCGGCACGGCGGCGCTCGAGCTGCGCGAGCGCGGCGGCAAGCGCGCGTTGGCCACCATGTGCATCGGCGTCGGCCAGGGCATCGCCATCGCGTTGGAGCGGGTCTGACCGCCCAGGCGGATCAATAGGGCAGACCGACGTAGTTTTCGGCCATTGCCGTGGATGCAGCCTTGGAATGCACGAGATAGTCGAGCTCGGCTTCCTGGATGCGTTGGCCGAACTCGCCTGTCTCGGGAAAACGGTGCAGGATCGTCGTCATCCACCAGGAGAAGCGCACCGCTTTCCAGACTCGCGCCAGCGCTTTTGACGAATAGGCGTCGAGCCCGGCCTCTGACTTCCCGTTGTAGAATTCGCGAAGTCCAGCAAACAGATAGCGCACGTCGCTGGCAGCGAGGTTGAGGCCCTTGGCGCCGGTCGGCGGCACGATATGGGCGGCGTCTCCGACCAGGAACAGCCTGCCGAAGCGCATCGGCTCGGCGACGAAGGAGCGCAGCGCCGCGATCGACTTCTCGAAGGACGGCCCAGTGGTGACGGCGGCCGCTATCCGCGGCGGCAGGCGTCCGCGCAACTCGTCCCAGAAGCGGTCGTCGGACCAGGCCTCGACGCGCTCATCGGCGGGAACCTGCACATAGTAGCGGCTGCGCTGCGGCGACCGCATCGAGCAGAGCGCAAAACCGCGCTCGTGATTGGCATAGACCAGTTCGTGGTCGGCCGGAGGCACCTCCGCCAGCACGCCCAGCCAGCCGAATGGGTATTGCCGCTCGAACGTCTTCAGCGCGCCTTCCGGCACCGATTTGCGGCTGACGCCGTGGTAGCCGTCGCAGCCGGCGATGAAGTCGCAGTCGATACGATGCGTGAGGCCGTCCTTGTCGTAGGTGACGAAGGGCGACGCGCCGCCGAAATCATGCAGCGCGACATTCGATGTTTCGAAGACGGTGGGGAGTCCCGCCGCTTCGCGCTTCTGCATCAGATCGAGCGTCACTTCGGTCTGGCCATAGACGGTGACATGCTTGCCGCCGGTAAGCGTTGTCATGTCGATGCGATGCGCGCGGCCATCGAAGGCGAGCGAGATGCCGGCATGCGGCAGGCCCTGGGCGTGCAGCCTGTCCGCCGCGCCCGCGTGGCCGAGCAGGTCGACCGTGCCCTGTTCGAGCACACCCGCGCGCACACGTCCAAGCACATGCTCGCGGCTCGACCGTTCAAGCATGATCGTCTCGACGCCAATGGTGGCGAGCAACTGACCGAGCAGCAGGCCGGACGGTCCGGACCCAATGATGGCGACCCGTGTGCGCATCAATGACCGAGGCTCTCGATCTGTCCGGCCAACTCGGCCGCAAGCCTGAGCGCGGCCGCGGTCGCCACGACCATCTGCGGCAGGATGAGCCATTCCAGCGTCCAGGCCGCGCCCGAGCGCTCCTGCTCATGCACCAGTGCCTGATGCATCCCGGAGAGCTGCGTGGCGTTGAAGCGCGCCAGCGCCACCAAAGCTTCCGCCTTCACCGGATTCTGCTTGTGCGGCATGGCCGAGGAACCGCCGCCGCCGGACAGCTTGATCTCGGAGCCCGTCTGCGCCATCAGCGCAACGTCCTGTCCGAACTTGCCGAGGCCGCCGGTCGCCAGCGACAGCCAGCCGGCGAATTCGGCAAGCGTATCGCGCTGGCTATGCCATTGCGGCGCATCGGCAAGACCGAGCTTGGCGGCGAGCGCGGCGCGCACCGCGCCGGCCTTGCCGCCGAGCTTTTCCAGCGTGCCTGCGGCGCCGCCGAACTGAACCACTAGCAACCGACCCGAGAGCTCTTTCAAGCGTTCCTGGTGACGCTCAAGCGGCACCCGCCACGAAACGACCCGATCGCGCGCAGTTATTTGTATTGCCGGCTGCATGCGCGTCGTCGCCATGAGCTCGCGGCTCCCGAAGTCCAGTTCCAGCCCGGTGAGGCGCACGATGTTCTCGCCGAGCAGCAGGCCGATATGGTCGACCGCGCCGCGCAGCCTGAGCACCAGCGCGCTATCGATGACATCCTGGCTGGTCGCGCCGAAATGAACGTGCGTATCGTGCGGCGCTCCGACAGCAGCCTTGATCTGGCGCACCAGTTCCGGCACCACGACGCCATCCTTGGCGACGCCCGCCTTCAGCTTGGTCGTATCCGGCCGGAACGATCCCAGTGCTTTCACGATCGCTGCCGCGGCATCACGTGGAATGACGCCGCATTCGGCTTCCGCCTCGGCCAGTGTCCGCTCGAAAGCGAGCATCGCAGCGATGTCGGCTTCGACGGAGAAATACCTGGCCGCCTCTTCGTCGCCGAGCAGGCCGGAAAGCAGCGGGTGATCGAAGGGCGAAACGGTCATGGCGGCCACGGTCAGCTGTCGAAGAAGACCGTCTCCTTTTCGCCCTGCAAATGGATATCGAAGACGTAGGTATTGCCCTGACGCTCGGCGATCAGCGTCGGCACGCGCAGGCGATGCTCGATGCGCGCAAGGATAGGGTCCGCGGCATTGGCCTTCTCCTCGTCGGAGAAGTAGAGCCTAGTGTGCAGGCCGATATTGATGCCGCGTGCCACGATCCACAGCGTGATATGCGGCGCCATCGGCCGCCCGTCGCGGAACGGTACCCGACCCGGCTTGATCGTCCGGAACAGGCAGACGCCCGTTTCCATGTCGGTCGGCTGCCGGCCCCAGCCCTGGAAGTTTGGATCGGCGGCGCCGCGCATCTCGGCCGGTGAGTTGTAGATCCCCTCGGCATCCGCCTGCCAGATCTCGACCAGCGCGTCCTTGAGCGGCGTGCCGGTGCCGTCGAGCACGCGGATGCGCAACTCGATGCGCTCGCCCTTGGTCTCACCGTTGACCATCGCCGAACCGAGGTCGCTCGCATAGACGCCGCCTATACCGCAGAAATTGGGCGTCAGCCCGATATGCACATAGGGTCCAGCGGTCTGCGAAGGGCTCTCCTTCAGCCGGTTGAGCGACTGCGTCATCAATTGCCCTCCGGCCTGTTCTCGAACAGCGTCGAGCGCCGCCCGCGCAGCACGATGTCGAACTTGTAGGCAAGCGCGTCCATCGGGATGGTCGACTGCATATCGAGCGCCGCGATCAGCGCCTCGACCGCGACCTTGTTGGAAATGCCGCCGACGATCGGACAGCGCCAGATCAGCGGATCGCCCTCGAAATACATCTGCGTGATCAGCCGCTGCGCGAAGCCGTGGCCGAACACGGAAAAATGGATGTGCGCCGGCCGCCAGTCGTTCGGCCCGTTCGGCCAGGGATACGGTCCGGGCCTGACGGTGCGAAACGCGTAGCCGCCGTCCTCGCCGGTGATGGTGCGGCCGCAGCCGCCGAAATTCGGATCGAGCGGCGCAAGATATCCGTCCTTCTTGTGACGGTAGCGGCCGCCTGCATTGGCCTGCCAGAATTCGAGCAGCACGCCAGGAACGCCCTTGCCGCGCTCGTCCAGCACGCGTCCATGAACGATGATGCGCTCGCCGATGGCGCTCTCGCCGGGTCTGGCGAAATTGTGGATCATGTCGTTGTCGAGCTCGCCGAGCATCGCGTGCCCGAACACCGGGCCGGTCAATTCCGACAGCGTGTTGTCGAACGACAGCAGCGCTTTCTGCGGCGAACGCAGCACCGAGCTTTTGTAGTTCGGCGTCAACGCTGGCGGATGCCATTGGCGGTCGCGCTGGAAGAAGGCGCCGGCTTCCGGCGCCTGGTTGGAGCCGGTCTCAGCCATGATCGGCTCCGTCCATCTGCGCGAACACCTGCTTGGCGATCTTGAAGGCGCGGTTGGCGGCCGGCACGCCGGCATAGATCGCGACATGCAGGAAGGCCTCGCAGATGTCGTCGCGCGAGGCGCCCGTATTGGCGGTGGCGCGCACATGCATGGCCACTTCCTCGTCATGGCCGAGCGCTGCAAGCAGCGCCAGCGTCACGATCGAGCGCTCGCGCTTCGACCAGCCGGGTCGCGCCCATACCGTTCCCCAGGCGGCTTCGGTGATCAACTGCTGGAAGGGCCGGTCGAAATCGGTCGCTGCATCCTCGGCGCGGTCGACATGCGGACTGCCGAGCACGGAGCGGCGGACCTCGAGCCCGGTACGGTAGCGGTTCTTCGTGACATCATCCATGAGCAGACTTTCCCTCAGGCAATGAGGCGACGAAATCGCGGATCAGAGTGACGAGCGCTTCGGGCTGCTCGATACACGGGATATGCGCGGCATCGCGGATCACTTCGAAGCGTGCGCCGGGGATCATTCCGGCCAGCGAGCGGACAAGATCCGGCGGCGTCGAACCGTCCTGGTCGCCGACGATGCAAAGCGTCGGCACCGCGATGCGTCGCGCGCTGTCGGTGAAATCGGCATCGCGCACCGCCATGCATGTGCCGATGTAACCAGGCAGTGCCTGCCTGGTCAGCATGTTGCAGCAGCCGGCCAGGTCCGCCGCACGCTTGGCATGGAATTGCGGCGTGAACCACACTTTCATGATGCCTTCGGCGATCGCCTCGATGCCGTCGCGCTCGACAGTCGCGATGCGCGTGTTCCAGCTTTCGGCGGTGCCGATCTTGTGCGCCGTGTCGCTGAGGATCAGAGCCTCTACACATTCGGGATGGCGGGCATAGAGCCGCTGCGCAATCATGCCGCCGACGGACAGGCCGAAGAGCACGACCTTGTCGAAACCGAAATGGTCGATGAGGGCTGCCAGATCATCAACATGGTCGTCGATGGAACGTACGCCGCCGCCGAAGTCCGACAATCCGTGGCCGCGCTTGTCGTAGACCAGCATCGGCATTTCACCAGCAAGCCGCGCGACGACGTCGTCCCAGATGCGGAAATCGGTGCCCAGCGAATTGATGAAGACGATCGGACGCGACGTGCCGGGCGCCTCGATATGGCGGTGGTGCAGCGTGACGCCGCCTATGCTGACGAATGGCACGATTTCGATCCTCCGAAGCCACATTGCACGAGCGGTTTGGTTCGGTAAAATGATATTTTGCGGCGTTTCATTAACTCTGAGGTTATCGAACCATGGCCGAAAGCCGGATCCGCTTCCGCCATCTTCAGGCGTTTCTCGAAGTCGCGCGGCAAGGCAGCGTCGCGCGCGCGGCCGACTTCCTGCATGTCAGCGCGCCGGCCGTGACCAAGACCTTGCGTGAGCTCGAAGAAGCGCTCGGCATAGCCGTGGTCGAGCGCGACGGGCGCGGTATCCGTGTCACGCGTCTCGGCGAAATCTTCCTTGGACATGCCGGCTCGGCGATTTCGGCGCTGAAACGCGGCGTCGATTCCGTGCGCCAGGACGGCGCCCTCAATCGCGACCCGATCCGCATCGGCGCGCTGCCGACCGTATCGGCGCGGGTCATGCCGCTCGCCATGAACCTGTTCCTCGAGGAAAACACCGGCGCCGCGCTCAAGATCGTCACCGGAGAGAATGCGGTGCTGCTCGAACAGCTGCGCGTCGGCGCGCTCGATCTCGTCGTCGGCCGCCTCGCGGCGCCGGAGCACATGACCGGCTTCTTCTTCGAGCACCTTTATTCCGAGCAGGTGCTGTTCGTGGTGCGGGCCGGACATCCCCTGGCCGAGCCGGACGCCGACATCTTCGCGCGGCTTGACGAGTTTCCCGTCCTGATGCCGACGCGGGAATCCGTCATCCGGCCTTTCGTCGACCGGCTTTTCATAACCAACGGCATGACTGCGCCGGCCACGGAAATCGAAACCGTTTCCGATTCCTTCGGCCGCTCCTTCATGCGCCAGAGCAACGCGGTATGGATCATCTCGGCGGGCGTGGTCGCCAACGAGATCGCCAGCGGCGCCTTCGTCGCCTTGCCGGTGGATACGGCGGAGACCAAGGGGCCGGTGGGCCTGACCATGCGCACCGACACCGCGCCCTCACCCGCCTTCACCATCCTCTTGCAGACGATCCGCGAGGCAGCACGGCACCACGCCTGACGATCGGCCTGTCGGTTCGAATTCCACTAACCCAGGGGTTAATGAAACACCGTAAAATATCATTTTACCGAACCAAACCGCTAGTGCAATGTGGCCTTCGGAGGATCGAAAGCCGTGCCGTCCGGCCGCAAACGGAAGACCCGTTTGCCGCCGCGTCGAACGGCGACTGAGGGAGGAGCAGATGTCTCATATTATCGGCAGCAAACCCGCTCTGTCGGGCATTTCACGGCGCCAGTTCATCGCCACTTCGGTGGCCGGCGGCGCGGCGCTGGCATTCGGCCGCGGCAGGGCCTTCGCGCAAGCCGCCGACACGCTCAAGGTCGGCTTCGTCAGCCCGCGCACCGGCCCGCTCGCCGGCTTCGGCGAGACCGACGGCTACGTGCTGGATCTTGCCCGCAAGGCCCTGGCCAACGGTATCGAGCTTGGCGGCAAGAAATACAGCGTCGAGATTGTCGACCAGGACACCCAGTCGGATCCGTCCCGCGCCGGCCAGCTCGCCAAGGACCTGATCAACAACCAGGCGATCGACCTGATGCTCGCCGTCTCGACGCCGGAGGTCATCAATCCTGTGGCGGACGCGTGCGAGGCGGCCGGCGTGCCTTGCCTGTCGACGGTCATGCCGTGGGAGGCCTGGTATTTCGGCCGCGGCGCCAAGCCGGGCCAGCCCTCGCCGTTCAAATGGACCTATCATTTCGGCTTTGGCGTCGAGGAATTCTTCAAGGCCTATATCTCGCAGTGGAACCTGATCGAGACCAACAAGAAGGTCGGCGTCATGTATCCCAACGACGCCGACGGCAACGCCATCCGCGCCCATCTGGCGCCGTTGCTGGCCAAGCAGGGTTTCACCATCGTCGATCCCGGCGCTTACGAGACCGGCACCACCGACTATTCCTCGCAGATCGCGCTGTTCAAGCAGGAAGGCGTCGAGATCTTCAACTCCTTCCCGATCCCGCCCGACTTCGCCGCCTTCTGGCGCCAGGCCGCGCAGCAAGGCCTGACCCGGCAGATCAAGATCGCCCAGGTCGCCAAGACCGGCCTGTTCCCGTCCGACATCGAGGCGCTCGGCGACCTCGGCATGAAGATTTCGAGCGCCGCCTATTGGCACAAGGCTTTCCCCTACAAGTCGTCGCTGACCGGCGTTTCGGGCACCGAGCTTGCCGATGGCTATGAGGCGGCGAGCGGCAAGCAATGGACGCAGCAGCTCGGCGCCTCGATGTCGTTGCTCGATGCCGGCTTCGCAGCTCTTAAGGCAAGCGCCAACGCCAAGGACAAGGCGGCTGTCGCCAAGGCGCTGAGCACGCTCAAGACCGAGACCATGGGCGGCAAGGTCGACTTCACAAGCGGCCCGGTCCCCAATGTCTCGCCCGGCCCGATCATCGGCACGCAATGGGTCGCCGCCAAGGAAGGCTCGAAATTCCCGCTCGACTATGTCGTGACCGAAAACGCCACCGACCCGAACGTGCCGGTCGAGGCCAAGCTCCAGCCTTACAACGGCTGATCTGTCGAGGGACCGCATCGTGAACGCCATGCCCAACGGTGCGATCCTCAGCGCCGCCGGCATCCACAAGCGCTTCGGCGCGCTTGTGGTGCTCGACCACATCGACTTCGCCATGGGCGCCGACGAGGCGGTCGGCATCGTCGGCCCCAACGGCGCCGGCAAGACCACGCTGCTCAGCGTGCTCTCCGGCGCCTATCCGCCGAGCGCCGGAACGATCGCCTTCAAAGGCGATGACGTGACCGCCTTGCCGGCAACGCGGCGCTGCCGGCTGGGCCTGGTGCGCACCCACCAGGTGCCAAAACCCTTCGGCGGCATGACCGCTTTCGAGAATGTCTTCGTCGCTGCCTCGCACGGCGCCGGGCTCGGCCGCGACGAGGCCTATGACGAAGCGCTCGGCTCGCTGAGGCTGTGCGGCATGCTTGGCGTCGCCAACCGGCGCGCCGAGACGCTCGGCCTGCTCGACCGCAAGCGGCTGGAACTGGCGCGCGCACTCGCCGCAAAACCGACGCTGCTTCTGCTCGACGAGATCGGCGGCGGCCTGACCGACGGCGAGGCCAGCGAACTCGTCGAGACCATCCGCGAATTGCGCCGCCGCAAGATCGGCATCGTCTGGATCGAGCACATCGTCCACATCCTGTTGCAGGTGGCCGAGCGGCTGATCTGCATGGATGCCGGGAAGGTCATCGCCGACGGCGAGCCGCAGGCGGTGATGGCCGATCCGCAGGTGATCAGCGCCTATCTCGGCGGAGGCCCGAAATGAGCCTGCTGTCGGTCGAGGATCTCGTTGTCCGGCATGGCCTGCTTCAAGCAGTGCGCGGCGTCAGCTTCGGCGTCGAACGCGGCGAGACGCTGGCGCTGGTCGGCGCCAACGGCGCGGGCAAGACGACATTGCTCAGGGCAATTGCCGGCGCGCATCAGGCAGCCTCCGGCCGCGTGGTCTTCGGCGGCGCCGACCTTTCCGGCGTGCCTTCGCATGAACGTGTCCGCAAGGGCATCGCCCTGGTGCCCGAGGGCCGGCGGCTCTTCGTGCAGATGACGGTCGAGGAAAACCTCCTGCTTGGCCGCAGCGCCGGTCGTCCCGGCGAGTGGAGCGTCGAGCGCGTGCTCGAAACCTTCCCCAACCTCAAACCGCGCCGCCACGCCAAGGCCGGGCATCTCTCGGGCGGCGAGCAGCAGGCGACGGCGATCGGCCGCGCGCTGATGAGCAATCCCGACCTCCTCCTGCTCGACGAAGTCTCGCTCGGCCTGTCGCCGCTGGTCGTCGACCGCGTCTACGCCTCGCTGCAGGGGCTGATCAGTTCCGGCACGACGATCATCCTCGTCGAACAGGATCTCAACCGCGCACTCTCCGTCTCCAGCAAGGTCATCTGCATGCTGGAGGGCCGGATCGCGCTCGCCGGCGACAGCAAGACCGTTTCGCGCGACGAGGTGACCAAAGCCTATTTCGGCCTGCACCGGAAAGGCGCCACAGGCGTGCCGGCATGATGAACCAGATCGTCCAGGGCATCCTGCTTGGCGGCTACTACGCGCTGATCGCCTGCGGCCTCTCCTTCATGTTCTCGGTGATGCGCATCATCAACCTGGCGCATGGCAGCCTCGCCGTGCTGTCGGCCTTTGCGCTATGGCTGCTCGCATCGCGCTTCCACATCCCGCCCTTCCTCGGCTTGCTCATCGTGCTGCCGTTGATGGCCGCGATCGGCTGGGCCTTGCAGCGCTTCCTGCTCGAGCGCAGCGCGCGCGGTGGCGCGCTGCTGCCGATCCTCACCACCTTCGGTCTCGCCATCGTCATAGACAATGTGCTGTTCGAACAGTTCGGCGCCGACACGCGCTCGCTGGCGCCTTTCATAGGCAGCCTGTCCTACGATTCCTGGGAATGGCCGGGCAGCATCTATGTCGGCAAGCTCGCGGTCATCATCTTCGTCGCCGCCGTCGTCCTGCTCGGCGGACTGCAGTTGTTTCTGACCCGCACCGGGCTCGGCCGCTCGATCCGTGCGACTTCGGAAGACCCGGATACGGCGGGGCTGGTCGGCGTCGATGCGCGCCGCGCCAACGCCATCGCCGCGGCGATCGCCATGGTCACCGTCGGTCTCGCCGGCGCCTTCCTCGGCATGCGCGCCACCTTCGATCCCTATGCCGGCGCCACGCAACTTCTGTTCGCCTTCGAGGCGGCCGTCATCGGCGGCGCCGGTTCGCTCTGGGGAACGCTGATCGGCGGCATCGTCCTGGCGCTCGCCCAGACGCTCGGCGCCAAGATACATCCGCAAGGTTTTCTCATCGGCGGCCATGTCGCTTTCCTGATCGTTCTGTTCATCCGCCTCTACACCTCAGGTCTCGGCCTGCGCGGCTTGCTGCGCATCTCCATGGGGAAGGCATCATGAGCGCCGCCTCCCCTGTCATCGAGCGCGGCACCGCCGCCTCGCGCTTTGCCGGCATCGGCGTGGCGGCCGTCATCCTGCTGCTCGCCATCGCGCCGCAGTTCCTGTCCGCCGGCGCCGTCGACCGCATGACCGCTTTGTTCATCTATGTGATCCTCGCCGCCATGTGGAACGCGCTCGCCGGCTTCGGCGGACTGGTGTCGGTCGGCCAGCAGGTGTTCTTCGGGCTCGGCGCCTATTTCGCCATCCGGCTCGCCAATGCCGGGCTCAATCCGTTCGTCTCGCTCTTCATCTCGGCGGTCATTGTCGGCGCGGTGTCCTGGCCGATCTCGCTGTTCATGCTGCGCTTGAAGAATGGCGAGTTCGCCATCGGCATGTGGGTGATCGCCGCCCTTACTCACCTGCTCGTCAATCTCGATCGGCTGATCCAGGGCGAGACCGGCACGTCGCTGATCTCGCTCAACGTCTACGATGCATCGACACGCAGGCTGACCATCTACTGGCTGGCGCTGGCATCGATGACGGCGCTGCTCGCGATCCTCTTCGGCCTGCTGCGCGGCAGCACCGGTGCGGCCATCCGCGCCATCCGCGACAATGAGGATGCGGCAGCCTCCGTCGGCGTGCGCGTCACCGGCACCAAGCGGCTGCTCTTCGTGCTCGCCGCCTTCGGCATCGGCGTTGCCGGCGCGCTGTGGCTGGCGACCGCGATCACCTTCCAGCCAAAGACCTATTTCAGCGTGCAGTGGACGGCCTACATGATCTTCATGGTGCTGGTCGGCGGCATCGGCACCTTCGAAGGCGCCATCCTCGGCGCGCTGCTCTTCTTCCTCATCGAAACCTGGTTCGGCGGCACCGGCGTCTGGTACCTGATCGGGCTCGGCGCTACGGCGCTCGTCTTCTCGCTGCTCTTGCCGCGAGGCCTCTGGGGCACGCTCGAGGAGCGGTTTGGCTGGCGCCTGCTGTCGGTCGGCTACCGCGTCAGGCTTCCCGCGGGGGCATCAAATCCGACCGGCGAGATTGCTTCGCCGCTGCAGACCACCGATTCTCGGGAGAAGGCATGAGCATCCTGTTAGGCAAGACGATCCTCATCACTGGCGTCGCCTCGGGCATCGGTGCGCGCACCGCGGAACTCGCCGGCCAACTCGGCGCCGACGTGATCGGCGTCGACATGCGCGAGCCGGCCGGCCACCAGGGCGTCTTCGTCCAGGCCGACATCTCGTCCAAGGCCGGCGTCGACGATCTCGTCGCGCGGCTGCCGCAGCGCCTCGACGCGCTCTGCAACATCGCCGGCCTCTCCGGCAACACCGGCGCCGCGCCGACGCTTGCCGTCAATTTCTACGGCCTGCGCGCGCTTTCCGAGGCGCTGGCGCCAAGGCTTCGCGAAGGCGGCGCCATCGTCAACGTCGCCTCCATCGCCGGTTATGGCTGGCGCGCCAATCTGAACCGCGCCGCCTCGATGGTCAGCGTCGAAGGCTTTCCCGACGTCGCCAAGGTGATCGCCGACCACGCCGTGAAGAACGAGGAAGGCTATCCTGTCTCGAAGGAGCTTTTGCTCCTGTGGACCTTCCGCGCCGCGCATCAGGACCTGTTCAAGAGCCGTGGCATCCGCGTCAACGCGGTCAGTCCCGGCCCGGTGGAGACGCCGATCCTCAAGCAATTCCGCAGCGTGCTTGGCGATGCCCGCGTCGACAGCGATATTGCGCGGGTCGGCCGCGCCGGCACATCGGGCGACATCGCGCCTGTGGTGCTGTTCCTGTGCTCGGACGGCGCGCGCTGGATCAACGGCGCCAACGTGCCGGTCGACGGCGGCCTCGAAGCATCAATAAACGCCGAAGTGCTCGGCTTCTGAGACAATCTGCAACGCCCGATCGCGAGCGAGGAGAGACCCATGGACATCGGACTTCTGATTGACGGCGACGAGCGGGCGGCGACCGGCAAAGCCTCCTATGAGCGCCTGGACCCATTCACCGGCAAGCTCGCGACGCGCGCCGCTGCCGCAAGCGTCGCCGACGCCAACGCGGCCGCCGATGCCGCGGCCGCTGCCTTCGATGCCTGGTCGAAGACCGGGCCTGGCGAACGCCGGGCGCTGCTTTCCAAGGCAGCCGACGTCATGGCCGCCAAGGTCGGCGAGTTCACGAAACTGATGATGGAGGAGACTGGCGCCACTGGCCCCTGGGCCGGCTTCAACGTCATGCTGGCGTCGAACATGCTGCGCGAGGCGGCGGCGATGACCACGCAGATTTCCGGCGAGGTTATTCCGTCTGACAAGCCCGGCACGCTTGCCATGGCGATCCGCCAGCCGGCGGGCGTGTGCCTCGGCATCGCGCCGTGGAACGCGCCGGTCATCCTCGGCACGCGCGCGCTCGCCATGCCGCTCGCCTGCGGCAACACGGTCGTGCTGAAAGCCTCCGAAATATGCCCCGGCACACACCGCCTGATCGGCCAAGTGCTGGTCGAGGCTGGCCTGCCCAAGGGCGTGGTCAATGTCGTCACCAACGACCCGAAGGACGCGGCGGCAATCGTCGAGGCGCTGATCGCACACCCGGCGGTGAAGCGCGTCAACTTCACCGGCTCGACCAAGGTCGGCCGCATCATCGCCGAGTTCTCCGGGCGGCATCTTAAGCCGGCCTTGCTTGAGCTCGGCGGCAAGGCGCCGCTGGTCGTGCTCGACGATGCCGACATCGACGCCGCGGTGAACGCAGCGACCTTCGGCGCCTTCATGCATCAGGGCCAGATCTGCATGTCGACCGAACGGCTGATCGTCGATGAGAAGATCGCAGACGAATTCGTCTCCAAGCTAGCCGCCCGCGCTTCGCAATTGCCGGCGGGCGACCCGCGCGGCCATGTCGTGCTCGGCTCGCTGATCAGCAGCGAGGCGGCCGACAAGATGGAAGATCTGATCGCCGACGCGACCGCCAAGGGCGCGAAATTGGCGGCTGGCGGCAAGCGCTCCGGCACGGTCGTCGAAGCAACGCTCCTCGATCACGTGACGCCCGCGATGCGCGTCTATGCGGAAGAGTCCTTCGGCCCGGTGAAGCCGGTCATTCGCGTGGAAGGCGAGGACGAGGCGGTACGCGTTGCCAACGACACCGAATACGGCCTGTCCTCCGCCGTGTTCAGCCGCGACATCCGCCGCGCCATGGCCGTCGCCGCGCGCATCCAGGCCGGCATCTGCCATATCAATGGCCCGACCGTCGGCGACGAGGCGCAGATGCCCTTCGGCGGCGTCAAGGGCTCAGGTTATGGCCGCTTCGGCGGCAAGGCATCGATCGCCGAATTCACCGACCTGCGCTGGGTGACGATCGAGGATCCCGGGCAGCACTACCCGTTCTGAGGGTTCACCCCAGCGTCAGCCCGGCCTTCCTCGCCTCCTCGCGCAAGAACGGCAGTCCGACCTCGATGACGTCGCGCGGATCCTCGGCCACCGGCCGCCACACGGCGAGCCCGCCGGCGATGTCGACATCGACATGGTTCATGCTTTCGAGCGTGATCGCGCCCTGATAGCCGATGTCGGCGATGGCCTTCATGCAGGCCGCCCAGTTCAGCATGCCACGCCCCGGCACGCCGCGGTTGGCTTCCGACACATGCACATAGCCGAGATAGGGCGCCGCCGCCTCGAAACCGGAAGCAAAGCTCTCTTCCTCGATATGCATGTGATAGGTGTCGAGATGAATGAAGATGTTGGGCGCGCCGATGCGCTCGATGATCTTTGCCGCGTCGATGCCGCGGTTGATCAGGTGCGTCTCGTATCGGTTGCAGGGCTCGATGCCGAGCTTCAGGCCGCGCGACTTCGCCGCCTTCGCCGCGCGTTCGAGGAAACGGCACATACCGTCGATTTCCCTTTGCGTCGGCGCGCGACCGGTGGTCTTGCCGATCGTGCCGTAGGTGACGCCGCCGAGCGCTTCCGCGCCGACCTCATTGCAGACCCGGAAAGCCGGTTCGAGGAAATCCAGCGCCTCGTCCGGCCGTTCGACCACATCGAGCGCGCGCGGCAGGCCGAGCGAGGGGACCAGTTCAACACGATAGTGATTGGCAAAGCTGCGCGTCCGCTTGGTGTCGATCTCCTCAGGCCGAAGCAAAGGGATCTCCATCAGCCCGATGCCGTATTCCTTGAGCCTGTCCATCTGCGGCTCGATGCGGGCAAGGTCCCAGACCGGTGCGATGGCGAAAGTGTGTAGTCCGAAGGTGTTCATGTCAGCCTCGTTGCTCATGCGCCGCCGCTGCGGCCGTATCGCCGCCGCCAACGATGCGGCTGACGACTTCGTTCATATTGGTGTTGGCGGTGACGAGATCGGCATCCGCCCTGCCGTGGCGCAGCACAACGATGCGATCGGTGACCGACAGCACGTCGTTCAGCCGGTGTGAGATCAGGATGACGGCGATGCCTTCCGACTTCAGCCGCCGGATGAGGTCGAGCACGCTCTGCACCTCGCGCACGGCCAGCGCCGCAGTCGGTTCGTCCATGATGACGAGCTTCGGATTGAAGGTGAGCGCCCGCGCGATCGCCACCGTCTGCTGTTGGCCGCCGGAGAACGAACCGACCGACCGGTTTATCGACGGCAGATGCGCACCCAGCCGCTCGATCATTTTCGACGCTTGGCGATCCATCTCGCTTTTGTCGACGAAGCCGGGGAACAGGCCGAACAGCCTTTTCGTCGGTTCGCGACCGAGGAAGATGTTCGACGCCACGTCCTGTTGCTTGGCCAAAGAAAGATCCTGGTAGATCATTTCGATGCCGAGGCGCCGCCGCTGACCGGGGTCCAGCGCCAGGATATCCTTGCCGTCGAACTCGATCGAGCCGGTGTCGGCACGGTAGATGCCGGTGATGGTCTTCATCAGCGTCGACTTGCCGGCGCCATTGTCGCCGACCAACCCGACCACCTCGCCGGCTGCGACCGAAAGGTCGACGCCATGCAGCACGTCGACCGCGCCAAAACTCTTGCGGATGTTGTGGAGCGAGAGCAGGGTCATACGCGCGACTCCTTCCGCACCTGGTATTGGTCGATGAAGACCGCGAGGATCAGCACCGCGCCGATCGCCATCTGCTGGTAATAGGATTGCACGGCAAGCAGCGTCAGCCCGTTCTGCAAGACGCCCATGATCAGCGCGCCGATCATGGTGCCGAGGATCGAGGCTCGGCCGCCGAACAGATTGGTGCCGCCGATGATCGCCGCCGTGATCGCGGTGAGCTCGTAGTTGATGCCGGCGGTCGGATCGCCGGCATTGACCCGGGCGGTGAACAGCAGGCCGGCAAGCCCGGCCAGCGCGCCCGACAGCGTGTAGATGATGCGGCGGTGATGCTCGACGCGGATGCCCGCGGCTCGCGCAGCACCTTCGCTATCTCCCAGCGCCAGCGTGTGGCGACCGAAACGCGTATAGGCAAGCACCGCATGGGCGACGATGGCCGTCAGCACCAGGATGATCACCGGCATCGGGACGCCGAACGGCCGCCCCTGCCCGATATAGACGATCTCGGGCGGCAGGCCATAGATCGCCCTGCCTTTCGAGATGACCAGCGCCAGACCGCGCGCCAGGCCCAGCATGCCGAGCGTGACGATGAAGGCCGGCACGAAGGCGCGGGTGACCAGCTGGCCGTTGATGTAGCCGGCGATCCCGCCGGCCAAGATGCAGGCGACCACCGCCAACACCGACGGCCAGCCGAGATTGACGGCGACGAAGGCGCCGGCCACGCCCGCAAGACCCATCACCGAGCCAAGCGACAGATCGAGCCCGCCCGAGCCGATGACGAAAGTAGCGGCGATCGCCAGCACGCCGATCGTCGAGGTCGCGAGCAGGATGTTGAGGAAATTGCTGAGCGACAGGAAATAGGGCGACAGCAGCGCCATCGCCGTGCTCAGCGCTAGAAGCACCACCAGCGACTCAAGTCTGATGTGGAGCCTTTCGACGGATGCGCGCTGCACCCGAGCCCAGAAGCCGGGCTGTTCAGAAGCCATGTCTTTGCACCTTGAGAGAGGCCAGTAAAGCAGTAGGCAGTAGGGCTTAGGCAGTAGGGAAAATAGGAGAGCGATCCGAGCGGCACGAACCGCTTACTTGCCTACTGCCTACTGCCTATTTCCTACTCACTTCACATATTGCAGCATCGGCTCCTTGCCGGCGTCGATCACGTCCTTGGTCAGCACCAGCGTGGGCACGGCGATGCTGTCCTCGACCTTCTCGCCGGCCAGCGCCTTCTTGACGTTCTCGACCGCCTGCTTGCCGACCAGATAGGGAAGCTGCGCAACCGAGGCGTTGAGGCGGCCTTCCTTGATCGACTTCACCGCGTCCGAATTGCCGTCGACGCCGATGATCGTCACCTGCGGACCCTTGCCGGCGGCGTAGACGGATTCCACGGCGCCCAGCGCCATGCCGTCATTGGCGCAGAAGATGGCGACGAGATCCGGATGCGCCGTCAGCGTGTCGGTGGCGATCGAGGCGGCCTTGCCGCGATCCCAGTCGCCCGGCAGCGAGGCGACGATTTCGAGCCCTGGCGCCAGTTCCTTGAGCTTGTCGGCAAAGCCCTTGGCGCGTTTTTCGCCGGTGATGTTGCCGGAAAGGCCTTCGATCACCAGCACCGGACCTTTGGCGTCCTTGCCCAGCTTGTTGGCGAGGTATTCGGCGCCCTGCGCGCCGGCGGCGATGTTGTCGGAGCCGATATGGAAGGTCACCTTGACGCCTTCCTTGTCCAGCACCGCCTGGTCGAGATTGTTGTCGAGGTCGACGATCTTGATGCCGGCGTCCTGCGCCGACTTCAGGCAAGGCAGAAGGTTGGTCGAGTTGATCGCGGCGGTGATCATCGCCACCGGCTTGCGCTCGAGCATCGTGTTGCAAAGGTTGAGCTGCGGCTCGGCCGCCTGGTCGCTCTCGGCCGCCTGCTGGAAATATTTCACGCCGGCTTCCTTGGCGCCGTCAGCGACGCCCTGCGCCATCGCGCCCCAGAACGGATTGGCCAGTGTCTTCATCAGCACGCCATATTCGCCGTCCTCGGCTTTGGCGGTACCGGCGGCGGAAAACGCAAGCGCGATACCCATGGCAAGGGTAAATCGATTTATCCTCAAGAAATGCGATGTCATTCGATCCTCCGTTGATCCTTGGCGCCGGATGCCTCGGCCAGGGCCGGCGCTAGCTTCCGTTCACGACAATGGGGGCTGTTGTCGGTCTCCTCCCCCGGAATGCGGACCGCTGCCTGGCGAGCCAACGGATTCCCGCATCAACACCTGGCAGGGCTCGAGCCGCGCCGTGGGTGGTCCCACGGCGCCCTCGACCCTGCGAAACAAAAGGTTCATCGCCTCGCTGGCGATCTGGCGCACCGGCTGCACCACTGCGGCGATCGCCGGCCATGTCACCTGCATCCATTCCGCATCGTCGAAGCCGACCAGCGAGATGTCGTTCGGGCAATGCCAGTCACGCCGGCGGAACTCGGACAGCGCGACGAGCGTGCCCTTCAAGAGCAGCGAATAGACGGCGGTCGGCCGCTCGCCCCTGGCAAAGTAATCGCGAAGCGAGGACCTCAGCGGCTCGACGCTGACTTCCGAGGTGATGACGTCGATGCGCACCGATGGGTTGAGCGCCAGCGCTTGTGCGCGAAAACCCTCGAGGCGGGCGCGCACGGTCGCCGCCTGCTCGGCAAGGCCGATGACGAGGATATGGCTGTGGCCCTTGCCGACCAGCATCCGCGCCACCTCGGCGCTGGCGGAGGCGCTGTCGGCCGATACCGTATCGAAGGCGTCGTCGGATAAGACGCGGTCGATCAGCACGCCGGTCATGCCGTGGGCTTTCATGAAGGCGGCCGCCGGCCCATGCTCGTTGCGCACCGGCGCCAGCACCACGCCGGCAACGCGCCAGTCATGCATGCGGGCGAGGATCTCTTTCTCGCGCGCTTCGGATTCTCGACTGGAGGCGGCCACGAGCGTGTAGCCGCGCTGTTCTGCAAGCCCTTCGAGCTCGGTGACCATCTGGCCGAAGAACTCGCTCTCGAACTCGGGCATGATGGCGCCGATGATGCGGCGCTTGGCGCGACGCATGTCGGAGGCTAAAGGGTCGACGCGATAGCCCAGACGCTCGACGGCGTCGAACACACGCTGCGCGTTTTCCGGCTTGACCGTGGTGACGCCGGCCAGCACCTTGGAGACAGTGGCCGCGGACACGCCGGCATGACTTGCCACGTCGTGGATCGACGGACGCCGCTGCCGGATTTGGTGTTGTGCCATTGACCTCCTCCCGAGGGCAGGCAGCCGATTTTCTGCCTCGCTATTGTAATCGATAAATCGATTTTTCGTTCTTGTAAATCGTTTCATCGGGAGTAAGACTTGAATGCGTGATTGACGCGATCCAATCGCGCCCGGAGGAAAAAACATGCCCGACAAAGCCTTGCCGCTGGTCATCAGCGCGCCCGAACCGCGCACATTGGAGCTCATCTTCACGCCGCCACAGCTGGCGCGCCTGCGCAAACACTATCGCATTGTCGAGACCACCCCGGAAGGCGTTGCCGCCTTGCCCGCCGATACTCTGGCCGAGGCGCGTTTTATCATCGGCCAGCCGCCGATTTCAGCTGAGACGCTGGAGAAGCTGAAGACGCTGCGCTGCATCTTCAATGTCGAGACGAACCTGCTCAACAACATGCCCTATGAGACGCTGTTTGCGCGCGGCATCCATGTCGTCACCACGGGCCTGGTCTTTGCCGA
The DNA here is from genome assembly GCF_006439595.1 of Mesorhizobium sp. B3-1-9. Lineage (NCBI taxonomy): Bacteria > Pseudomonadati > Pseudomonadota > Alphaproteobacteria > Hyphomicrobiales > Phyllobacteriaceae > Mesorhizobium > Mesorhizobium sp. B3-1-9. Next base: position 58,949 of record NZ_VFTJ01000004.1, read on the forward strand.
GCCGGTCGCGGAGCTCGGCCTTGCCATGGCGCTGAATCTCGCCAGAAACATCGTCGACGCCGATCTCGCCTTCCGGCAAGGCAAGGAGCTCTGGGGCGGCGACGGCAACCAGACCGCGCGGCTTCTCTCCGGCGCCGATGTCGGCATCATCGGCTTCGGCGATCTCGGCCGCGCGCTCAACCGGTTGCTGACCGGCTTCCGCACCCGCACCAAGGTCTACGATCCGTGGCTGCCGCCGTCGATCCTGATCGACAATGGCGTCGAGCCGGCCTCGCTGGGTGAGGTGTTGTCGCAAAGCGACTTCGTCTTCGTCGTCGCTTCGGTCACCAGCGAGAACCAGGGTTTCCTCGGCGCGGACGCATTTGCCAAAATGCGCAAGGGCGCGGCCTTCATCCTGCTCAGCCGCGCCGGCGTCGTCGATTTCGCGGCACTCATGGCGGCGGTGAAGAGCGGCCATATCATTGCCGCAAGCGACGTCTTCCCGGAGGAGCCGCTGGCGCAGGACCATCCTGTCCGCGCCCTCCCCGGCTTCCTGCGCTCGGCGCACCGCGCCGGCGCGCTCGACATCGCCTTCAAGCGGATGGGCGACATGGTGCTTGAGGACATGGACCTCATCGACCGCGGCTTGCCGCCACTGCGCTCCAAGCGCGCCGAGCGCGAGACGGTTTCGCGCATGCGCTCCAAGCCCGTCGACCGGAATTGAGCTGAAACAAGCCGCCTAAAGCGTGCAGAGCCGAAGCGCGTCGCGGGCGATTTGCCAAGCCGTCTCCACACGCCGCCGGGCCGCGGCCTCCGCCGCTTCCGGCTTGCGTAAGCGGATCGCATCCATGATCGCGTGCATTTCGGCGAACGCCGGCTCGCGGCGGTTTGCATCGTCTCGTCGCCCGGTGTTTTTCGATCCGGGTGCGGCTTTCCTGTTTCCCGCTTGAGCAGTTGATTGTCGCTCCGGACCGAGCCCCGGCTATGAACAAAATTTGATTTTGCCGCGATGGTCCGGTCAAGGCGGCCTCACGCATCGTTGAATGCCGCAGCGCAACATGACCGATCTGTAAGCTGACAGCGCAGCGTCGACAGGGCTACTGTCCCGCCGATCGACGAGGTCGATCCCAACCTCCAACCATCCTGAAAAGGCTAGGTATTCTGGCCCGCAGGTGGACGGCATCATGAGCATTTCATCAACGCAGCAAGCCAGTCGCAAACGGCAGCATCGCTCTCGGAGCATCGTGCTTTTGGCCGTACTCATTCTGCTTGGCGGCGGCTATGGCCTATGGCGCAACCACGCCCAGGCAAAGGCTGCCGCGAGCGCGGCGTCGGCGCAGCCCGCGCCCAAGGTTCCGGTCATTGTCGCCACGGTGCGGAAGGCCGATTTCCCACTTTATCTATACGGGCTCGGCACGGTGACGCCGCTGAACAGCGTCAGCATCTCGAGCCGTGTCGCCGGTGTCGTCGACCAGGTCCCGGTCGAGCAGGGGCAGATGGTCAAGCAAGGCGACTTGCTTGCCGAGATCGACCCTCGCCCCTATCAGGCCGCACTCGACCAGGCAAAGGCCAAGGAGGCGGAGGACGAAGCGACGCTCAAGAATGCGCAAGTGGTCCTCAAACGCCTCTCCACGCTCCTGCAAAAGACCTTCGAAACCCAGCAGGATGTCGACAACCAGCAGGCGGTGGTCACGACCACCGCCGCCACGATCGAGGGCGACAAGGCGGCTATCGAGGCGGCGCAGCTCAACCTCGACTTCACCAGGATCACGGCGCCGCTGTCCGGTAAGACGAGCTTCCGCACCATCGATCCGGGCAACATCGTGCAGGCCGGCCAGAGTCCCGGGCTTTTCACTCTCGTGCAGCTTCAGCCCATCTACGTGTCGTTCACGCAGCCGCAGGACGAGGTCGCGACCATCAACAAGGTTTTCACGGCCGGCCCCATGCCGATCGACACGCTTGGCGCGGATATGAAGACGGTGCTGGCCAGCGGTAAGCTGGAAGCGGTCCAGAACCAGGTCGACCAGGCCTCCGGCACGATTTCGCTCAAGGCGACATTCGCCAACCAGGACAATGCTTTGTGGCCGGGTCTTTCGGTCAACACGCGCATGCGCATCGGCACGATGTCAGACGCGATCGTGGTGCCGGACGAAGCCGTCCAGCATGGCCCTGACGGGCTCTTCGCCTATGTCGTCGGCGACGAAGGCAAGGTCCATCGGCAGACCGTCAAGACAGGTCCTTCGGATGGCGGCAAGACGGTCGTGACCGATGGTCTGAGCCAAGGGCAGCGTGTCGTGATCGCCGGCCAATACCGTGTGGTTGACGGCGCAAGTGTCGACGCCACGCCCCCACCCGGTGCCGGCCAGACGCAGGCTGGCACCGCGCAGCCCGGAGGTGCAAGCTGATGGCTGCGATCGGTGTTTCCACGCCTTTCATCCGCTACCCGGTCGCTACCTCGCTCCTGATGATCGGCGTGCTGTTCGTCGGCGTCGTCGCCTATCTCAACCTGCCGGTCGCGCCGATGCCCAACGTCGACTTCCCGACGATCCAGGTGTCAACCAGCCTGCCGGGCGCCGACCCGATCACCATGGCGTCGTCGGTGACCCAGCCGCTCGAGACGCAATTCGCGCAGATCCCCGGCATTGCCGAAATGACGTCGAGCAGCCTGTCAGGCTCCAGCCAGGTCACGCTGCAATTCGCTCTCAACGTCGACATCGCATCGGCCGCCGGGCTGGTGCAGTCGGCCATCAACGCCGCCGGCGGACAATTGCCGAAGAACCTCCCCAATCCGCCCACCTATAGGGAGGTCAATCCGACCGATTCGCCGATCATGCTGATCGGGGCGAGCTCGACGGACTTGCCGCTGACGACGTTGAGCGACGACGTCTACACCAAGCTTGCGCAGGTGATCAGCCATGTCGACGGCGTCGGCCAGGTGCTGGTCGGCGGCCAGCAGACGCCGTCGATCCGGGTCCAGCTCGATCCGGCCAAGCTGGCGGCAAGGGGCCTGTCGCTCGAAGCGGTGCGCACCCCGCTCTCGATCGGCACCGTGGACCTCCCCAAAGGCAACATCCAGGGCGAGGTGCGCTCCTTCACCATCTTCTCCAACGACCAGATGACCGCTGCCGGCGACTGGAACAAGGCCATCATCGCCTATCGCAACGGCGCGCCGGTGCGGGTCAAGGATGTCGGCCGGGCGATGCTCGACGCACAGGACTACACCCAGGCCGGCTGGGCCGACACGACGCGCGGCGTCGTCCTCGTCATCTTCAAGGAGCCGGGCGCCAACATCATCGACACGGTCGACAAGATCAAGGCGGAGCTGCCGATGCTGACCGCCTCGATGCCGGCCTCGCTCAAATTGCAGGTGCTTTCGGATCGCACCCAGACCATCCGCGCTTCGGTGGCGGACGTGCAGTTCACGCTGATGCTCACCATCGGGCTGGTCGTGATGGTGATCTTCCTGTTCCTGCGCAATGTCTGGGCGACGGCCATCCCAGCCTTCACCGTCCCGCTGGCGCTGCTCGGCGCCTGCGGCCTGATGTGGTCCGCCGGCTATTCGATCGACAATCTGTCGCTGATGGCCTTGACCATCTCCATAGGCTTCGTCGTCGACGACGCCATCGTGATGCTGGAGAACATCGTCCGCTACATCGAGCATGGCGAGAAGCCGATGCAGGCAGCGATCCGCGGCGCCAGCGAGATCGGCTTCACCATCATGTCGATCTCGATTTCGCTGGTGGCGGTGCTGATCCCATTGCTCCTGATGAGCGGCATCATCGGCCGCCTGTTCAAGGAGTTCGCGGTGACGCTGGCCATGACCATCCTGGTTTCGGCCTGCGTTTCGCTGACGCTTACCCCGATGCTCGCCTCACGCTTCATCAAGCCGGCGGCCGAGGAACACCACGGCAGGCTCTACCGCTGGAGCGAAAGCGTCTTCGACGGCATGCTGCGCGCCTATGAGCGCGGCCTCGACCGGGCGCTTGCGCATCGTTTCATCACCCTTCTGGTGTTCCTGGGCTGCGTGGCGCTGACCGGCTATTTCTTCACCCTTGTCCCGAGCGGCTTCTTTCCGCAGCAGGATACCGGCCTGATTTTCGGCCAGGTGATCGCCGGCCAGGATGTCTCCGCCGGCCAGATGCAGTCCTATATGGCGCAATTTGCCGGGATCGTCTCCAAGGATCCGGCGGTGGCGCATTTCGCGGCATCGACGGGGGGCAGCGGCAACACGCAGAACACCGGCCGCATGTTCATCCAGTTGAAGCCGCGCGACGAGCGCGACGCTTCGGCCGACCAGATCATCCGCCGGTTGCAGCCGAAGCTCGCGGTGGTTCAAGGCGCGCGCCTGTTCATGCAGGCCTCGCAGGACGTGCGTGTCGGCGGCAAGCTGTCCGCGTCGCAATACCAGTATGTGCTGGAAAGCAGCGACCTCGACACGCTGGACAGCTGGGCGCCCAAGCTGTTGACGGCCTTGCAGCGCCTGCCCGAATTGCGGGACGTCTCGACCGACCAGATGAGTTCCGGCACCACGCTCACGCTGCAGGTCGATCGCGACCAGGCTGCCCGCTACGGCCTGACGGCCAACGACGTCGACAACACGCTCAACGACGCTTTCGGCCAGCGCCAGATCGCCCAATATTTCACCCAGCTTTCGACCTATGACGTGATCATGGAGGTGCTGCCGTCGCTGCGCGGCAACCTCAAGGCGCTCGACCAGATCTATCTGACGACATCGAGCGGTTCGCAGGTGCCGCTCTCGGCCATCGCCAAGTGGACGACGAAGCCGGTGCAGCCGCTGGTCATCAACCATGAAGGCCAGTTCCCGTCGGTGACGATCAGCTTCAACCTGGCGCCCAATGTAGCGCTGGGACAGGCCACCGCCGCGATCGACAGGACCGCCGCCGAGATGCGGCTGCCCGCCACCATCCAGACCAGCTACACGGGTACGGCCCAAGCCTTCCAGCAGTCGCTGTCATCCGTGCCGGTGCTCATCCTCGGCGCATTGGTCGTGGTCTATTTGATCCTCGGCATCCTCTACGAAAGCTACATCCACCCGCTGACCATTCTCTCCACCCTGCCCTCGGCCGGGCTTGGCGCGCTGGGAACGCTGCTCGTCTTCCACATGGAGTTCAACCTGATCGGCCTGATCGGCGTCATCCTGCTCATCGGCATCGTGAAGAAGAACGGCATCATGATGGTCGACTTCGCCATCGCGGCGGAACGGGACCAGCATCTCAGTTCGCTGGAGTCGATCCGCCAGGCCTGCCTGCTCAGGTTCCGCCCCATCATGATGACCACCATGGTCTCGATGCTCGGCGCACTGCCGCTGATGCTGGAGAACGGCACCGGGGCGGAGATCCGCCAGCCCCTCGGCTACACGATGTTCGGCGGACTGCTCGTCAGTCAGGCGCTGACGCTCTTCACCACACCGGTGATCTATCTCTACCTCGACGATCTTTCGCATTGGCTGAGTTCGTTCCGCGGTCACGAAGAAAGCCATGACGAGCCGGAACTCCCGCTGGACGAGATCAGCCTTGCCCGACGCAAGCTGGCGGCCGAGTAGCGGCAGGCATCCCCAGAAGCCAGCAACGTTCTTTCGTAAACCATTGATCGCGACAGCGGTTGTCCGGCTGAATTGTCGGCGGAGCTCCGTCAGCATCCACCGTTCACGGGCGACGCAACAAGGTCGTTGACAAGCAAATGCTTGAATAATAAGTTCGGTGACAGAACGAATTAATCCGAGGCCCGCCGTGAGCGATCTGCCGCGTATTTCCCGCCAGTTCTCGCAACGCTCCGTCATGGAGGCGATCGTCCAAGGCGGGCCGATATCGCGGGCCTCGATTTCCAAGCTCACCGGCCTTTCGAAGCAGACGATCTCGGAAATCGTACGTGGCCTCGAGCAGGAAGGCTGGGTACAGGAGACCGGACGCACCAGCGGCCATGTCGGGCGCTCCGCCGTCACCTATGAGCTCGTCCACGACGCCGCCTACATCATCGCTGTCGACCTGGGCGGCACCAAGGTGCGCGTGGCGCTGACCGACCTCGCCTGCCAGATCTTCGCCGAAGCGGCGACGCCGACCGATCCGCGCGGCGGCCAGTTCATCATCGACCAGATCGCGGCGCTCGCCTTCCAGGCCGCGGCCAGGGAGCGGATTCCCCGCAAGAAAATCCGCCTTGCCGTCATCGGCGCGCCGGGCGCGCCGGACCCCGCGACCGGCCGCATCCTGCTCGCGCCGAACATCGCCGGCTTCGACGCCATGAATGTGCTTGACGCTTTCGAGAAGGCGCTCGGCGTCGCGGTGATGATCGAGAACGACGTCAATCTCGCCGTGCTTGGCGAGAATTGGCTGGGCCAAGGCCAGGGTATCGACAATCTCGCCTATATCGCGCTTGGCACCGGCGTCGGCAGCGGCCTGATGCTGGGCGGCCATCTGGTGCGCGGCGCCACCCATGCGGCGGGCGAAATCGGTTTCATGCCGATCGGCGTCGATCCGTTCGCCTCCGAATCGCTGCGCACCGGCGCTTTCGAGCGGGCGGTGGCGACGCACGCAATGACCGAGCGCTACAGATCCCTGACCGGCACCCAGGTCGCGGTCCCCGCGATCTTCGAGAATGCCGCAACAGGCGACAAGGCAGCGCTCACAGTGCTCGACGAGACGGCGCGCTATCTGGCGCAAGGCATCGCCGCGATCGCCGCCGTCGCCAATCCGGAAAAGGTAATACTGGGCGGCTCGATCGGCCTCAGGCCGGAAATCCTCTCACGCGTCAAAGCCTTGATACCGCTCTGCTTCCCCTACCCTATCACCGTCGAGGCGGGCGAGTTGGGCGCGCGGGCGGCGCTGATCGGCGCCGCCGCGATCGGCCTTGGCCAGCTGCACAACACGCTCTTCGGCGTCGACGCGCCGGACGGCCGGATTTCACTTCCCACCGCCCAGGCGGCTGCCCTGAAGGAGGTCGTGCTGTGACCAGCGACATCACAACCCGGCTGCGCGCCGCTCTCGATTCCGACCAGGCGCTGGCGCTGTTCAGGGGCGCGATCGGCCGCGACAGCATCACCGGCAATGAAGCGAATTTCGTCGACTTCCTCGAAGCGAAAATGCGCGAGCTGGGACTGAGCGGCTTGAGCCGCGCGGATTTCCTGCCCGGCAGGCCGAACATCTGGGGCGAGCGCAAGGGAACTGGCCACGGCAAGCGCCTGCTGTTCATCGGCCATACCGACACCGTCCATGTCGACGGCTGGCGCGAGCATTGGGCCGGCACCGAGCGCGAGGACCCGTTCGGCGCGCCCATCGTCGACAACGCGGTCTGGGGCCGCGGCTCGGGCGATCTCAAGGCCGGCATCACCGCCTCGCTGGCGGCGCTCTCGCTGCTCGACAAGGCCGGCATTCGCCTCAAGGGCGATGTCGCCTTCGCCTTCGTCGGCGATGAGGAAAGCGGCCAGCCCGGCACCGGCGTCTCCGCCGGCATCAAGCATTTCGTCGAGCGCATCGAGGCCGGCGAGGTCGCGGCGCCCGACTTCACCGTCTATGTCGAGCCGACGCGGCTTGCCGTCTACGCCGCGCAGATCGGCTTCTTCATCACCGATATCACGATCACCGGCAAGTCGGCCTATTTCGGCGTGCCGGAGCTCGGCAAGGATGCGCTGCGCGCCGCGCATGCCGCAATGACGGCGCTCTGGAAGCATTCGGATGCGGTGGCTGCCCGCGCCGAGCACAAGCTCACCGGGCGCGGCTTCCTGCTGATCACCGGCCTCACCGGCGGCGGCTATATCGCCGTGCCCGAGCGATGCACGCTGTCGCTGATCCGCAAGCTCCTGCCGGGCGAGGACCTCGACACGGCCGCCGCCGAGATCGAGGCCGCGGTGCGCGGCGCGATCACCGATCCGGAGATCACCGTGGAGTTCGCCTATCCGGCCGGTCGCGACCACAGGCTGGGCGGCACCGCCGCCGAGATCGACGAGACGCGCGCCGAAGTCGCCCTGCTTTCCGACTCGATGGCAGGCGCCATGGGCGGACGCGGCGTAATCGAGGGCGCGCCCTTCTGGTCGGAATCCTCGTTCTTCGTCAATCGGCTGGGCATTCCCGCCGTCTATTGCGCGCCGGGCGACATCCGCAACTGCCACACTTTCGAGGAGCACGTCGATGTCGAGGAATACCTCGCCGGCATCGTCGGCTTCGCAGCCTTCATGGCCCGCTATTGTGGCGTGGCCGACTGAAAGACCAACGAAACAGAAAATGGGAGACTAAAAACATGCTGATGAAGAAATGGATTGCCGCCGCCCTGGCCGGCGGGTTGATGCTCGCCGCCGGCGCGGCTCACGCGCAGACGGTCGGACCGCAGGGCGAGACCGCCACCCCGAGTTCCAGCCTGACGCTGAGCGATGCCGACATCGCGGCGCTGAAGGACAAGGGCTACAAGGCAGCCCTTCTGTGGCACACCTCTTCCGACTTCACCAACGCGGTGACCGCGGGCGCCACGGACGAGTTCGCCCGGGCCGGCATCTCGATCGCGGTCAAGACGGACGCGCAGTTCGACGCCGCCCGCCAGCGCAGCGACATCGAGACCGCGCTCGCCGCCAAGCCGAACGTCATCCTGGCGTTGCCGCTGGACCCTGTCACTTCCGCCGAAGCCTTCCGCCAGGCGGTCAAGGATGGCGTCAAGCTGGTGTTCCTGTCCAACCTGCCCAAGGATTACAAGCAAGGCACCGACTACGCCTCGATCGTCACCGACGATCTCTACCAGATGGGCAAGCAGGCGGCCGATGCCATGGCCAAGGCCATCGGCGGCAAGGGCAAGGTCGGCTATATCTTCCACGATGCCAATTATTACGTCACCAACCAGCGCGACCAGTCCTTCAAGAAGACCATCGAGAAGGATTATCCCGACATCAAGATCGTCGCCGAACAGGGCATTTCCGACCCGGCCCGTGCCGAGGAACTGGCCAATGCAATGCTGCTGCAGCATCCCGATCTCGACGGCATCTATGTAACCTGGGCCGAGCCCGCCGACGGCGTGCTTTCGGCGCTGCGCGGCGCCGGCAACACGCACACCAAGATCGTCACGCTCGATCTTGCCGAGCCGGTCGCCCTCGACATGGTCAAGGGCGGCAATGTCGCGGCACTCGTCGCCGATAAGGCCTATGAACTCGGCCGCGCCATGGCCGCCTCCGGCATGAAGTCCCTGCTCGGCCAGCAGACGCCCGCCTTCGTCGTGGCGCCGGCGCTGACCGTAACCAAGGAAAATGTCTCCCAGGGCTGGAAGGATTCGCTGAACCGCGATGCACCGCAGTCGGTGCTCGACGCGGCCAAGTGAAGCCCACGCTCCGGCTCGGCTTACCGGGCCGGAGCTCTCTTCCTGAACAAAAAGGGGAACCGATATGCGCAAAGCATTGAGTATCATGACTGTATTGGCGAGCCTATTCGCCGCTCACGCCTTCGCCGCCGAAGGCGTCACCACCGGCCCGAACGGCGAGAAGCCGGTTCCGGCGGCCTCGCTGACGCTGACAGAGGCGCAGGAGCAGCAGATCAAGGACGGCAAGTTCACCGCGGCTCTCGTCTGGCACGAGATGAGCGAGTACACCAACGCCGTCAACGCCGGCGCGCGCGACGAGTTCAAGCGTCTCGGCGTCGAAGTGGTGGCGCAGACCGACGCCGGCTTCGACGCCGCGCGCCAGAAAGCCGATGTCGAGACGGTGATGGCCAAGAAACCGTCGATCATCCTGTCGCTGCCGGTCGATCCGGCGACCGCCGCCTCGGTCTACGACCCGGCCCGACAGGCCGGCGTCAAGCTCGGCTTCGTCGACAATTGCCCGGCCGGCTACAAGCAGGGCACGGATTATGTCGCCATCGTTTCGGACGACCTCTTCCAGATGGGCAACAAGGCCGGCATCGCCATGGCCGAGGCGCTCGGCAAGAAGGGCAAGGTTGGCTACATCTTCCATGACGCCGACTTCTACGTCACCAACCAGCGCGACGGCGCCTTCAAGAAGACGATCGAACAGGATTATCCCGACATGAAGATCGCCGCCGAGGCCGGGATGGCCGACCCGGCGCGCAGCGAGGACATCGCGCAGGCGATGATCACCCAGCATCCGGACCTCGACGGCATCTATGTCACCTGGGCCGAGCCGGCTCTCAGCGTGCTCTCCGCATTGCGCGCCGCCGGCAACAAGCACACCAAGATCGTCACGCTCGACCTCAACGAACCGGCCGCGCTCGATATGGTCAAAGGCGGCAACATCGCGGCCCTTGTCGCCGACGAGGCCTACTCGATCGGCGTGACGCTGGCGCGTGCCTCGGCTGGTTCCCTGGTCGGCCTGAAGGCCGAGCCTTTCTATGCCGTCGATTCCATTGCCGTCACCAAGGAGACGGTGAAGGAAGGCTGGAAGAAGTCGCTCAACAAGGATGTGCCCGCGACCATCGCGGACGCCATGAAGTAAACGCGGTGGCAGGCTGCGAAGCACGCATCATCGGAGATCGAACATGTCCAGTGCCAACACCAGTACCGAGGTGGGCAGCCTCGCTAGCCGCTTCAATCTGCAGCAATATGTCGTCTATCTCGGCTTCCTGGCGATCTTCCTGTTCTTCGCTATCATGCTGCGGGACAGCGGCTTCCTCACCGTCCGCAACCTCTCCAACATCGTGCTGCAGACGGCGCCGGTGACGATCATGGCGATAGGCCTCGTCTTCGTCATGTCGGCCGGCGAGATCGACCTTTCGATCGGCTCGATCGTCGCGGTGGCGGCGCTCGCCGCCGCCGTCACCATCGCCTCCTATGGGATGGCGGCGGGCATCGTCGCCGGCCTGGGTGCCGGAATCCTGATCGGCCTCATCAACGGCGCGCTGGTCGCCTATGTAAGGCTGCCGTCCTTCCTGGTGACGCTGGCGACGATGGGCCTTTTCGCCGGTGTCTCGCGCTCGATGACCGATCTGCGTTCGATCTCGGTCACCAACGAGACCTTCACCGGTTTCTTCGGCTCGGGGTCGCTGCTCGGCGTGCCGTCGCTGATCTGGTGGACGGTCATTGCCATCGCCATCGGCCACCTCGTCTACCGTGAGACGCGTTTCGGCGCGCATGTGCTGGCGACCGGCGACAACGCCCGCGCGGCGAGCGTCTCGGGCATCAGCGTGCCCAAGATCAGGCTCGCCGTACTCACCATCAGCGGCGGGCTCGCGGGGCTTGCCGGACTGCTCTACGCCGGGCGCCTGCAAGCGGCGAAATACACGCTCGGCGAGACCGATCTGATGACGGTGATCGCTGCCGTCATCGTCGGCGGCACGCTGCTCAACGGCGGCAAGGGCTCGATCGTCGGCGCTCTCGTCGGCTCGCTGATGATGGGCATGCTGAACAACGGGCTGATCCTGATGGGCCTTTCGGTCTCCGACCAGATGATCGTGCGCGGCCTGATCATCCTCACCGCCGTCGCTGTGTCGCTGCGCGACAAATCCCGCTGAAGGAACCTTTTCCATGTTTCTCGACGTTCTGCGCCGCCGCAATCCCGCTTTCATCGAGGCTGCGATAAGCCTTCATCAGCAAGGCAAGCTGCCGGCCAATGCCTATGTGCTCGATCTCGACACGATCGAGCACAATGCGGCGGTCCTCAAGCAGGAGGCCGACCGGCTCGGCCTGAAGATTTTCGCCATGACCAAGCAGGTCGGGCGTTCGAGCTCATTCTGCAAGGCGGTGATGCGCGGCGGCATCGAACGCGCCGTGGCGGTCGACATGGGCTGCGCGCGCGCCACGCACAAGGCCGGGATGAAGCTCGGCCATCTCGGCCATTTGCAACAGATCGCGAAATTCGAAGCGGAGGCGGCGGCGAGCGCCTTCCAGCCGGATTACTGGACCGTCTTCAACGACACCAAGGCCGAGGAAGCAGGCAGGGGCGCCAAGGCCGCCGGCCATGTTCAGGACCTGCTGGCCCGCATCGCGGCCGAAGGCGACATTTTCTACCGCGGCCATGAAGGCGGCTTCGACGCCGGCGAGGTTGTCGGCGTCGCCGACCGGCTCGATGCCGTTCCGGGCGGCCGGTTTGCCGGTATCACCACCTTCCCTGCCCTGCTCTTCGATCATGCCGCGCGAAAAGTGTTGCCGACGCCCAATCTTGCAACGCTGAGCAAGGCCGCCGAGGCGCTCGCCAAGGCAGGGCGCAGGGAGATCGAAATCAATGCGCCTGGCACGACGTCGAGCATCATGCTGGCCGCGCTGGCCGAAGCCGGCGCCACGCAGTGCGAACCCGGCAACGGCCTGCATGGCACCACGGCGCTGCATGTCATGGAAGACCTGCCGGAATTGCCTGCGGTGCTCTACCTCACCGAGGTCTCGCATCTGTCGGGCGGCAAGGCCTACTGCTTCGGCGGCGGCTTCTATATCGACCCGATCTTCCCGGACTATGACGTCAAGGCGATCGTCTCGGCCGAGCCAACCACCACAGCCTCGGCGCTCAAAAGCGTCGAGGTGCCGCCGCCCTCGGCGATCGACTACTATGCCATGATCGACGCCTCCGGCGTGAACGCCCCCAAACCCGGCGACAGCGCCATCTTCGGCTTCCGCGGCCAGGCCTTCGTCACCCGCGCCTATGTCGTCGGCGTCTCAGGTATCTCGAAGGGCGATCCGAAGGTCGAAACCATCGAGAACGGCTTTGGCGAACCCTATGCCTGGCCTGTCTAGGAGATGACGATGAACGCGCCCATTCTGCAGCTTCAGGATATCCGCAAGAATTTCGGCGGCATCACCGCGATCGAGAACTTCTCGCTCGAAGTCTTTCCGGGCGACATCGTGGCGCTTGTCGGCGACAACGGAGCCGGCAAGTCGACGCTGGTCAAGATCGTCTCGGGCGTGCATCCGCCTTCCTCCGGCACGATAGCCATCGAGGGCAAGCCGGTGACGATGTCGAACGCCACCATGGGGCGCGCGCACGGCATCGAGGTGGTCTATCAGGATCTCGCTTTAGCCGACCAGCAGACCGTTTACATGAACATGTTCCTCGGCCGCGAGCCGCTGAACCGCTTCGGCCTGCTCGACCGCCGCCGCATGATCGCCGAGACGGAAAAGCTGGTGAAGGAGCTCGACGTACGCATCCCTTCCGCGCATGCCACCATCCGCGACCTCTCCGGCGGCCAGCGCCAGGGCGTCGCGATCGCCAGGGCGACGCACTGGGCAAGCAAGCTGATCCTGCTCGACGAGCCGACAGCCGCGCTCGGCGTCGCTGAGACCGCCAAGGTGGAAGAAATCGTTCTGTCGCTGAAGCAGCGCAATGTCGGCATCCTGATCATCAGCCACAGCCTCGACCAGGTGTTCAAGCTGTCGGACCGCGTCTGCGTCTTGAGGCGCGGCAAGCAGATCGGCGTGCGCGAGACGAAGAAGACCGACAAGAACGAGATCATCGCCATGATCACCGGCCTGCAGCAGCAATAGCGCTTGGCCGGCTTAGGCGACGAGATTGCGGCTGGCCGCTGGCGTGGCCGGCTTCCCGAAACTGGCTTCGAGCCAGGCAATGGCGCTCGCGACATCTTCGATGGCGAAGCGCGCCGCGGTCTCGCCTTGCGGCTTGACGCGGATCGAGATCCCACCCGCGGCGTTGACCGTGTCGAAGCCGTTCTCGTCGGACGTATCGTCGCCGAGGAACACCGGGCGCCTGCTGGTGAACGGATCGAGCTGCATGAAGCGCCGGATCGCGGCGCCCTTGGCCGCTTCCAGCGGCATCAGCTCGACGCCGGCATTGCCGGCGATCACGCGGTAGCCTTGCGGCAAGCGCGCAAGTGCTGCCTCGACCAATTCCGTCGCCCGCGCCAGAAGCTGGGGGGCAGCTCTCGTGTGGATGGCGAGCACCGGCCCCTTGCGCTCGACATAGACGGCCTTGCTTGCCAGCTCGAGTTCGATCTCGTCGGCGAGCGCCGCCATATCCGCCGGCTCGTCGGCGGCTTCGATCTTTCCGTCCGGCGCGAGCCTGTGTTCCAGCCCGTAGAGGCCGGCGATTCGCAGTTTCAACGGGTCGAACAGATGGTCGACGGCTGCTATCGAGCGCCCTGTGATGAAGGCGAGCGCACCGTCGAGCCGCCGCTCGATCATCTCCAGGAGAATGCGCAACTCCTCGCTGACCGAGACGGCGTCGGGATGCGCCGCATGCTCCAGCAAGGTGCCGTCGATATCGAGGAAAAGCGCCCACCGGCCTTCGGGCAGCGGCGGGGTAAGGTCTGCTTGAATGGTCATCGGAATCCGACTGCCTGTTTGCGTTCGAACATGGAGACGACATTGTCCCCGGTGGGGCCGGTCGGCCGGTCGTATAAGGCGGTGACCCGGTCGAGGTCGCCACGCTTTCTCAGTCGCGCCGCGTCGAGCAGCATGCTGCCGGCCCAGCGGTAGACATTGTTATCGCGCACGATGTCGCGCATGCGCCGCATGCGCTCGTGCTGCTCGTCCGTTCCCATGGTCAGCGCCTGCAGCATCGTCTCGCTCATCATCGCCGCGTCGTAGGGATTGACGATCAGCGCCTCCAGCAATTCGCGCGAGGCGCCGGCGAAGGTGCTGAGCAGTAGCACGCCCTGCTCGTCGTCGCGCGACGCCACGAACTCCTTGGCGACGAGATTCATGCCGTCATGCAGACTGGTGACGAGGCAGATGTCGGCGGCGCGATAAAGCTCATAGACCGAGGCTTGCGCATGGTGCTCGGCCACCATGACGACCGGCTGATAGGATTTGCTGCCGTAGCGCTGGTTGAGCTCGTCGGCATAGCGCAGGCATTCGTCGTGAAGCTGCTTGTAGGCAGGCAGCGTGCCCCGGCTTGGTGCAGCGATCTGCAGGAATACCACGTTGCCGACCGTTTCTGGATGACGGATGAACAGTTCCTCAAGCGCATGGAAGCGATCGAGGATGCCTTTGGTGTAATCGAGACGCTCGACGCCGACGCAGAGCTTGGCGCCCGCTGGAATTCTGAACCGCTTGCGCACGCGCGCCCTGCACTCCTCGACGGTCGGAAGAGTTTTCAGCAGCTCGACCGGCCACTCGATCGAGATCGGATAGGAATGCACCAGCGTCACCTGGCCGCCATAGGAAATGGCAGCGTCGGCTCGCTCGATCCGGCTTTCCATGAAACGGTCGACGCTTTCGGTGAAGTTGTTGGCGTGGAACTGGGTGTGGAAGCCCACGATCGAGCTGCCGAGCAGGCCGTCGAGGATGCGCTCGCGCCACGGGCAGATGCTGAACACTTCCGAGTTCGGCCATGGTATGTGCCAGAAGGTGATGACGATCGCCTCCGGCAGGCGCTCGCGGATCATGCGCGGCAGAAGCGCGAAGTGATAGTCCTGGACCAGCACGATCGGCCGCTCGTTGCGCGCCTCGGCAACCACCGTCTCGGCGAATTTGCGGTTGACGGCCTCATAGGCCTCCCAGTCCGATTCGCGGAAGATCGGACGCGTGAACGCGATGTGGCAGAGCGGCCACAGCCCCTCATTGGCGAAGCCAAGATAATAGCCTTGATATTCGTCGTCGCTCAGCCAGACGCGGCGCAGCGTGTAGGAAGGATTGCCGGGCGGCACTTGCATACGGTCGTTCCTGTCCACCACCGTCCGGTCCGCGCTGCCGCCGCCATAGGCGATCCAGGTGCCGGCGCAAGCGCGCGTGATCGGTTCCAGCGCCGAGACCAGCCCGCTCGCCGGCACGACAAGCTCGACGTCGCCGTCCCTGGTTTCGTTGTGGATATAAGGCTCGCGATTGGAGACGATGATGACCTGCGCATCCGGCAACTCGTCCGCGAGGATCTTGCGCAACGTCTCCGGCGACCATGTGACCAGCGCCGCGTCGACCGACTGCCCGTTCTTCTCGAACTCGCGCAGCACCTTGCGCGCGGCCTCGGTGGCAAAGTCGTCGCCGGAAGCCGGCGAAGCCGCGGCCCTCGGGTGATTGCGGCGGTATCGGGATATCGAAATGAAAATCGCGAATGCGGAAAGTCCAAGGCTTGCCAGAATGAGGACCAGTAACAGAACGCTATATTGTGTCATTGAAATGCCAGGCTGCCTCCGGCTGTCCGCTCTTTTGTTTTTCGTTCTTGCCGGCTGCGGACGGCAGACCGGTCCAGCTGTGCAACGCACGAACCGGCCAGGGGTTCCGACATTTTTCGATTGTTGAACGCGGGCTTGCGACGCCTTCTTCTAAGTCCGCACGATAAGCGGCACCTGGCCTTCATGACGATCGGAAAGGAAGGCGGCGACACGGTCGCCTACCCGCTGGAAGGTCAAGTCGACGACCTTGTCCCCGACGCTCAGATGCCGGAGCATGAGAGTATCGATACCGATCGGCAGCCTTGGGCGCGTGACATGCAATTCGCCTTCCCAGCCATCGATTTCCAGGCCCAGACAGGCCTGCATCAGCATGAAGGTGGAGCCTGCCGACCAGGCCTGCGGCAGGCAGGCCACCGGATAGGCGATTGGCGCTTCGCCCGGCGCCCGGGCGAAGCCGCAGAACAATTCAGGCAGCCGCATATTGAAATGCACGGCCGATTCGAAAGTACCGCTCATCAGCCGCACCACGCTGTCGCGTTCGCCGTAGCGGGCGAGGCCCACGCCGCAAAGCGCGGTATCGTGCGGCCAGATCGAGCCGTTGTGGTAGGACATCGGGTTGAAGAACACCGCGTCGTCGGCGAGCGTCCGCAGTCCCCAGCCGGAATGGAAGGCGGCCGACAGCAACTGGTCGGCGACCAGCCTGGCGCGCTCGGGCTGCGGCAGCCCGACGAAAAGCAGGTGCCCGGCATTTGTCGTTCGAACCTTGCAGGGCTGGCCTTCGCCATCGATGGCCAAGGCGTAGAAATTCAGGTCGTCCAGCCAGAAATCGCGTTCCACGGCGACCCGCATTTCCTCGGCGCGGTTTTCCCAGTGCTCGGCATCCGCGAATTCGCCGCGGCGGCGCGCGAGCGCCGCCAGGCCGCGAAAGGCGGCAAAGACATAGCCTTGCACCTCGACCAGTGCGATCGGCCCCTTGGGGATGCGGCCGTCGGCGTGGAAGACCGAATCGAAGCTGTCCTTCCACCCCTGGTTGGCGAGGCCGGACTCGGCGGCGCGCTGGTAGGTGACGAAGCCGGTGGCGCGGCTCGCCTCCTCTGTCCATTCGGCGGCAGCCTTCAGCGAGGGCCAAAGCTTGTCGATGAAGGCCATGTCGCCGGTGCGGTCGGCATAGGCGGAAGCCAGATGGATATAGAGCGGCGTGGTGTCGACACCGCCGTAATAGCGGCCGAAGGGAAGCTCGCGCAGCGCCGCCATCTCGCCCTTGCGTGTCTCGTGCATGATCTTGCCGGGCTGGGAATCGCTGAAGGGCGAAGTCTCCGTCGCCTGGTGCTCGGCCAGAAAAGCCAGCACGCCGCGCGCCAGTCCGGGATTGAGCCAAAGCATCTGCAGGCTCGAGATCACGCCGTCGCGGCCGAACGCGGTCGAAAACCACGGGATGCCGGCATAGGGATAAGGCCCGGTCGAAAGCTCGGTGGTGAGCAGCGCCACATCGGCGCGGGCGCGCTCGACCCAATCGTTGAACACGCGCCCCGAGCTGTGCACCGTGGCGCCGTGCCTGCGCTTGGCGCGCATGCCGAACCGCGCGCGCGCCGCCGCGGCGCGGAAGCGGTCGCGATCGGGCGCGTCGGCGACCGCGGGGCCGACCTCGACGTAAAGCACCTTTTGACTGCGCTTGGTCACGGCGATGAGGAAATCGGCGCGATTGTCGCTCAACTGGTCTGGCGCCTGCGAAAAGGAGATTGCCGAAAGTCGCGGCAAACCGTCCAGGCCATCATAGCCGAGCAGGACCGAGGTCTTGTCGGTCTTGGCGATATGCGTGGTGCCCCGCTTCATCCGGGTGGAGCCGCGCACCTCGAACATGTCGCGAAAGTCGGCGGCGAAATGCAGCGAGGCGGTGATGGTGGAATGCTCGCGGCTGTAGTTGGAAAGCGTGATGCGCTCGAACAGCCTGTCCTGCCAGATCAGCCTGACGCGCTCGATATGGATCGCGCCCTGCGGCATATCGCGGCCGGCAGCGCTTTGAATAGGCAGGTTGGTCAGGTTGGACGTGAACAGCACATTGTCCTGGCTGAGCGATGCGCCGAGCAGCGACATCGGCCTGCCGCCGATGGTCAGCCGGAATTCGGACAGCACGCGCGTGTCATCGCGGAAGAAGCCGTCGCCGGCGCCCCTGATGTCGCCATAGGCGTCGGCGACGGCGAAGCAGTCGCCCTGCTTGAGAGCAAAAAGCCGGTGCGGTTCTCGCGGCGCCGTCTCGTCGAGCGAGGAAAGGGCCACGGCAGGATCGAGCTTGCGCTCGTCGAGCTCCGTCATTCGTCACCTCTTTCGGTTGCCCCACCCTAGAGCATGATGCCGAAAAGTGTGAAGCGGTTTTCGGACGACATCATGCTCTATCTCTTTGATTTAGTGCCGGATTCAGATTTCAGGTCGAACAGACCTGAAATCATCCAAGGTCAGGAGGCCTTGGCCTCCGGCATGCCGGTCAGACGCATATAGGCAGAAAGGTAGTCGCGCGCCATTCTTGTCGCCGAGAACCTTTTCTCGAAGACTGCCCTCACCTGCCGTCGGTCGAGTTCGAGAAGCGCGGGCATAGATGCGACCGCATCCTCGACATTGGCCACGACGAAGCCGGTGACGCCATTGTCGACGATCTCCGGCAGGGCGCCGTTGTTCCAGGCGATCACCGGCGTGCCGCAGGCCATGGCCTCGATCGCGACGAGGCCGAACGGTTCCGGCCAGTCGATGGGGAACAGCAGGCCTGCCGCGTTGCCCAGGAATTCGGCCTTCTCGTCTTCCGTGATCTCACCGACATAGTCGATGCGGTCGCCATCGATGAGCGCCTCGATGTTGTCACGGAAATAAGCGCGGTCGTCGTCGCCGATCTTGGCCGCCAGCTTCAACTTCAACCCGGACCGCCGCGCGATCTCGATGGCGCGGTCCGGCCGCTTGTCGCGGGACAGGCGTCCGAGGAAGGCCAGATACGGCTCTTCCGCTTGCGGCTGATAAGTCGGCTGATAGGCATCGAGCGGCAATCCGTGATGGATCGTGGCGAGCCAATTCGCATCCGGCAAACCGCGCTTCTGGCTTTGTGAAATCGAGATCATCGGGAAACGCGGGAAACGTTGGTAGGCCGGCGCCAGGTCGACATAGTCGAGCCGGCCATGCGGCGTCGTCACCGTGCGACCCGCGGTCTCTTCGAAAAACGGAAAATGCAGGAAGTGGCTGAGATGGAAATGGATGACGTCGAACTCGCCGGCGCGCTCACGAACATCGGCGAGCATCGCCAGATGCGCGGCGATTTCCGATTTCTTCGGCCGCCGGTCGAGGCGGATCGCCTGGTCGCGACCTGGCACCAGTCGCGCCGATGTCTCGCTGTCGCCGCTCGCGAACAGCGTGACGTCATGCCCGAGCTCGACGAGTGCTTCGGTGATGTAGAAGACGATCCGCTCGGTGCCGCCATAAAGTTTCGGCGGCACGGATTCGTAGAGCGGCGCGACATGGGCTATGCGCATCGGGTCCCTCGACTGCTGACGCGAAGCAAAATGCGTCAGCCGCGAGATCGTTCCTGCCCAATTGGTCGCGGGTCAAAGCAATTCCAGGAAAAGTGCGAAGCGGTTTTCCGTCCGGAATTGCGTAAAACAATCTAGGCTCAGGACTTACGACCACGCCGCGCCAGCATGTTCATCACCACCAAATTCCGATATTTCGGCTGCGAGCCTGCGGGTTGGCTGAGGCTTTTGGCCAATTACTCAGCGTCGATATAATTAAATCAACTTGATTTTCTAAAGTAGCAATCTACAGTTTCCGTGACTGGTAACGACCGCATGACCCTCAAAAAAGCCATCTCCGGCACAAATCTCGAGCAGGCGAAATCGCACAATCGGCGCGTTGTGATCGAAGCGATCCGCGTCAACGGCGCGCTGTCGCGGGCCGCGATCGCCAGGCTGACAGCGCTGTCGTCGCAGACCATCTCCAACATCGTCGAGGAATTGGAAGCGGCCGGGCTGCTGCGTCCTGAAGCAACGCTGAAAGGCGCGCGCGGCCAGCCCGCCGTTCCCTACTCCATCAACCCGGATGGCGGTTATTCGATCGGCCTGCAGCTCGACCACCAGCTAGCCGTTGGCGTCGTCACAGATCTTTCCGGCGCCGTGCGCGCGCGCATCGAGAGACATGTCGACCGGCCGACTCCCACTGAGGCCATGCCCCTGCTTGCCGCGATCTCAAGCGACCTGATCGCAACCTGCCGACTGGACCGGACAAGACTGCTTGGCGCCGGCATGGCGATGCCCGGGCCGTTCGGCGTCGAAGGCATGACTTCGGTCGGCCCGACGGCCCTTCCCGGCTGGCACGACTTTCCGGTCGCCGACGAACTGGAACGGCTCACAGGCATCACCGTCACCGTCGAGAATGACGCCACGGCGGCAGCCATCGGCGAGCGGCTTTATGGCGTTGCACGCAAGCTCGGCAGCTTTGTCTATCTCTTCATCGGGACGGGCCTCGGCGCCGGCCTTTTCCTCGACGGCCATCTCTACAAGGGCTCTCGCCACAATGCCGGCGAGATCGGCCACATCATCGTCAAGCCAGGCGGCCTGCCCTGCGATTGCGGCAAGCGCGGCTGCCTCGAGCGCTACGTCTCGCTGCGCGCTGCCTATGACAAGCTCGACCTGCCGGATCCCGACCATGCTTCTCCCGACCTGCTGGAAGAGCTTTTGGCAAAGGGCGACAGCCGGTTCGAAGCCTGGCTCGCCGAGGCGGTCGATCCGCTGCGGCAGGCGATCGATATCCTGGAAATGGCGCTCGATCCCGAGACCGTCGTGCTCGGCGGCTTCATGCCGCTGCCTGTGATCGAGGCGCTGGCCGGCCGGCTCGAACCGCTCCATCTCTCGGTGAGCTCGACCAGAGCCCGCGTCGCGCCACGCGTCGTGGTGGGCGCCGCGGGAAAGGACACGTCCGTCCTCGGCGCCGCGGCCTTGCCGATCTTTTCGGAAACCAATCCGCAGTTCGACGTGCTGCAGAAGCCGGTGGGCTAAAGGCAATTCCAAGAAAAGTGTGACGCGGTCAGGCTCGGCGGCTTCGCCGTAGCCTTCCGTCCGGAATTGCGTCGAAACAAGGCGCTATCGCGTCTGGCGTCCGGTCAGCCGCTCCAGCCCGAGCAGCAGCAACAGCGTCACGGCGACGAGCACCATGGTCAGCGCCGCGCCCGCGAAGACGTCGCCGCGATCGGTCAGGCTGAAGATCGATACCGGCAGCGTCACCCAGCCCGGCGGATAAACCATCACCGTCGCGCCGAGCTCGCCCATCGACAGCGCGAAGCTCAAGCCGAAGGCGGCGACCAGGTAAGGCGTGAGCAATGGCAGCGTGACATGCCAGAGTCGGTACGCAGGACGCGCCCCGAGGCTCGACGCCACTTGCTCGAAGTCCGGCGAAAGCCGCGCCAGCCCGGCCGAGACATTGCCGAAGGTGAAGGCCGAGATCAGCACGAAATGCGCGACCATGACGATGGCGATCGTACCGTTGAGCAGCAGCGGCGGATGGCTGAAGGCAACCAGCAAGCCGAGACCCACGGACACCGAAGGCACCGCGCTTGGGATGAAGAACAAAAGCCCGAGCACTCTCGCCAGCGTGGCGTCCTGGACACGCAGCGCGAGCGCCGCCCAGGTGCCGCTGACCAGGGCCAGCGCGCTGGCAAGACAGCCGGTGATCAGACTGGCCTGCACCGCTTTCCACGCGGCGCCCTGCATGACATCGCTGTAGTGCTCGACCGTCAGTCCGCTCGGCAGCACGCCGTTCCACTGGTCGGCCAGGCTGGAGAGCAGGATGACGGCGAGCGGAGCCAGGAACAAGACGCCGAACAACAGCGCGAAGACTGTCCAGATCAGCATGCGACCGGGGCGCGACCAGACCAGCATCTTTATGCTCCCAGCCGGCCGGCGGCGAACCGGTAGAGGCCGAACAGCCCGAGCGACAGCGCGATGTTGATGACGGCGATGATGCAGGCGATCTGATAGGCCGATTCCTGGATGGCCTTGCTGTAGATGAGCAGCGGCAAAGTGATGACGCCCTTGGCGCCGATGAACAGCACGATGCCGAATTCGTTGACCGTCAACAAAAGGCAGAGGCTGCCGCCGGCAATCAGCGCCGGAACGGCGGCGGGCAGAATGACCTGGCGAACGATGCGGAACGGCCGCGCGCCAAGCACGCTCGCCGCTTCGATCTGGCCGCGATCGACCAGCGAAAACGCGGCGAGCAGCGGACGCAGCACGAAGGGCGAGTAGACGGTGACCTCGGCCAGGACCACGCCCCAGGTCGAGTAGAGGAAGTTGACGGGCGACGCCTGCAGCGAGAACACTTCCATCAGCCCGGCGTTGAGCATACCGGCCGAGCCGTAGAGGAAGGTGAAGGCAAGCGTCACCAGGAAGGTCGGCAAGGCGATGAAGGTGTCGATCAGCCGGGCGATCACGCCGCTGCCGGGAAACGGCACGAAGGCGAGGATCAGTCCCAACACCAGCCCGACGATAAGGCATCCGGCGGTCGCGGCGACCGAAATGGTGATGGTGTTGATGAGCGCGTTGAGGAAGAAGCGCGCATGCAGCACACGCACGAATTCGGCGACATTGGCCATGCCGCTGTCGTCGGTAAAAGCCTGCTGGACGATCAGCACCAACGGATAGAAGAACAGCAGCGCCAGCAGCGCCGCCGGCGGCACGATCCAGAGCCGGCCGGGCACCTTTCTGGTTATCTGCGCGGGAATGACGGCCGCGTCAGCCACGGACGTCTTCCGGAACGAGCGAGGTGTCGCCGGGCGTGAAGAACAGCGGCATCGCCGAGCCGCGCTCCGGCAGGCTCACCGGCAGCCTGGTCGCCGAGACGCGCACCGGCGTGCCGTCGACATCGAGCACCAGATGGGTGAGTTCGCCCTGCCAGTGCACTTCCTTCAGCGTGCCGACGATCCGGTTGGTGTGTTCCTCGTCGCCGGTGAGGCTCAGATGCTGTGGCCTGATGCAGAGCAAGGTCTTGTCGCCGGGCTTTTCGCCGCGCGCGGCGCCCGCAAGCACGGCATCGCCGAGCTTCGCCTTGGCCAGTCCCTTCGGCCCGGCGCCTTCCGCGACGGTCACCGGCAAAAGATTCGCGCGGCCGAGGAACTCGGCCGTGAAGCGGTTCGGCGGTCGGCGGTAAAGTTCCCCCGTCGGCCCGTGCGAGGACACCCGGCCGTCGCGCATGATGGCGATCTTGTCGGCAAGCGTCAGCGCTTCGGTCTGGTCGTGGGTGACATAGAGAATCGTCAGTCCAGGCAGGTCGCGATGCAGCTTGGCGATCTCCTCGACCATGTTGCGCCTGATCTGCGCGTCCAGCGCCGAAAGCGGCTCGTCGAGCAGGAGCACGCGCGGCCTGACCGCAAGCGCCCGCGCGATGGCGACACGCTGCTGCTGGCCGCCGGAAAGCTCGCGCGGATAGCGTTTGGCAAAGCCCGACATGCCGACGGTCGCAAGCGAGTCCTTGACGCGCTCGGCAACCAGCGCCTTGTCGGCGCCTTGGGCTCTCAGACCAAAGGCGACGTTGTCTTCGACCCGCATATGCGGAAACAACGCGTAATTCTGCACCACCATGCCGAGCCCGCGCTCATAGGGCGGGAGATCGGTCACGTCGGTGGCGCCGATGCGGATGCGGCCGCTGGCCGGCCGGACGAAGCCGGCGACGGCCCGGAGCGCCGTCGTCTTGCCGGAGCCGGAGGGCCCGATCATCGCCAGGATCTCGCCAGGCGCGATGTCGAGCGTCAGCGGATGCAGCACGACATGCCCGCCATAGGCGACACTGACCTTGTCGAAGTGGACATTGGAGCCGGCGCCGCGAATTTTCGCGGCGTCGACGTCCATGACATTGCTTCCCGTGAAAGCGGGCACCGACATGGCTGCTCCTCCGGATTTGCCCACCAGAAGATCAACTTCCCGTCGCTTCGTTCCACTTCTTGACGTAGTCGGGCAGCTTGGTGAGCGCATCGTCCCAGTTCGGCGCCCAGATGGTCACGCCCTTCATCGCCTCCTGCGCCTTGGCGAAATTGGTGTCGTCCGGCTTCACGTCCTTGCGGGCCGGCATGCCGAGCGCGACCGAGCTTACCGTCGACTGCGCTTCCTTGGAGAGCAGGAACTCAATCAGCTTCTTGCCGTTGTCGCTGTTGGGCGCGCCGGTGACCAGGCCGATCTCATAGGGCAGCGCGAAGGTGGAGTGGGTGCCGTCCGGGCCCGCGGGCCAGAACACCTTGATGTTCGGGTTGTCGGCCATCTGCGACATGTTCATCTGCAGGTCGCCATTGGCGACATGCAACTCGCCCTTGTTGACCAACGCGGTCAGCTTGCCGGTCGAGGCGGACGGGCCGACATTGTTGTCCTGCAGCTTCTTCATGAATTCGAAGCCGGCGTCCTCGCCGCCGAAGGCGTGGATGATCTCAAGCATGACAGCGGTGCCGTCGCCGGCCTGGCCGGGCGTCGAATACTGGATCTTGCCCTTGAATTTCGGATCGAGCAGGTCGTTGTAGCTCTTCGGCGCTTCCGACAGCACGGCGCTGTTGTAGATGAAGTTCATGTAGTTGTTGACCAGCGGCCGGTACTTGTCGGTGCCGCCATCGATCTGGTCGGAGCCTTCGGGCTTGAAATCCTGCAGCAAGCCGTCGGCTGCGGCACGCTGGATGAAGGGCGGCAGCGTGACGAGAACGTCGGCCTGCGGGTTCGACTTCTCCTTGGCCACGCGTTCGACGACGCCGCCCGAACCGCCCTCGATATACTGCACGGTGATGCCGGTGGCCTTGGTGAAGGCGGCGAACTCGGTCTCGTACCAGCTGCCATTGCCGTCATGCAGGCCATCGGCCGAGTAGATGGTGACGACGCCGTCGGCGAAGGCCGGCGCGATGAGCGCCGACGAGCCCAACAGTGCCGCGGTAAAGGCCAGAGCTACGGTGAGATTTCGCGATTTCATGGTCAGTTCCCCTTTGATTGAAAGGCACAATCTGCGACGCACTCGTGATGGCGTTGGTCGGCCCGCCAAGGGCTCAGTAGCGCTGGTGCATGTCGTCGTTGTGTCAACTTTGAGGGTCGCCGATCGATAAGTAAAATCTATTTATTTTATGACTGGCAAGTCTCTGCTGATATTTGTCACGGAACTGTCGCATGGCCGTTGCAGGCGTGTTCTCCTGCACTCCTGGTTGCGATACCTCACGGAAATGACGGATTCTTCAGCGAAATTCGACGCCCGTCGTCTGCGCGCGCAAGCGCGGGTCGCGCGAGCGGATCGTTACCGGCCGACCTTCGAGCACCTCGAAACAGCGGGCCAAAGTGTCATCCTCAAGCCGGCGCATCGCCTCATGCGTGAAGAAGGTGAGGTGCGGAAACAGGATCACATTGTCGCGATCGAAAAGCGCGCTCATCGGATGGCCGGACCTGGCCAGCGGCTCCAGCGAGTAGACGTCGAGCCCGGCTGCGGCGATGCGTCCGGCAACGATCGCTTCGACAAGCGCTGCCTCGTCGATCAGCGCCCCGCGCGAGACGTTGATGAGGATGGCCGAAGGCTTCATACAGGCGAGTTCTCGGCCGCCGATCAGGCCGCGTGTCTGCTCGTTCAGGACGCAGTGGATCGACACGAAATCGCAGGCGCCGAGCATGGCATGCAAATCGTCGATCTTCTCGATCCCTGCATCTTGCATCGTCGCAGCGTCGATGCCCGGATCGAAGCCGAGCACCCGCGCCCGAAACCCCTGCCCCGCCATGCGCGCCATGCTGCGGCCGATCTTGCCGCAGCCCACCAGGCCTAGCGTCGATCCGGCAATGTCGCGTCCGAGCCAGCGCTGCTCGGGCCAGATCCAGCCGTCGCGCGAGACAGCGGCCGTAATCGCCGGCAGCCGTTTCGCCAGCGCGATCATCAACGCGAAGGCGCCCTCGGCCACCGTCTCCTCGGCATATTCGGGAACATTGACGACCGGAATGCCGCGCCGCGTCGCCGCCTGGATATCGATGGCGTCGATGCCGACGCCGTATTTGACGATGCCCTTGAGTCTGGGCGCCGCCTCGATGACCCGCGCGGTGATCGGCGTGTAGCACATCAGGATAAGGTCGACGTCGGCGACCGCCGCCATCAGCTCGGCTTCCGGAATTCCGTCCGGCAACGTCACCAGCTCGACACCGCGCGCCCTCAGGCCCGCGTCGATCCCCGGGCATTCGAGCTCCCTGTCGGTGCGGACAGCCTTCATCGGGTTCACGCCGCCAGCACGGCGGCCTCGACGATGTCGAGCGCCCGGTCGAGATCGGCGCGCGCAATCACCAGCGGCGGCGACAGCGTCAGCACATTGCCCTGGCTGATCTTGAAGCTCAGCCCCTGGTCGAGGCAGCGATAATAGATCCGCTCGGCAAGAGCCCGCGCCGGGGCACGGCTTGCCTTGTCCTCGACCATCTCGACGCCGAACATCAGCCCCCTGCCCCTGACGTCGCCGACGAATGGCGAGCGCCGCATGAGGTCGTTCATACGCGCCAGCGCATGGGCGCCAAGTTCGGCCGAGCGCTCGACCAGGCCTTCCTCGCGGACAATGGCGATGGTGGTCAGCGCGGCGCGCGCCGTCACCGGGTTCTTCTCATGCGTGTAGTGGCCGATCGCATAGTCGCCGGCGACGTCGAGATCGCGCCGCGCGATCACCGAGGCGATCGGCAGGATGCCGCCGCCGAGCGACTTGCCGAGCACGATGATGTCGGGCGTCACGCCGTCATGCTCGGAGGCGAAGAATTTTCCGGTCTTGCCGAGGCCGGTCGGGATTTCGTCGAAGATCAACAGCGTGCCGTGCCGGTCGCAGGCCTCGCGCACTGCCTTCCAGAAGCCAGGCGCCGGCACCAGCGGCGTCGCGCGCATCGGCTCGGCGATGAAGGCGGCGAAATCGCCCTCGCGCCCCAGCACGTAAGCGATCATGTTGGCGCACGCGCGCGCCGAGTCCTCCAGCGAATTGGTGCCGTACGGGCAATTATTGGGCGCCCAGGGCGCAACATGCTCGGCGCCGGGCAAAAGCGGCCCGGCGATGCCGGAGCGGAAGGTCGCCTCGCCGCCGACGCTGGAAGCGCCGAAACCGGCGCCATGAAACGCGTCCCAGAACGACAGCGTCTTGAACCGGCCGGTGGCGGCGCGCGCCAGCTTCAGCGAGACCTCGATCGCGTCGGAGCCGCCCGTCGTGAACAGCACCTTGCCGAGGTCCCCCGGCGCCAGCTTGCCGAGCGTCTCGGCAAGCTCGACCGCCGGCTCGCAAGTGAAGCGGCGCGGAGAGAACGGCAATTCATCCATCTGCTTGGCGATCGCTTCCTTGAGCCGCGGATGGCCGTAGCCGATATGGTGGACGCTGTTGCCGTGGAAATCCATGTAACGGCGTCCGGCCGTGTCCTCGATCCAGATGCCTTCCGCCTTGGCGATGGCAGAGACGCAGGGGCTGGAAAGGCTCTGGTGCAGGAAGGCGTCGGCGTCGCGGCGCAAAAGCTCCTGCGAAGGCGCGTGGCTCTGCCTCGCGCTCCATTCCTGTCGGGCGGCGGCCTTGTTGGATTCGCCTTCGGTATGGATGAGCGTCATTGGCCGAACAACTCCGTTATGGTCTCCTCGCCAAGCCCGAAGCCGGTGCTGGCGCCGGTGCCGCTGGTGACGATCACCAGCCGCACGTCTTCATGCGGGGTGTCGCGCAGCACGGCATTCTTCGCTGAAGCGTAATATCCCGTCCAGCGCGCAAGCACGTTCGGCACCATGCCGAACAATGTCTTGAATTCATCGAGGATCAATTGGTCGACGGCTTCCGATCCGAATGGATCGAGCGTGAGCCCATAATGATGGGAGTCGCCAACGACCAGCGAACCGTCAGCGCTCTGCACGACGATCAGGTGAACGCCGTTGGCCAGCGCGGCCCCGCGCTGCTCGCCCAGCTTGCTTCGCAATACGGCGGCTTCAGGAAGGCCGGCGAAACCGCCATAGCGCAACAGGCTGAGATCGGACATCAGCGCCGACTGGAGCCGGAAACCGGGGGCGGCCAGCCGCAGCATCTGCAGCTTGCAGCGCTGCACGCCGTGCTTGCCGATCAGTTCCGGATAAAGCGAGCTGAAATCGTCGCCGGGACAGACGACGACCTTTTGCGCATGGACACGTCCCGCGCTGGTTTCGACGAAGGGCGGCGCGATCTCGGTCACCGATACGCCGGTGCGGAACACGACGCGGAACTTCTCAGCCAGGAACGACGCCAGCCGCGGCAGCACCTCGCGGGACTCCACGCGCAACTCGAACGGGCTGTAGAGCCCGCCGATGATTGCTTTCTCGTCAAGGCCGGCCTGCTGCGCGACCGCCTCACGCGCGGTCAGAAGCTTGCATTCGCCGCCATGCTCGCCGGACTTGAAGGTTTCGAGCAGCGCGAGCGCTTCCGGCCGCTGCGCCGCGATCAGCTTGCCGCGATGCAGGATCTCGATCCCCGCCTCGTTCGCGAGCTCGAGCCAGATCGCACGGCTGCGCTCGGCTAGCCGGCGCGACGGCCCTGGCTCCTGCCCGGTCACGACGACGAGGCCGAAATTGCGGATCGAGGCACCATTCGCCTTCTGGTCGCGATCGATAACGACGACACGCAAACCACGCCGGGCGGCGGCAAGCGCATGGGCGAGCCCTATGATGCCGGAGCCGACAACCGCGAGATCGAAGGTATCAGCCACGGCACTTACCAAGGCAAGGAGAAGGTCTTGACGTTGGTGTAGCTCTTCATCGCCTCGATGACGCCTTCCTTGTAGCCGTTGCCCGAATCCTTGATGCCGCCGAACGGGCTCATCTCGATGCGGTATCCCGGCACTTCCCAGATGTTGACGGTGCCGACCTTGAGGCCGGTTATGTATTTCTGCATGCGGCGGAAGTCGTTGGTGCAGACGCCCGACGACAGGCCGAAAGCAGTCGAATTCGATAGCGCGATCAGCGCTTCGTCATCGTCCGGCGCGCGCACGATCGGCACGATCGGCCCAAAAGTTTCCTCCATCACCAGCTCGGACTGGTGCGGCACGCGGTCGACGACGATCGGCGGCAGCAGCGCGCCCTTGCGGCCTGGATTGTAGAGCACTTCGGCGCCTTGCTCGGCCGCCATGTGGACACGGCTTTCGAACAGCGCCGCAGCCTTCTCGTGCACCACCGTGCCGAGCTGCGTTGCCGGGTCGCGCGGATCGCCGAAGCGGATCGCCTTGGCACGATCCAACACCATCGGCACGAAACGGTCGGCCACCTTTTCCTGCACCAGGATGCGCTTCACTGCCGTGCAGCGCTGGCCGGAATTCTTGGTGGCGCCCGCGACAGCCAGATCGGCGGCCTTCGCCAGATCCTCGTCCGAAAGATCGTTGAGGATGATCAGCGGATCGTTGCCGCCGAGCTCCAGCACTTGGCGCTTGTAGCCGGCCTTCGACGCGATCATCTTGCCGACCGGCACGCCGCCGGTGAAGGTGATGAGGTCGATATTGGGGTTGACGATCATCTCGTCGCCGATATCGGCGGGCCAGCCGGTGACGACCGAAAGCATTTCGGGCGGCAGACCGGCCTCGTAGAGGATGTCGGCCAGCATCAGCGCGGTGATCGGCGTCAGCTCGGTCGGCTTGACCACCACGCAATTGTTGGTGGCGATCGCCGGCGCCACCTTGTGCGACACCATGTTGAGCGGATGGTTGAACGGGGTGATCGCCGAGATCGCGTTGAGCGGCTCGCGGATGGTGAAGATCTTGCGCTGCTTGCCATGCGGTGTGAGATCGCAGGAAAATATCTGCCCGTCGTCCTGGATGGCCAACTGACCGCTGAGCGTAAAAACGTCGAACGCACGTCCGACTTCGTAGAGCGAATCCTGCTTGGAGATGCCGAGCTCCAGCGTGATGAGATCCGACAGCTCGTCCTTGCGGGCATTGAGCAGCTCGGCGGTCCTGAGCAGGATCTTCTGCCGCTCGTAGCGCGTCAGCTTCGGCTGGTAGGCAGCCGCGATCTCGAAGGCGCGCCTGGCATGCTCCGCCCCGCCCGCGGGCACCGTGCCGATGACGGTATCGTTCCAGGGGAAGCGCACTTCCAGCCTCTGCTCGGCGTCGACCTTCTCGCCGGCGATGCGCATCGGTTCGTGGCGGACTTTGATGGCGGGATCGAGTTGGGTCATGGGTTGGTTCCAGTCTTGGATACGTCGCGGGGTCGACCCCCGCTCCGGCCCTTCGGGCCACCTCTCCCCCGATCGACGGGGGAGAGGAAATCTTGCGAAGTCAGCGCCCCGACGTTTGCAGGCTAAGCCGCAGACAGCCCTGGCGCCCTTCCTCTCCCCCGTCGATCGGGGAGAGGTGCCGGGCGAAGCCCGGCGGAGTGGGGGTCGACAGCGCCCACCTATGCCAGCGCGGCCGCCATCGTCGCGTAGTAGAAGGCGTCGAAGTTGCGCAGGACCGGCTCGTTCGGCAGGTCCGGCAGCACGCGGTTGACGATGAAGGGCACCTCCTGCTCGGTCAGCCCGCCATGCGAGCGCAGCGGCTCGTCGAGCGCGGCCAGATTGTGCCGGTGTTCGGACGTGCCGATCGTCTTGTTCTCGCCCGAGATCAGGATGATGTCGCCCATGCGGTCCTCGGGCAGTTCGAAGCGGGCGCAGCCTTCCTCGCGGCCGAGCACCAGGATGATGTCCTCAACCTTGCGCAGCTTTTCCATCACCGCCTCGCGGTCCGCGCCTTTGGGAAGGTAGGCGGTGGCGAAGGAGCCCAGCGCCCCATGATGCACGACATAGGGGTCGGTGATCGGCAGGATGACACGGGCGGCGTCCCTGCCCAGCCATTCGTCGAGAAGGTCCTGCACATAGACCACGTTGGGCGAGCCGTCGGCATGGTGCTTCGGCTTCATGCCGTGGTCGGCGGTGACGACGATCGCCGCGCCCAGCGCATCCAGCTGCGCCAGATATTTGTCGAACATCTCGTAGAAGGCGTTGGCCTGGGACACGCCCGGCGCGTATTTGTGCTGCACGTAGTCGGTGGTGGTAAGATACATCACGTCCGGCCGGAATTCCTTCAGGAGTTGCACGCCGGCGGCGAAGACGAATTCCGAAAGTTCCGCGGAATAGACCTCGGGCACGGGCAGGCCGAAATGCTTCGACGCGTTGTCGATGCCGTGCTCGGCTTTTGTCGTGGTGTCGGACCTCTCGGCCGAGAAGCACATCGCCCGGCCGTCGTCGAACTTCAGTCCCTTGCCGAGCAGTGCCCTGAGCTTGTCCTTGGCTGTCACCACCGCCACCTTGGCGCCTGCATCGTAGAAGGCCTGGAACACCGTCGGCGCGCGCAGGAACTTCGGGTCGTTCATCATCACCTCCTCGCCCGTCTCCGGGTTGTAGAGGTAGTTGCCGCAGATGCCGTGCACAGCTGGCGGCCGGCCGGTGGCGATCGACAGATTGTTGGGGTTGGTGAAGCTCGGGATCACCGAATGAGCAAAGCGTACCGTGCCCTTCTTCTTGATCTTTTCGAGCGCTGGCATCAGTCCGGCATGAATAGCTTCATCGAGATAGGCCGGCTCGCAGCCGTCGAGGCAGATGGCGATGGCCGGCACGCGCGGCCAGGCATAGGAACGGCCGTTGGCCATGACGTTGACGGGAGACATCTGGTTCATCGGAAATCCTCAAAAGACCTTCAGGCGGCGAGCTTGGCGCGCTCGGCGATAGCGGCGGGGGACGGGGCGGCGGTGTCGACGCCCATTTCGTTCAGCGACTGGGAGGCTGCTTCGACCACGCGGCGCATGACATGCTCGTCCATCTGGCCGATGCAGCCGATGCGGAAGGAGTCCACGACCGTGAGCTTGCCCGGATAGATGATGAAGCCCTTGTCCTTCATCAGTTCGTAGAACCTGTCGAAGGCGAAGTTCGGATGCGCAGGGCTGAAGAAGGTGACGATGATCGGCGACAGCCAGCGATCCTTGAGCAACGTCTCGAAACCGAGCGCGCGCATGCCGGCCACCACGACGTCGCGGTTCAGCGTATAGCGCGCGCCGCGGCCGGCGACGCCGCCTTCCGCCTCGTGCAGGCGCAGCGCCTCGAGGAAGGCCGCGACGACATGCGTCGGCGGCGTGTAGCGCCACTGCCCGGTCTTGTTCATGTTCGCCCATTGCGCATGGACGTCGAGCGACAGCGAATGGCTGCGTCCCTTCGCGGCCTCGAGCTCGCCCTTGCGGGCGATGACGAAGCCGAAACCCGGCACGCCCTCGATGCATTTGTTGGCCGACGACACCATCGCCTCATATCGGATCTCGTTGACGTCGAGCGGGATGGCGCCGAACGCGCTCATTGAATCGACCAGCAGCTTGCGGCCGTTGGCATAGACAGCCTCCGAGATCTCGGCGACCGGGTTGAGGATGCCGGAACTGGTTTCGCAATGGATGGCGATGACATGGGTGATGGCGGGGTCGGCCTCGAGAGCCGCCGCGACCTCTTCGCCGCGCGGCGGCAGATAGTCGCCCTTATCGATCAGCGTGTAGGCGCGGCCGATATACTGCATGGTTTGCGCCGCGCGCAGACCGTAGGCGCCGTTGGCCAAAACCAGCACCTTGCCATCCCTGGGAACGAACGAACCGAGCATGGCTTCGACGCAAAACGATCCGCTGCCCTGCATCGGCACACAATCGAACTCGTCACGGCTGTCGCCGATGAGCGCCAGCAGGCGGCGGCGAAGCTCGGCGGTCATGGCGCGGAAATCGCCGTCCCAGGAGCCCCAGTCGCGCAGCATCGCCTGCTTGACCGCGTAAGCCGTGGTGAGCGGGCCGGGCGTCAGCAGATAAGGTTCGCCGAGTGCCGGCCCATCCAGCGGCTTGGCCGCCGCAAGTTTCATCTCAGCGAGCATGCTGCCCTCCCACTTCGATCCTGTCATCGGAATATGACAGTCATTCTCGGCGGGTAGGACATATTTGTAAAATCGTTATTTTGTATTGATGTATCGATCTGATTGATGATAACAGCCTGACGCTCAGGCGCCAATACGGGAACCACGCGGATGCGTTATGTCCAACTCAGAGCATTTCATCAGGTGGCCATTTCCGGCGGCTTCTCGCGTGCGGCGGAGGCGCTTTTCCTGACCCAGCCGGCGATTTCGGACCAGGTGCGCAAGCTGGAGGAAGAATATGACGTGCTCCTGTTCAACCGGAACAAGAAGCAGGTCACGCTGACCACTCAGGGCCAGAGGCTGCTCGAGATCACCCACCGCATGTTCGAGACCGAGCAGCAGGCGCTCGAACTTTTGACCGAATCGCGCGCGTTGCGCTCCGGCACGTTGCGCATCGTTGCCGACGCCGCGCACCATCTGCTGCATATCCTTGGCGCCTTTCGCGCCCGCTACCCCGGCGTCCAGGTGTCCGTGCGCTCCGGTAACACGGAAACCGTGATCAGCAGCCTTTACAGCTATGAAGCCGATATAGGCGTTCTCGGCGAAATGCCGGCGGGACGCGATTTCGAGATGCTCAAACTCAACTCGACGCCGATCACCGCCTTCGTCTCCGCCGAACACCCGTTGTCGGACAGGAAATCGCTGACACTCGGACAGCTCGCGCAGGAACCGCTCGTGATGCGCGAGCGCGGCTCGAAAACGCGCAAGAAGCTGGAAGATCTCGCCGCGGCTTCGAATGTCGAGCTGAAGCCCGCCATCGAAGCGGAAGGCCGTGAGGCCGTGCGCGAGATCGTCGCCTCCGGAGCCGGCGTCGGTTTCGTGTCGGCGGCCGAGTTCGGCCACGACTCGCGGCTGGTGCCGATCACAATCGACGCGCCGGAGACGCTGATGGACGAAGCGCTGATCTGCCTGCGCGAGCGCAGCGGCGGCAAGCTCGTGCGCGCCTTCCTCGACATGGCCCGCTCGATGTCCGGGGATTGAGCCAGGTTCCTACGTGGATCCCGGCGCCGCGGCGGTGACCCGCCACACCGTGTTGCCGACATCGTCGGCAATCACCAGGGCGCCGGATTTGTCGACGGCAACGCCGACCGGGCGGCCCCTCGCCTCGCCCTTGTCGTTGAGGAAGCCGGTGACGACGTCCTGCGCCATGCCGTTCGGATGCCCGCCGCTGAACGGCACGAAGACGACCTTGTAGCCGTTGAAGCGGGAGCGGTCCCAACTGCCATGCTCGCCGACAAAAGCGCCGCCGCGATAGGATTGCGGCAGGTTGCTTGCGGTGTAGAAGGCAAGCCCGAGCGGCGCGACATGCGAGCTCAGCGCGTAATCCGGCGGGATGGCCTTCGCCACCATGTCCGGCCGCTGCGGCATCACGCGCGGATCGACATGCTGGCCGTAGTAGCTGTAGGGCCAGCCATAGAAAGCGCCGTCCTTGACCGAGGTCATGTAGTCCGGCACGAGGTTGGGCCCGAGTTCGTCGCGCTCGTTGACCACCGTCCAAAGCGCGTTGCTTTCAGGTTCGAACGACAGCCCGTTGGGGTTGCGCAAACCGCTGGCGAAAATGCGCCAGCGGCCGGTGGCGCGGTCGATCTCCCAGATCGCGGCGCGGTCCTTCTCGGCCTGGATGCCGTTCTCGGTAACGTTGGAGTTCGAGCCGACGCCGACATAGAGCAGCGAACCGTCGGGACTCGCCACCAGACTCTTCGTCCAGTGGTGATCGATCGGCCCGCCCGGCAGTTGCGTCAGCACCTTGCCCGGCGCCGTGATCTTGGTGTCGCCCGGCTGATAGGGATAGCGCACGATCGCGTCCGTATCGGCGACATAAAGGTCGTTGCCGACCAGCGCCACGCCGAAGGGCGAGTTGAGATGGTCAAGGAACACGCCCTGGTAGTCCGGCTTGCCGTCGCCATTGGTGTCGCGCAACAGCGTGATGCGGTTGCTCGGCCCGGTGTCGCCGCCGGAAGTGACCCAGTTCTCGACCCAGCCCATGACGATGTCCTTGGGCCGCTTGACCGATGCTTCGGTCGGCGCCGTCGATTCCACCACCAATATGTCGCCATTGGGCAGCACGTAAAGCGAGCGCGGATGCTGAAGCCCCTTAGCCATCGCCTCGATCTGCAGGCCCTGCGCGACGGTCGGCTTTTCGTCGTTTTTCCACCCGACCACCGAGGCCAGATGCATCGGCGGGAACAGGTACTGGTTTATCTCCGGCAGTTTCGGATTCGGGCCGATCTGCGTGTTCGGGTCGGTGTTGTCGTCGCTGCAGCCGGCAACGCCCACGGCCATTGCGCAGCAAAGCGCCGCGGTCGTCCATTTGATCGCGCTGTCAGACCGTCTCATCGGCCACTCCTACATGATGGCGATAGACCAGCCCCCAGCCGAGCCAGCCGGTGAAGATCAGGATGATCACCACCAGCGCCGACAGGATCAGCCCGGTTGGCACGACGGACGTCCAGGCATCGCGGGTGTGGATGAGCATGTTGAAGAAGGACAAAACAAGCGCGACGAGATTGCCGGCCATATGCAGCCATGCCGTCGGCTGAGCGCGTATCTTGCGGTCGCCAAGAAAGTCGGTAAGCCCCGCGATGGCGGCCAGAATACCGACGATGACACCGACGGTTACAAGCCAGGCCGAAAAATTGGCCCAGGTCATTTCGGCTGTCTGCCAATAGACGATATCGGTGAGCAAGGTCCCGACGAAACAGGCGATCGGGATGGTGACGAGCATGGGGTGGATGGGATGACCGGCTATGCTTGCCGTGGATCGCGGGTTGTCCATAGCGGAAGCTCCTTTCCGCGCTGCTGCTTGGATGTAACAGCGCGAAAAGACGAATGTTCCACCGGAAATTCTTGCGCTCACCAGAAGGTGAATGCCCGATTGTCAGCCATGGCTGACGCGGAATAGACCGTTCCAGGGCGGCCGGGCGCGCATTTTACGGACGACAATCACGCAAGCCGCGCGGCATGCCACTTCAGGTGATCGTCCATGAAGGTCGAGATGAAATTGTAGGAATGGTCGTAGCCGTCCTGCATGCGCAGGGTGAGGTCGATCCCTGCCTTCTTGCATGCCTCTTCGAGCAGCCATGGCCGAAGACCATCCTCAAGGAAGCCGTCGGCCGTGCCCTGGTCGACGAGAAACTCAGGATAGCGCTTGCCGTCCTCGATCAGAAGCGTCGTGTCGTAGGCGCGCCAGCTCTTCTCGCCCGGCCCGAGATATTTTTCGAAGGCCGGCCGCGACCAGCCGGCCGTCGACGGTTGCACGATCGGCGCGAAAGCCGAGCAGCTCCGGTAGCGTTGCGGATTCTTGAGCGCGATCGTCAGCGCGCCATGTCCGCCCATCGAATGGCCGAAGATGGCCTGGCGTGCCATGTCGACCGGGAAGTTGGCGGCAATCAGCGCCGGCAGTTCCTCGGTGATGTAGGAATACATGCGATAGTTTTTCGCATAAGGTTCCCGCGTCGCATCGAGGTAGAAGCCGGCGCCGCAGCCGAACTGCCAATTGTCCTTCTCGTCGGGAACATCAGGTCCACGCGGGCTGGTGTCGGGACACACGATGACGAGCCCAAGCTCGGATGCCAGACGCCGGTACTCGCCCTTGTCCATGACGTTGGCATGCGTGCAGGTGAGGCCCGACAGGTACCACAGGACCGGGAGCGGCCCGTCCTTGGCCTGGGGCGGCACGAAGACGGCGAAGGTCATGTCGCAGGCGCAGACCTCGGAAGCGTGGGAATAGACACCCTGGATACCGCCATGCGATTTGGAGGTGGAAACGACCTTCATCGGTTCTGCCTTTCGTCTGGAAATATCGACCGGCATAACCGCCGGCCGGGCCTGGCGCAACCTTGCACCTTGCAAAACTGTCGGGCGATGGAAGAGGCCGGCGCCGGTTAGCCTGCCGGACCGACACAGGTCTGTGCCACCGGCAGCCGCCCAATACCGACTGGGACCAGATCGGGCTTCGCTGCAAAGCTCTCCATTGTCGATGCATTGCCGACGGAGAAGACGCGCGTTGTCCGATTATCTGAACGCCCTTTTAGCTTTCCTTGTTTGAGGTCGCCGGCAGCCGGAGTAATAGTCGCGTCGGAATTCGTGAGGAGGAGACGATGACGCTGAACTTCGACCCGAGGGCGAAGGCCACCACGCTCTACCATGGCGAATTCCGGCCGATGTTCATTGGCGGCAAATGGGTCGCGGCGCAATCCGGTGAGGAGATGCAGGCGCTGAACCCGGCGACGGGCGAAGTGCTGGCAACCGTGCCGCGCGGGTCGGCCGCCGACATCGACGCGGCGGTGGCCGCGGCGCGTGCGGCCTTCGAAGGCCCCTGGTCGAAATTCTCGCCTTACGAGCGGCAATGCGTGCTTTTGCGGATCGCCGACCTGTTCGAGAAACATTGGGAAGAGCTCAGCGTCTCCGACACGCTCGACATGGGGTTGCCGATCACCCGCACGCTGGCCAACCGGCGCCGGGTCATCGGCATGCTGCGCTTCTATGGCGGCATGGCGACCGCCCTGCATGGCGAAGCGATCGACAATTCGATCCCCGGCGAGATCGTCACCTTCACCCGGCGCGAGCCGGTCGGCGTCGTGGGCGCGATCATCCCCTGGAATGCCCCGACCGCCGCCTCGATCTGGAAGATCGCGCCGGCCCTGGCGACCGGCTGCACCATCGTGCTGAAGCCGTCGGAGGATGCATCGCTGACGCCGCTCCTGATCGCGAAGCTGATGCAGGAAGCCGGCGTGCCTGACGGTGTCGTCAACATCGTCACCGGAACCGGCGCCGAGGCCGGCGCGCGGCTTGCCGAGCATCCCGACGTCAACAAGATCGTCTTCACCGGCTCGACGCTGACCGGGCAGGCCATCGCCCGCGCCGGCGTCGCCAACCTCAAGCGCGTCTCGCTGGAGCTTGGCGGCAAGTCGCCGATCATCGTCTGCCGCGACGCCGATATCGACAAGGCCGTGCCGGTCGCGGCGATGGCGGTGTTCGTGCATTCCGGCCAGATCTGCATTGCCGGCTCACGCCTGTTCGTGGCGCGCGAGATCCATGACGAATTCGTGCGCCGGGTCGCCGAGTTCGCCGGCAAGCTGCGCATCGGCCACGGCATCGAGGCGGAAACCGAGATCGGGCCGCTGATCAATGCGAGACAGGCCGGCAAGGTGGAAGGCTACATCAAGGCCGGCAACGACGAAGGCGCCAGGCTGGTCGCCGGCGGCTCAAGGCTGACGGGCGAGCTCTATGACGGCGGCAACTTCATCGCGCCGACCGTCTTCGGCGCGGTGTCGGACAAGATGACCATCGCGCGGGAAGAGATCTTCGGGCCGGTCATCTCGGCCATGCCCTTCGACACGCTGGATGAGGTCGTCGCGCGCGCCAACGCTACGCCTTACGGTCTCGCGGCCGGCATATTCACCACCAATCTCGGCACCGCGCACAAGCTCGCGCGCCGCGTCAAGGCCGGCTCGGTCTGGGTCAACATGTATCACGCCATCGACCCGGCCGTGCCGTTCGGCGGCATGAAGATGTCCGGCTACGGGCGCGAGGGCGGCGTCGAGCATCTGCACGAGTATCTGGAGACCAAGGCGGTCTGGATCCAGACCGACTAAAGAAGACGCTCCGTAGACCTGCTCGCCAGCTCGCGCAGATCGGCGCGGATCAGATTCATCGGTTGCTCCGAGAAGGAGTGCTGCACATAGCCCGCGCGGTAACGATGCGCCGGCAGGACAGAAAGTCCAATATGGACCATTTACCCGCGACCCCCGGCGAACTTGTCGTTTAAGCCTTTTGGCACCGCTCGGAGGCGCGGTGTTGGGAGGTTTCACGAGCTATGCAAGCCGTTCTCACGGTCACGAACTTGCGCAAGTCGTTCGGCGGGGTCCATGCGCTGAAGGGCATCGACTTCGATCTTCACGCCGGCGAGATCCATGCTCTTTGCGGCGAGAACGGCGCCGGCAAGAGCACGTTGGTGCGTATCATCGCCGGCCTCATGCCTGCGGACGAAGGCGAGGTCCGCGTCGGCGGGCATTTGCTGCGGCCCGGTGAGCTCACCAATCCGAAACTTGTTTCCGTCGTCTATCAGGAACTGTCGATCATTCCGCATCTGTCCGTGCTGGACAATGTGCTTCTGGGCGACCCCGATATCTCCCAGCTTTATATCCGCGCCCGCTACAGGGCGCGTGCACGCGAGACCCTGGATCAGCTCGGGCTGTCGGATGTGCCGCTCAACCTCGAGGCCGGAAACCTGTCGATCGCCGAGCAGCAGCTCCTCGAAATCTGCCGCGCCGTGATGCGCGGAGCGCGCGTGCTCATCCTCGACGAACCGACCGCGAGCCTTTCCGACGCCGAGATCCAGCGGGTCTTCGCCACGGTGCGCTGGCTGCGCGCCAAGGGAACGGCCGTCGTCTATATCAGCCATCGCCTGCCGGAGATCTTCGCCCTCACCGATCGCACGACCGTGTTCCGGAACGGACAGCGCATCCTGACGAAACCGACCGCGCAATGGACCAATGACGAGCTCGTCACCGAGATGATCGGTCGCGAGGTAACCTCGGCGCATGCAACGCGCGACCGGGCCGGGCCCGAGGCGGCGACGGTGATCGAGCTGGCGGGACTTGGCGTCGCGGGAAAATACCGCCCCGTCGATCTTGCCTTCCGCGCCGGCGAGATCGTCGGCGTCATCGGTCAGTTGGGCTCCGGCGCCAATGCGCTGGTCGAAACGCTGGCAGGCCTGGAGCGGCGTTATGCCGGCACGATCAGGGTCGACGGCTCTTCGGTCGAGGTCACTTCGATTGCGGCGGCGAGCCGTGCCGGTATCGCCTATGTCTCGGAGGACCGCGCCGGCAAGAGCCTCTTCCTCGGAGCCCCCATCGAGGTCAACCTCACAGCGGCGATCCTTGACCGCCTCAACCGCTTCGGCGTGCTGACGCTTGCCGATGCGCGCAGGCAGGCGGGCGAGCTTGCCCGCCGGTTCCAGATCGACGTCCGCCGGCTGCCGGCTGCGGCGTCGACGCTTTCGGGCGGCAACCAGCAGAAAGTGGCTATCGCCAAGTCGGTCGCGCTCTCGCCCAGGATCCTGGTGCTCAACGAGCCGACACGCGGTGTCGATGTCGGCGCCCGCACCGAAATCTACCGCGAAATCCAGGCGCTCGCCCGTGAGGGGTTGGTCGTCCTGTTCTTTTCGACGGACCTGGAAGAGATCCGGGAGCTGTCGCAGCGCGTGATCACAGTCTTCCGCGGCGAGATCGTTCGCGACCTGCCGGTCGAGGAGACGACCATGGATTCCATCCTGGGCGACGTCGTCCGCGGTCCGGACATCGGGAGGGCGGCATGAGCATCAACGGCAATATAAGGAGCGGAGGCAGGGTCTTGGTCGGATTCGACGCGGCGGCGCTCGGCGCCAGCCTGATGCGGCCGGAGCGCATCCAGTCCACCGCGGTGTGGGCAGCCACGGTGCTGTTCGCCTTGTGGGCAACATTCACCATTCCCGGCTTTTCCACGGGCGCCAATGTGTCGGCGATCATGTACTCCACGGCCGCGGTCGGCATCGCCGCGGTCGGCATGGCTCTGATCACGCTTTCCGGCAGTCTCTTCATGCTGTCGATGGGCGCGACGGCCGCCGTCTCCACCATTCTTTTTGCATCCTTCCTGCATTTCGGCCTGTTCGCGAGCGTGATCCTGGTGGTCCTGATCGGCGGGCTGTTCGGGTTGGCCCAGGGTATCGCCGTCGGCCTGTTCCGCACCAATCCGATCATCACCACGATAGCGATGGCTTCGATCATCACCGGCGCCGGCTCGTTCTATTCCGGCGGCCTGACGGTCGTGGGCCAGGGAGACGCGAGCTGGCTCGGGGTCGGACGGACCCTCGGCCTGCCCAATCAGATCCTGCTCTTCCTGTTGGCGGCGATCGTGCTGAGCTTCATCGTCGAGCGGACCCGCTTCGGTCGGGAGCTTCGCCTGATCGGGCTGAACCCGAAGGCCGCCAGCTTCACCGGCCTGCGCGTCGGGCGTACTTTGGTGCTCGCCTACATGTTTGCAGCCATGGCTGCGGCCTTTGCCGGCGCGCTCTATGGCTCGCAGGCGGCGCAGGGCAACCTCAAG
Organism: Mesorhizobium sp. B3-1-9; assembly: GCF_006439595.1. Lineage (NCBI taxonomy): Bacteria > Pseudomonadati > Pseudomonadota > Alphaproteobacteria > Hyphomicrobiales > Phyllobacteriaceae > Mesorhizobium > Mesorhizobium sp. B3-1-9. Next base: position 99,912 of record NZ_VFTJ01000004.1, read on the forward strand.
CTCGGCGCGGGGCTGGACTTCGACGCGATCGCCGCCGTGCTGGTCGGTGGCGTGGCGATCAAGGGCGGCCAGGGCCGGATCCTCGACGCGGCGATCGGCGCCGTGTTCCTGGCGATGATCTCCAACATCCTTTTGCTCAAGGGCCTGTCGCTGGAGATCCAGCTCATCGTCAAGGGCCTGGTGGTGATCGGCTCGGTGATCCTCGGCGCGCTGGCGCTCGGCTTCAGGAGGTAAGACCATGGCCGCGATCCGCAAGTCGAAGATGATCTCCGGCGCGACGCTGCTGCGCCTTGTCCTTCTCGCCGCTCTCGTCGCCGCCTTCGCGATCTGGAATCCGGCTTTTATCAGCGGCCGCAATCTCTATGCCCTCATGCAATCCTTCGCGCTGCTCGGCATGGTCGCGCTTGGCCTGTCGTTGACGATGATTGCCGGCGAGTTCGATCTGAGCGTCGGCTCGATGGTCGCCGTGGGCGGCCTCATCACGCTCGTCATCGGCGCCGGCAATCTCGTCCACGGCATGGTCGCCGCGCTGGCGTTCGCCGTGCTTGTCGGCTTGGTCAATGCCTTCGTGATCAGCCGCTTCAAGGTGTCGTCGCTCGTCGTCTCGGTCGGCTCGATGATGGCGCTCTCCGGCTTCGCCTTCTGGCTCGCCGGCGGCAAGGTCATCAGCACCGACAATTTCGACCTCGGCATGGCCCTGGACGATCCGCTGCTGACCGTCCTTTCCTGGCGCAGCGTCGTGACGCTTGCCGCTTTCCTGCTCGTCGGTCTGTTCATGCACTACACGCTGATGGGACGCGACATCCGCGTCGTCGGCAGCAAGCCCCAGGTCGCGGCGGCGAGCGGCGCCAGGGTCGGCCGCTCGCTGGTGATCGTCTTCGTGCTTTCCGCCGCCACGGCCGCGCTCGCGGGAAGCCTGCTGTCGATGAGCCTCGCCAGCGCCGCGGCGACCACCGGCAGCACGCTGATGCTGCAGGCCGTCTCGGCCGCGATCGTCGGCGGCGTCGCCCTCAGCGGCGGCTCCGGCACACCCGCGCATGTCCTGCTCGGATCGCTGATCCTGACGGTGATGAACAATGGACTGAGTCTGATCGGCATGGGGGCGACGGGGATTCTCTTCGCCAACGGCCTCGTGCTGATGGGGATCGTGCTGCTCGACGGTCAGTTGGGCGCATGGATGAGCGAACGGCTCGCAATGTCGCGGGCTGTGCATTCCGCCTAGCGGAAACAACCGACGGATCCTTGCAACGCCGCCGAGCCGATCGGCGGTGCGGGGGAACGTGCAACCTTGAAACGGGAGGAGTAACCAAAATGAACTTCGCAAAACTCACCAAACTTTTGCTGGCGACCACGGTCGTCGGAGGGCTGATGGCGCCGGGAATGGCCTTCGCCGCGGCCAAGGGCGCGAAGGTGATCCTGCTGACGGTCACGGAAGAATGCGAATATTGCGCGCTCCACCAGCGCGCCTTCAAGGAGGTCGCGGCCGCCGCGGGCATCGATCTCGAGGTCAAGATCAACAACTACGACGCCGCCGAGCAGGCCTCGCAGGTCGACCAGGCGATTGCCCAGAAGCCGGACGCGATAGTGCTTTGGCCCGCGGATGCGAGCGCCATCGTGCCGTCGCTGCGCAAGATCAAGCAGGCCGGCATCCCGCTGGTGATCACCAACTCGCGGCCGGACGAGAAATATTCGCAATTCTGGGACGTCTTCACCGGCCCGTCGGACATCGGCAACGGCGAGTCCGCCGGCGAGGCCATGATCAAGGGTTTCGCCGACAAGAAGCTCGGCAGCGACGGCAAGGTCTTCATCGTCGAGGGCGTTCCCGGAACACCGCCTCAGATCCAGCGCTCGCAGGGCTTCGAGGATGTCCTGGGCAAGAAGGCGAGCGGCATTCAGGTGGCCGGCAAGCAGAACGGCAACTGGGACCAGACCAAGGCGACGGATGCCGCCGCCGCCCTCTTTACCCAGCTCGGCTCAAGCGTGAAGGGCGTCTATGCGCAGGCCGACAACATGATGTCAGGCGTGATCGTCGCCGCCAAGCGCGCCGGCATCGATCCGGCAAGCCTGGTCCTGGTCGGCTCCAACTGCTCGATCGAGGGTGTCAACCAGATCAAGGACGGTACGCAATACGCCACCGTCCTGCAGTCGCCGATCGACGACGGCAAATATGCCGCGCAGGCTGTCGCCGATCTCCTCGACGGCAAGAAGGTGGAGAAGCAGATCTTCCTGCCGCACGAGATCATCACCAAGGCCAACGTCGCCGACTGCAACGCCGCGCTCGGCCGCTGATTATCCGCATCCGAGGCACGGCGGCCCGCCGCCGTGCCTCACCCTTCCCGACGTCAGAAAAGAGGAATACCCCATGGCCACGGAGCCAGTCTTTAGCAACGCCTTGCCGGACCTTGTCGTGGTCTCCGGAACGGCTTCTGGTCTTGGTACCAACATTGCCCGGCTGCTGACCGACAGCGGCGTGCGCACGATCGGCGTCGATCTCGCGCCGGCGCCCGAGAGCCTTGCAAGCGAACGCTATTCGCATGTCCGGGGCGACGTTACCGACGAGGCGACCTGGGCCGGCATCACGGACATGATCGCCAGGGAAAATCCTGGAACGCTTGGCCTCGTGACGTCGGCGGCCATGCTGAATGTCGGCACCATCCTCGAATTCGACAAAGCGGCGATGGAAAGGACCATGTCGGTCAATTTCATCGGCACGGCGCTCGCCTTTCGCGCCATGCTGCCGTTGATGACCGCGCGCGGCGGCGGCCCGATCGTGGCGGTCGCCAGCATCGACGCGACCTTCGCCGAGCAGCAGCTTGCCGTCTACGCCGCCTCGAAGGGCGCGGTCCGCCAGCTTACCCGCACCGTTGCGATGGACCATGCGCGCCAGGGCATACGCGCGAACGTGCTGAGCCCCGGGCCGATGCTCGCCGGCCTCTTCGAGCGGCACATGAAATCCGCCAACGATCCGGACCGCTTCCTCGCCGCGCGCGCCAACCGCCAGCCGGCCGGCCGTATCCTCGATCCGGCCGAGGTCGCCCGCGCCGGCCTCTTCCTGCTTTCCGATGCCTCCACTGCGCTCAATGGCGCCGAGCTCATCGCCGACGGCGGCCTGACGACCAGCTTCGATTTCCGCACCGGGTCGGAAGGCGCTTCGGTCTGAGGAGAAGATGATGAGCAAACCCATTGAACTCGTCGCCGCCTATTGGACCATCTCCGGCGACGTCTATCCGTTCGCGCCGAACGAGATCAGCCCCTTTCCGTTCGCCCGGCGTGTCGAGGCGGCGGCCAGGGCCGGATACAAGGGCGTCGGCCTGATCCACGCCGATCTGCAGGCGACGCGCGAGAAGATCGGCCTGAAGGAGATGCGCCGCATCCTCGACGCCAATGGTATGCCGCATGTCGAGCTGGAGTTCATCACCCACTGGTTCGCGTCCGGCGCCCTGCGCGCCGCATCGGACAAGGTTCGGCGCGAGCTCTTCGAGGCGGCGGAGGCGCTCGGCGCCCGCGACGTCAAGATCGCGCCGGAATTCGATGCCGACACGATCGACCTTGGGCAGGTCACGGACAGCTTCGCCGCCATCTGCGACGACGCCGCCCGTTACGGAACCAGGATCGCGCTGGAGGTGATGCCGTTCTCCAACGTGCGCACCCTGGAAACCGCGCGCGCCATCGTCGAAGGCGCGGCGAAGGCCAATGGCGGCCTGTTGCTCGACATCTGGCATGTCGGCCGCGGCGGCATCCCTTACGAAGCCGTCGCCGCCGTGCCGAAACAATATGTCGTCTCGGTCGAGCTCGACGACGCGGATGAGAAGGTCGTCGGCACGCTTTGGGAAGACACGATCTACGAACGCCGGCTCTGTGGCGAGGGCGTGCTCAATCCCCCCGCCTTCATCGACGCGATCCGCAAGACCGGCTTCGACGGCTTCTACTCGGTCGAAGTGATTTCAAAGAGGCATCGCGTGCTGCCGCTCGAAGAGGCGGCGCGACGCTCGTTCGAAACAACCATGGCGCAGTTCGCCGCAAGATAGGGAGGATCAAAATGGAAACCAATCTCAAGGGCAAGGTGGTGCTGATCACCGGGGCGGCGAAGGGCATCGGCCGCGAAACGGCGATAGCGTTCGGCCGCGAGGCAAGCCGCGTGGCGCTTTTCGACATCGACGAAGCGGCCCTCGCCGAGACGTCGGCCGCGGTCACGGCTGCCGGCGGCACGGCCGCGACGTTCAAGGCCGATCTTTCCTCGGCAGATGATATCGAGAAGAAGGTGACGGCCGCCATCGCCCATTTCGGCGGCACGGTCGACGTCCTCGTCAACAATGTCGGCGCCGGCGCGGTGCGGACGTTCGACCAACTGACCGACGCCGAGTGGGACAAGACCTTCTCGCTCAACTTCATGAGCTATGTCCGCACGACGCGCGTCGTCCTGCCGGTCATGCGCAAGCACGGACACGGCGCGATCGTCAACAACGGCTCGGATCTTGCGCGCCAACCGGAAGGCGTTCCGATCGATTACTCGGCGTCCAAGGCGGCGGTGCTCGCCCTGACCAAGGGGCTGGCGCGCACCGAAGGCGCCAACAACATCCGCATCAACGCCGTGGCTCCCGGCCCGATCTGGACGCCGTTCTGGACCCAGCCCGGCGGCTTTGCCGAAACCATGGGCAAGTTCCACAATATGGAGCCGCAGAAGGCCGTCGAGCACGAGATGTCGCTGCGCCAGCTGCCGCTCGGCCGCCTCGGCAAGCCGGAGGAAGTGGCCAACGTCATCGTCTTCCTGGCCTCCGATCTCGCCTCCTTCGTCACCTCCTCCGTCTGGGGCGTGGATGGCGGCTCGATACGGGCGATCGCCTAAAGCAATTCCCGGAAAAGTGTGAGCGGTTTTCCGTCCGGAGCGTCAAAACAAAGAGATTTCAGGAGAACCGCACTGCGGTTCTCCTTTGGAATTGCGCAAAAAACAAGGAGTTGCAGCACGCGATTTCATCAAACGCTGAACTGCTTCAGGGCGCGTCGCAAGGAAACGGATTCAGCCGACGCGGTCGACGATCCGCTCGATGCGGTCCTGGGCGTCTTTCAGGGCCGCTCGGTCGGATTTGCGGCCGGAAAGCGCGTCGTGAACCTCCTCGCCGATGATGCGCTCCATGCCGGTGTAGAACGGCACCGGCGGGCGCTGCCAGTTGCGCAGCAGATTGCGGTTGGCGAGACTGCCGACAAAGCGCACGAGCTGCGAGCTGCCGATCGCCTCCGGATCCGCGCTGACCGAGAAACGCGGCGCGACGGGAAAGCCGTTCTTCACATGCTCCTTCATGGCCTCGCGCGATGCCATCCAGGCCAGCGCTTCGGCCGCCAGCGGCAGACGCTTCGGGTCGATGTTGGAAGGAATGCACAACAGGAACCCGCCGATCGGCGAGGTGTTGGTGCCGCCCGGTCCTGAAGGCTGTGGAACGTAGGCCACGCGGCGCTTGACGGCGGAGCGGACTTCGGCCTCGAACTGCGCGGCGCGCATCGTCCAGACATAGCCCATCGCGCTCTGGCCGCGCAGGAAGACCGCGCAGGAATCGTCCCAATGCGCCTCGAGCGCGCCGGGCTGGGCGATCTCCAGCATGCGATGCATGTAGTCGAGCGCCAGCAGGCCGGCTTCGCTGTCGATCTGCGGCCGCATATGCTGCGCATCGAGATTTTCGGTGGAATAGCCCGTCGGCGTGCGGCGGATCGACAGCACGGTCTGGCCGCAGCAGCCGAGGAAGAACATGAAGCTCGATGCCAGCGGCCGGTGCGCCGCGTTCCAGGCGATGCCGTAGCGTTCCGCGGCCGGATTGTGGAATGCGCGCCCGGCGCTGATGACGTCGTCGAAGGTGCGCGGCAGCGCCAGCCCCTCGCTTTCGAAGAGATCCGACCGGCAGGCCAGCACCTCTATCGTGCAATAGATCGGCACACCGTATTCGACGCGCTGCCAGGTCGTCGTCGACCAGATCGACGGATGGAAATCCATCGGGTTGATGCCGGATTCGCGGATCGTCTCGCCGATCGGCAGGACAAGTCCCTTGCTCGCGAATTCTCCGAGCCAAGGCATGTCGATCGCGATCATGTCGTAGGCCGAGATGGTGCGCGCGCCGTTCGCCAGGCCCTCCCGGTAAAGATCGTTCTGATGCACCAGCTTGAAGCTCTTGGCGCTCGCCAGATTGTTGCGGAAGTCCGACCACGTGTTGCGCATGGCGGCGAAGTAATTGTCGTCGTTCAGCAGGAACTGCAGCTCGACGCCTTTCGTGACCCTGTTGGTCAAAAGGTTGATCGGTGGAATGATCGGACTGCCGCGCTGCGGCGCGCCGAAATAATAGTCGGCCTCATGCTCCTCATTGTTGCGGCCGCCGACGATCTCGGCGATCAGGGCTTTTGTCTCCGCCGCATAATTGATGGCGAGGTTCGAGAGGCGTGCCGTCGGGTGAAGCGTGAAGCGCTTGGCCGTTTCGGAAGCCGCCCGCCTTTCGATCAATCCGCCGTCGATCATGCCCTGGATGCGCCGGATCGCGGTGCCGTGAGGGAGATTGGAGACCAGCGCGAGCTTGCTGATCGTCACCGGATAGCCCTCGAGCTCCGAGCGCATGAGGTAGTGGATGATGCGCCAGGCGGCCTCGTCCTCGACATCCGTGACGCCGAGGAAAGGTCTGCGCAGGCGATCCACGAAATCATAGACGCGCAGGAACTCGTGATCGTTCATCCGAACATTCTCCTTCCAGCGCGGAAGGATAAGCCGATCAGGCGGCTCGACGCCAGCTTTTGTCCAATTTGGACGAAACTGCCCAGCCTTAAGTTCCGGCGGTCTTGGGAGCCAGGACGAAATCCCATTCGACGGACCAGAACGGAGCGTCGAAACCGAGCTCGCGCGCCTTTTCCGGGTTGGTGACTTTGGTGAAACCCGCGATCAGCGAATCCTTCACGCCGAAGACGGCGTCCTCGGCGAGGTAGCGGCAATCGGGCGCGAAGATGTGGGTGATGACGGGATCGTAACCCGGCGCGCTGACGATGTAGTGCACATGCGCCGCGCGGTTCGGATGACGCCCGAGCGCGGCGAGCATCTTTCCGACCGGTCCGTCGTCGGGGATCGGATAGTAGCGCGGCTTGACCGAACGATACCAGTACTCGCCCTTGTCGTTGGCGGTGAAGACCCCGCGCAGGTTCCAGTCGGGCTGAACGTCCTTCTGCTGGACGTCGTAGAAGCCGTCGTCATTGGTCTGCCAGACGTCGATCAGCGCGCCGGCGATCGGCTTGCCTTGCGTGTCGCGCACGCGACCGCGCACCACCATCGGCTCGCCTTTGCCGTCGAGGCAGATGTTAGCGCCGTGCTCGTAGCGCGGGGCCTCCGGCACATAGAACGGTCCGAGGATGGTGTTTTCCGTGGCGCCGTTCGGACGCCGGTGATTGATCGCGTCGACAAGCATCGAAACGCCGAGCGTATCGGAAAGAAGGATGAATTCCTGCCGCCAGTCGGAGCACATCCTGCCGACATCGGTGAGGAACTTGATGCCTTGCAGCCACTCCTCATGCGTCGGCTCGATCTCCTTGATGGCGGCGTGCAGGTGCTTCACCAGCACGCCCATCACCTGCCGCAGGCGCGGGTCGACATCCGGCCCCATGCGCGCGTTGACCACGTCGACCGAGGTCTCTTCCTCGAAATAGGGATATTTCGGTCGAGCGGCGTCTGCGGTGCCTGTCATGGCGATAACTCCTCGAGGGACGTTCGGGTTCTCAGGCCTGCGGCGGCTCGCCGGCATAGGCGCGCGCGATAAGAGCCCGGATCGGTTCCCGCTCCAGCGCCCGCGGGTTCCAGTAGGGATTGGCCAGCGCGCGGTCCGTCGCGGTGTCGATCCCGTCGGACGGCATGCCTATCTCAGACAGGGCGCGCTTTGCGCCGATCCTGCCCGCAAGATCGTAGAGAGCCGTCGCCGGGTCGTTCGTCTTCAGCACGGCCCGCAGGGTTTCCATGACCGCCGGAATGGCGGGGGCGTTATAGGCCAGCGCATGCGGGAGCACGATCGTATGGGTCTCCGCATGCGGCAGATCGAAACTGCCGCCCAGCGTGTGGCAAAGTTTGTGGTGCAGCGCCATGCCGACCGAGCCGAGGCAGATGCCGCAGAGCCAGGCGCCGTAAAGCGCCTTGGAGCGTGCATCGCGGTCATGCGGCTTCTCGGCGATAACCGGCAAGGCGCTCGCCAATGCGCCGATGGCCTCGGCGGCCATCAGGTTTATAACCGGGTTGCTTTCCCTCGCGTAGAGCGCCTCGACCGCATGGGCGATGGCGTTCATGCCGCTTGTCCCCGACAACGCGGCGGGAAGCGTCATCGTCAGGTCGACGTCGTAGATGACCACTTCCGGCAGCACGCGCGGGCTCGATTGGGTGACCTTCACGCCATCCTTCGTCTCGCCGAGGATGGGTGTCATTTCCGAGCCGGCATAGGTCGTCGGCATTACGATCTGCGGCAGGTCGGTGCGCAACGCGATCGCCTTGGCGAGGCCCGTCGTGGAGCCGCCGCCGACCGCGACCAGCCCGTCGGCCTCGAGTTCCGCCACGACCCGCAGCGCGTCCTCGGTCACGGACACGGGCGTATGCATCGTCGCCCCGGCATAGACCCCGGCCGCGGTGCCGCCAAGCGATCCGGCCAGACGCCGCGCGTCCGCCTCCTGCGGCGGCGTTGCCAACACGAGCACACGCTTCAGCCCCAGACGGTCGATCTCCTCCGGCAGCCTTGCAATGGTGCCAGATCCGAAGACGACGCGCGCCGGCTGGCCATTATAGATGAAGCTTTTCATCGAGCCTCTCCCCGTCAGCCGCGATTGTCGACACGCAGCAGGAAGGGATTGATGCTGACGCTTTGCCAGACATTGGCGGCATTGAACGGGTCGGCGGCGTTGAACGCCTTCACATCTTCGATGCTGTCCGCGGAAAACACGAAGAGCGAGCCGATCATGGTCGCACCGTCCGCAGCGACCAGCGGCCCGGAGATTACGGTCGCGACCGATCCGGCGGCAAGATAGGCCTTGTGGGCATCGTAATTGGCAAGCCGGCGCGCAAGCGCATCGGCATGGTCGAGACAGTGGACGGCAAAGAGCAAGATAGTCCTCCCCGGGGGGCGCGACGCTTCATCGATCGTCGCTAAGTTCTACTCCTCCCTGCCGGAACTTAAATCGACTCCTGTCGAACGGACCGATGAATTTGTCCAAACTGGACAGATATGGGTCCATGCGGTCGTGATTGTTCGCCGCCGGAAACGGATATCGGCCGATTGCATCGTGCCGTCGGGGGCTAGCGCAGCCGCGAGGTCGCCGTGGTCTCAGGCGATCCTCTGCTCGAATTGCGCGACGTCGGCGCTCTTGCGCAGTCCGGTCGCGACGACGGACACGCGGAACTTTCCCGCCAATGCCTGGTCGAAGATGGCGCCGACGATGATGTCGGCATCGGCGTCGACCTCTTCACGTATCCGCGTCGCGGCTTCGTCGACCTCGAACAGCGTCATATCCATGCCGCCGCAGATCGACACGAGCAGCCCCCTGGCGCCGGACATGGAAGCTTCATCGAGGAGCGGATTGGCGATCGCCGCCTCGGCCGCGATCTTGGCGCGCCCCTCCCCGGAGGCCTCGCCGGTCCCCATCATCGCCCGGCCCATGTCCCGCATCACCGACTTCACGTCGGCGAAATCGAGATTGATCAGGCCTTCCTTGACGATGAGATCGGTGATGCAGCCGACACCCGCGTAGAGAACGCGGTCCGCCATGGCGAAGGCGTCGGCGAACGTGGTCCTGGCGTCGGCGACCCTGAAGAGGTTCTGGTTCGGGATGACGATCACGGTATCGGCGCTCTCGCGAAGCCGTTCGATGCCTTCCTCGGCCGCCTGCGTCCTGCGCTTGCCTTCGAACACGAAAGGCTTGGTGACGACGGCCACCGTCAGGATGCCGGCATCGCGCGCGGCACGCGCGATCACGGGCGCCGCGCCCGTCCCCGTGCCGCCGCCCATGCCGGCGGTGATGAAGCACATATGCGTTCCCGCAAGGTGATCCATGATCTCGTCGATGGATTCTTCCGCGGCAGCGCTCCCGACCTGGGGCAAGGACCCGGCGCCCAGGCCCTCGGTCACATGCGCACCCAGTTGGATCAGCCGCGACGACTTCGACATGGTGAGCGCCTGGGCATCGGTGTTGGCGACGACGAACTCGACGCCCTGCAGCCCTTCGGCGATCATGTTGTTGACGGCGTTGCCGCCGGCGCCCCCGACCCCGACAACGGTGATCTTGGGCCTCATCTCCAGGATTTCCGGCTTGGCGGTCATTTCCTCATCTTTCTACCGAAGGCACCTGCGGCTCCGCCGCACGATCATGCGGAACCGAAGCAAGCACACGAATCAGGCGACCCCCACCAACCGCAGGGAATCAGAGCAGGCGCCTCCCTGCAAGGTCCGCTGACATTCTGCAAGCGCAAACGCCCCGGCCAAGAGCTGGAAGCGTCTGGGCGCTCGAGTTATCCGAGCCGGCGCACTGCAGGAAATTCTATTGCGTCACCGAAGTCGAGGTGCCCCAGGTATCCGACAGCACATAGCCTTGCGGATAGGGATCCGTCGGATCGAGATAGTAGTTGTGCTCTCCTGTGATCCAGGCTCTGCCGGTTATCTGCGGCACGATCGCCTTGCGCCCTCCGACTTCGGTGAGTTCGAGGATCTTGCCGGTGAAGCGCGAGCCGATGATCGATTCATGGATCAGCACCTCGCCGGTCTTCATCTGGCCTCGCGCCTGCAGCACGGCCATGCGGGCCGAGGTGCCGGTTCCTGTCGGGCTGCGGTCTGAGCGTCCTGGCGAGACGATGCAGGTGTTGCGCGTGACGTTGCCCGGCCCCTGGAACGGCATGGCGAACTGCACGATCGACACACCGCGCACATTGTCGAACTGCGGATGCACGACATCGAGCTGCTCGCGCGCCGCGCGGCGGACCTTCTCGCCGGCCACGGCCAATTCGCGGGCCTCGTCGGGGGTGACCGAGAAGCCGAGCGCGGGCGCATCGACAATCGCGTAGAACATGCCGCCATAGGCAATATCGACCTTGATCGTGCCGAGCCCTTCCACCTCGATATTGGCATCGAGGCGCTCGGCGAAGGCGGGGGCATTGCGCAGCGTGATCGACAGGCATTTGCCGTCGCTGCATTCGGCGCGCACCTCGATGACGCCGCCGGGCATATCCAGCTTGAAGCGCGTCTCGGGCTCCTGCATCGGCACCATGCCGGTCTCGAGCAACACCGTGGCGACGCAGATCGTGTTGGAGCCGGACATCGGCGGATATTCGGTCGGCTCCATGATGATGGCGCCGGCGGCGCAATCCTCGCGCGTCGAGGGCACCAGGAGATTGACATGCCGGGCAACGCTGCCGCGCGGCTCGCAGATCAGCATGCGCCTGATATGGTCGTGATCGCGTTCCATCGTGATCATCTTCTCCATCATCGTGCGGCCGGCAGGCGGCAGCACGCCGCCCACGATGACATCGCCGATCTCGCCCTCGGCGTGGCAGCCGACGACGCGGATGCTGGTTTTGGTGCGCATTGCTTTTCTCTCCCTGTCCGCAGCGATTATCCGCCTGGCAAGTGGTCCTGCTTGGGGACAAACTGATCAATCCGCGCGCCAGCCTCAAGGAGATTCCGCGAATGACCGCCAACGTTTTTCCAGCTGCACGCCGAAATCGCGGAAAATTCCTCTGGTGGCTGGCACGCACCCCGCGCTGTGAATGCCAACCCGCCCATGGCGACGGGACGATCTCGGCGCGCAAGGTCGAGGCGCCGCCCGCGATGTCGCGCCTTGATTGCCGGCGCTATCCCTTGAATGCCGGCAGCGTCAGACCCTTGACGCCGACATCGAGCGCAAACAGGCCGCCCGGATGCTTCTGGCCGACGAAGTGGCTGGCAGGACGCTTGAGCACGGCAGAGGTGACATAGAGGATATCGAGGTCCTTGCCGCCGAACTCGCAGCAGGTCGGCAGGTCGGTCGGCAAGAGCACAGTCTGCATCAGTTTGCCGGTCGGATCGTAGCGGCAGACCTTGCTGGTCACCGGAATGGTCACCCAGTAGCAGCCTTCGGCATCGACCGTAGCTCCGTCGGCGACGCCGCCGGTGACCGTCATGTCGACGAAGGTACGGCGGTTCTCGATGTCGCCGGTGGCGGGGTCGAAATCATAGGCCCACACCGCGCCGGCATGGCTGTCGGAGAAATACATGGTCTTCGAATCCGGGCTCCAGGCGAGCCCATTGGAGCAGCCGATGCCGTCGATGATCTTGTGCACCGAAAGATCGGGATCGAGCCGGTATAGCGCGCCGATGAATTCGATCGGCTTGCCGGGCACCTCGAACATCGAGCCTGACCAGAACCGTCCCTGCCGGTCCGTCTTGCCGTCGTTGAAGCGGGTCTTTGGCATATGCGCTTCCGGGTCGACGATCGCTTCGAACACACCCGTCGCAGGGTCGAAGAAATGAAAACCGTCGGTCATGGTCAGCACCAAGCCGCCTTTTTCGCGCAGGCCGAGGCAGCCGAGATATTCCGGCGTCTCGAACACCTCGTCCTTGCCGGTCGACGGGTCGTAGCGGTGGATCAGTTTCTTCCAGATGTCGATCCACCAGAGCACGCCGGCCTTAGGGTCCCAGAGCGTGCCCTCGCCCAGCTCTGCTTCGGCATCGACGACGCAAGTGATTTCGACCATGCTCAAGCCCTTCTGCCGCGAATTCTGCCGCCGAGCCCGGCGAAGGTCTCGCTGCCGATCGACACGGTGATCAGGATCACCGCGCCGTAGACGACGAGCAGCGCGCCGCTCGACAGGTTGAGCGCCGGTAAGAGCCCGGTGAGGATGGTCAGCACCATGGCGCCAGCGACGGTGCCGAGATAGTGCCCACTGCCGCCGAGGATCGAAGCGCCGCCGATGGCGACCGCCGCGATCGAGGTGAACAGATAGGCATCGCCCATGCCGAGATAGGCCTGGCCGGAATAGCCGGTCAAAAGCATGCCGGCGAAAGCGGCGGTGAGGCCGGAGATGACGTAGGTCAGAATGGTGGTGCGCGCGGTCGGCACGCCGGAGAATTCGGCGACGGTCGCGCTGGTTCCCAGCGCATAGAGATGACGTCCGAACGCGGCCTTGGAGAGCAGCAGCGTGGCGACCAGCGTCAGCGCGAGCCAGATCAGCGCTATGACCGGTAAGCCGCCGATGCGCCCGACCGACAGGAACTGGATCAGCGCCGGCGCGGACGGCGTCGGCGAACCGCCGGTCAGCACCAGGATCAGGCCCTGCAGGATGACATTGGTGGCCAAGGTCATGATAATCGGCGGCACTCCGAACTGGGCGACGCCGACGCCGTTGATGAGCCCGATGAAGGCGCCGCCGGCAAGCAGCAGCGGCACGACCCAGATAAGCGGCAGATCCTGCCCGCCGCAGAGCAGCGCCATCACGATCGCCACGGAATTCAGCACCCAGGGCACCGACAGGTCGATGCCGCCGCCGATGATGACGAAGGTCTGGCCGAGCGCGACGATGCCGACGAAGGCCGCCAGCACCACGGTCGAGCGCATGTTGGAGACCGAGAGGAAGCCAGGCGAGAAAATCGCCGTGACCAAGAGCAGCACGATCATGCCGGCATAGGCAAGCACGATGAGGCGGTTGCGGGCGAGGAAAGCGCTCATTGGACGCGGTTCCTCGCGGCCTTTTCGGCGATCGAGCTTGCGAGCACCGAGAGCAGCAGGATGATGCCGGACGCGACCGGCTGCCAATAGCTCGACACGTGCAGGACGAAGACCAGATTGCCGATCAGGGTAAGCACGAAAGCGCCGATCAGCGTGCCGGCGAGATGGCCGCGACCGCCGAACAGGCTGACGCCGCCGATGACCGCGGCCGCCACGGAAGGCAGGATGTAGTCCTTGCCGATGGTCGGCGAACCGGCGCCGGTCTGTGTTATCAGAAACAGCGCCGCGCCCGCGGCGAACAGACCTGACAGGCCGTAGGTGACGATGTTGACGCGGGTGATGGAAACCCCCGACAGAAACGCCGATTTCTCGTTGGAGCCGGAGGCCTGGATGGTAATGCCGACGCGCGTCGCACGGAACCACCACCAGAACACGAGCAGCGCCAGCAACATCCAGACCGGGCTGGTCAGGCCGAGGAGTTGCACCGAGGCGAAACCAACCCACCAACCGGGAACGCTGCCGCCATCGGTCGGCAGGATGATCATGGCGACGCCACTGAGGATCGACCAGGTGGCAAGCGTCACCAGGAAAGGCTGCAGCTTGAGCAGCGAGATCAGCAGGCCATTGAGCGCGCCGATGAGGAAACCGAGCGCCAGTATGGCCAGCGCCCAGAACGCCGTGGTCGAAGGATCGTCGGTGAAACGCGTCGCCGCGATCACCGTGCCGAGGCTGATCATGCCGCCGATCGACAGATCGATGCCGCCGCGCACCAGAACGATGGTCTGTCCGGTTGCCGCCAGCATCAGCGTCATCGCCGCCGCCGTATCGAGATTGAGCTCATCCAGGCTGAAGACGCCGGACTGCAGGCTGCCATAGATGGCGACGATCAAGGCCAGCATCAGGCAGGCGACGAGGAACGGCGCGCGGTCGAGCGCGCGGCCGCGCCAATCCATGCGTGGCCTGCTGTCCTTGGTTCGCGCCGGCATTCGCGCCCTTTCCACAGTTTGCTCCGCGGACATCACCATGCCTCAGGCCGCCCTGGTTTCAAGCATGGCGGCGCGCAGGATTTCCTCCTCCGAAATATGCCCGCCCTCCAGCGTCGCGGCGATACGGCCGTTGCGCATGACCAGCACGCGGTCGGCGACATGGACGAGCTCTGGCATGTCGCTCGAATGGAACAGGATCGCGTAGCCCTTGGCGGCGAGATCGCGCATCAGCTGGAAGATCTCGCCCTTGGTGCCGACATCGACGCCGCGTGTAGGATCGTAGAGCAGGAGCACGCGCGCTTGCGTCAGAAGCATCTTGCCGAAGATCACCTTCTGCTGGTTGCCGCCGGACAGCGTTCCGGCAAGCTGCTCCGGCGTGCCCGCCTTGATGCGCAGGAAATCGACCATCTCCTTGACCAGGGCCGCTTCCTTCTGCCGGCTGAGCAGGCCATTTTCGGTGAAGCGCTTGATGACCGACAGCGTCAGGTTCTCGCGTACGCTCTTGGTCAAGAGCAGGCCCTGGCCGCGCCGGTCTTCCGGCACCAGCGCGATGCCATCCTTGCCGGTCAGCGCCTGGCGCGGATTGCCGATCGCCGCGGGCTTGCCCCAGAGCTCGATCGTGCCGCTCGCCTTTGTGGCGCCGAACAGCGCCTGGAACAGCTCGCGCTGGCCGTGGCCCTGCAAGCCGCCGACGCCGAGCACCTCGCCCTCGCGAAGCGAAAAGTCGACCCCTGAGAGACGGCTGCCGCTGGCGAGGTTTGCGACCTTGAGCGCGACGCGATCCGTCATCGTCGGCACGCGCTCGGGATAGAGCCGATCGAGATGCCGGCCGATCATCTGGGTGACGATCTCGTCGTCGGAAACGGCAGCGGCCTCATGCGCGGCGACAGTGCTGCCATTGCGGAAGATCGTCAGCCGGTCTGCGATGGCGCGCACCTCGGCCATACGATGCGAGATGAAGATGACCAGCCTGCCTTCGGCGGCCAGTTGCCGCGTGAGCTTCAACAGCCATTCAGCCTCCCGCGCCGGCAGCGCCGAAGTCGCCTCGTCGAGGATGAGGATGCGCGGGTCCTTGGCCAGGCCCTTGGCGATCTCGACGATCTGCCGTTCGGCCAGCGTCAGCCGCCGCAATTCCTGTTCGGGACGCGGCGCCGGGAAATCGTATTTTTCGAGAAGCGCCAGCGTCCTGCGGCGCATTTCCGCGCGGTTGACGGTACCAAGCCATGTCCTTGGCTCGTGCCGGAACCAGATGTTTTGCTCGACGCTGAGATCGGGGATGAGCGACAGTTCCTGGAAGACGGCGGCAATGCCGCGCGCCTGCGCGGCATCCGGGTTTGCGGGCCGATAGTCCTGGCCATCGACGAGGATGGAGCCGCCGTCATGCTGCACCGCTCCCGACAGGATCTGGATGAAGGTGCTTTTGCCCGCTCCGTTCTCCCCGAGCAGCGCGTGCACCTCGCCGGCGCGGGCGCTGAATGCGGCTTCGCTCAGCGCGACGATGCCGCCATAGCGTTTTGACAGACCGTTGACGGTAACGAGATCCATGGGCCGCTTTCCAGAGCGGTTCACCGTTTCAAGGAAACGGCGAACCGCTCTATCTCTTTCTTTTTACGCAATTCCGGACAGAAAACCGCTCACACTTTTCCTGGAATTGCTCGAAAAGGTCTCCCGGCATCGCTCGATGCCGGGAGACAGGATCGTGGAACCGGATGTTACTTGCTGCCGGCGGCTTCCGCGGCGGTGATCTCGACCCAATCGGGCGTGATCGGCAGCGTCAGGCCAGGCGCCTGGTCGGGGAAGGCATTTTCGCCGACCGCGATCTTGATCATCTTGGTGCCCGGATAAAGCTTCGACTCGAAAGGATCGGTCGTCACGAAATCACCCTTGACCGACACCGAGCGTTCGGCCGGCTTCTTGCCGGTGTCCAGCATATCGACCGCCAGCTTGATCGCTTCGGAGGAAAGATAGGCCGGATTCGAGCCGAGGATGCATTTGGCGCCTTGCGTCTGCGCGCAGGTGACGGCCGCGACATTGTAGGAGAAGCCGACGACCGGGACGATCGGCCGGCCGGCGTCCTTCAGCGCCTGGATGGCGCCCGAACCGTAGCCTTGCGTCATGATGCCGTCGATTTTCGGATTGGCGGCAAGCAGTGCCGCCACGCCGGACTGTTCCGGACCGAGCGCGTAATTGCCGTTGTAATAGCCGACAACCTTGATGTCGGGATATTTGGCCAGCACCTTTTCGTACCCACCCTGCAATTGCGCCGAGATCGGTGCGCCGGCGAGGCCGCGATCGAGGATGATGTTGCCCTTGCCGCCAAGCTGGGTGGCCATCCACTCGGCCATGACGGCGGGAATGCGGTCCCAATCGGAAGCGACGGCATAGGCGCAAGGCTCGGTGACCACCTGGTCGAAGCTGATGACGACGATGCCGGCGTCGCAGGCCTTCTTGATGGTGGGGTTGAGCGCCGAATCCGAACCGGCATCGACCAGGATCGCGTCCGGCTTCTGGCGGATGATGTTGTTCAGCGAGTTGATCTGCGCCTGTACAGTGTTCTCGACATTCTCGATCTTGAGGTCGACGCGGCCTTTCAGCGGCCCCTTGTTGACCGACACGGTGGCGACGCGCTCCATCTGCTGGCGCCAGTCATTGCCGACGAAATTGTTGGAGAGATAGATGGTGTAGGGTTTCTTGTCTTCGGCATGGCCGGCCTGCATGCCAACCGCCATCATGGTGGCTGCAAGCGCTGCAAGGCCGGTGTAACGGCTCAATAATTTCATGATTTTCTCCTCCCGTTTTTCGGTTCGAAATCGTGGCGCCACGATGCGGTGCCCCTGCCCTCATCAAATCAGCTTCCCGAGGCCTCCTTGGGTGTGATCTCCACCCAGCTTGGCGATACCGGCAGCGAAAGGCCCGGCGCCAGATCGGGGAATACGGTCTTGCCGAGTTCGATCTTCACGGCCGAGGAATTCGGCGCGTATTTGGCATCGACCATATCCGTGGTCAGGCCGGGCGAATTGAACAGCACGGTCGTGTCGGCCGGCTTCCTGCCGGTATCGAGAATGTCGACGGCGAGCTTGATCGCTTCGGCGGACAGGGATGGCGGATTGGCGCCGAGCCAGCATTTCGCTCCCTTGGTCTCGGCGCAGCTGACGCCGGTGCCGTTGAAGGCGGCGGCGACGACCGGCACCATCGGCCGGTCGGCATTCTGCAGCGCCTTGATGGCGCCGGTGCCGTAGCCTTGCGAGAAGATGCCGTCGACCTCCGGGTGCGCGGCGAGCAAGCTCGCCACGCCTTCCTGTTCAGGCCCGGCGGCGTAGTTGCCGTTGAAATAGCCGACGATCTCGATGCCGGGATATTTCTTGAGCACGGCGCCGAAATTCTTTTCGAACTGCTCGGAGATCGGCGCGCCGGCGAGGCCCCGATCCATGAAGACCTTGCCCTTGCCGCCGAGCATGGAGGCCATCCATTCAGCCTGGTTGTTGGCCATGATGTCGAAGTCGGAATGCAGCTTGTAGGCGCATTCGGCCGACACGGTCTGGTCGAAGCTGACGACGATTATGCCGGCGTCGCAGGCTTTCTTGATCGTTGGATTGAGAGCCTCGGCCGACGACGCGTCGATCAGGATCGCGTCGGGCTTCTGGCGAATGATGTTGTTCAGGGAATTGATCTGCGCCTGGACCGTGTTTTCGGTATTTTCGATCTTGAGGTCGACGCGGCCTTTCAGCAGCCCCTTGTTGACCGCGACATTGGCGACGCGCTCCATTTGCTGGCGCCAGTCATTGCCGACGAAATTGTTGGAAAGGTAGATGGCGTAGGTCTTCTTGGCTTCGGCATGGCCGGATGTCGCTCCAGCGCAGGCTGCGAATCCGGCAAGCGCGACCAAGCCGGCGCACAGGCTCCACGACTGCATTGTCTCCTCCCTATGTTCCTCCCGGCTTGCGATGGACTGCGCCATCTTGATCAGACACCGGGCCTCTCGACAGCTGCGGTCGTGGGCGGAATTCGCGCACTATCTCGCCTACCGCCGGCACCTCAGCTTAGCTATCATGCTATTATAATTTTATAGGCCTGTCCATGCACCCGACGGCAGAAATCGCACTTTCGAGGGTCTCAGGAGAGGTCGTTCGGCGCGTCGTAGGTGATGCTGAAAATATCGGCGGGATGGCGGGCGACGGAGAACTCGATGCTGCGCTGGTCGGCCGACTGATAGAGCATCTCCACCGTCAGCACCGCGCTGCCCAGTGCGATGCCGAGATCGGCGGCAACCGCCTCGTCGGCGATTTCGGCGCGCACGGTGACATGCGCCACGTCGAGGCGCAGCCCGAGATGCTTTTGCACCGAGCGGAAGATCAGCACATCGGAGAAGTCTTCGCGCTTCAGCCTGGCGCCGATGTCGGGAGGGAAATAGGTGGTGATCTGCGCCTTCCTCTGTTCACCGATCGACAGCACGCTGCGCAGGCAATAGCCCGCCTCCTCCTTGCCCATGCCGAAATGGCGCTGGAGCACAGGTGAGACCTCCTTGCGATAGGATTTCACCGTAAGCTGCGCGTCCTTGGTGAAGGCCGCCATGTCGGCGAAGTTCTTGAACTTCCAGCTCAGATTGACCGACGGGCTGCGCGCCGCGACCACCGCCGGTTTCGCCGAGCGCTTCTTGATCAGTCCGTCGGCTTCGAGATCGCGCAGCGCCTGGCGCACGGTGATCAGACTGACCCCGAAGTGCTCGGCGATCGCCGCTTCCTTCGGCAATTCCCCGCCGACGGGAAAGGTGCCGTCACCGATCGGCACGCGCAAGATGTCGGCGAGTTGGCGATAGAGCGGCCCGTTGGAGCGTCCAAGCGAGCGCCTGGGAAGACTGTCGATGGTGGGAACGGTGTTGTCCATGAGCCTCGTCGCGCCTGTATCGAAGCTTTTATAATAGCTTCCGCCGCCCGAGGCTATCGCATGACGCGCAAAACTGCGGTTTTGCAGCAATGCTTAGACAAAGAGCCGAAGCGGATGTTCGACCGCCGATTTCAACGCGGCGAGCCAGACCGTCGAGGTTGCCTCGTCGACACGCGCGGCGTCCACCGTCAGCAGGCATTCGGCGTTGTCGCCGGCGGAGCCGGCCGAGACTGTCAAGCGCATGGCCCGGCCCGGCAACAGCGGCATCGTCACCGGCCGGATATCGCTCGGCGGCAGCAGCCGCACCGACAGGACGGCCGGTTTTTGCGCATCGTCGCGATTGTCCGCCTGCGCCGCAAGCCGCGCCGCGCGCAGCGCCGTCAGCGGCATTCCCGATGTGGTCGCAAACACGACTTGCCTGTTGCCGAGTTCGAGCGCCACAGGCGCTTCCTTGACCTTGGCTACTTCTGAAATCTCGCCGAACGCGCGACCAGTGGCACGCAACACGATGTCGTCGATGTCGAACACCTTCCCCGAGCTCCCCAGCGCGCTCAGCAACTCGTGCCACGCGTCCAGCGCGATCGATGTCGCGAAGGCGGCGATGCGGGACGCGACAGGCGAAGACGCCGGGGCCGCGGCCAGAAGCTCTGCCGGCGCATCGACCGGGGTAAAGTCAAGCACGTCGGCGGCCAGGATGCGGCCGCCCGGACCGCTGCCGTGGAGCGCTTCGAGCAGGAAACCACGCTCGCGGGCAAGCCGGCGCGCATAGGGCGAAACAGCCAGCCGCGATGCCACCGCCATGTTCATTTCAGATACTCGGCGTTGACGCAGTTGGTCAGCCGGCCCTCGGCGAGATAGGCATGCACGACTTCGATCGATTTCAGCCTGAGGTCGCGCATCGCCGCCGGGCTGTAGAAAGCCGCGTGCGGCGTCACGATCAGCCGGTTGGCGATCCACGGCTCGCGGCGCCGCCACGCCGCCAGAAGCGGATGCTCGAGATCGCCGGGCTCGTTCGGCAGGACGTCCAGCCCGGCGCCGGCGACGACGCCATTGCGCAGCGCTGCTTCCAGCGCGTCGAGATCGACGATCGGACCCCGAGCCGTGTTGACAAGGACAAGGCCAGGCTTGGCGGCCGCGAAGGCATCCGCGCCGATGAGCTTGCGCGTTTCCTCGCTCAACGGCGTATGCACGCTCACCACATCGGCCCGCCTCATAAGCTCGGCCAGCGAATGCACCCTCTCATAGCCGGTCGACAGGTCGACACCGGACAGAAGATGCGGATCATAAAACACCACCTTCATGTCGAAGGCGGCGGCGCGACGGGCCGCCGCAAGTCCGATGCGGCCCAGCCCGACGACGCCGAAGGTCGCCCCCTTGTGACGGCGCACCAGCGGTGCTTTTGAGAAATGCCAGCCCTCGGCGCCATTGGCCGAAAGCTCGGCGCCATAGGCCGACGTGCCGCGCGTCAGCGCCAGCATCAGGCCGATGGCGTGATCGGCGACTTCGGTGGTGCCATAGTCGGGCACGTTGCAGGCGGGAATCTTGCGCGCGCCCCAGCCGGACGTATCGATGTTGTCGAAGCCGACGCCGGAGCGCACCGCGATCCTGGCCTTGGGAAAGGCGGCTGGCGCGGCGGCGACATTATGGGTCGGCGAATAGTTGATGACCGCGTCGACCGCCTGGCAAACCGCCGGATCGAGCGCGGCGGCTTTGTCATTTGTCGAGCGGGCCAGGATGAACTCGATGTCGGGATAGTGCTCGCGTTCGAGCTCGGCCTCGTCGGCGGCTTGCCAATTGGCGCACAGGATCTTCATGCTTGCCCTTCGGATATGGATGATTATCTCTTGATGCCGCCGATGCGCCCGCCCATCGGCACCACGGCGCCGACCGGCTGATCGATGGCGTTGAGCGTTCCGCTGACCGGCGCCTCGATCTCGACCACGGCCTTGTCGGTCTCGATCTCCGCGATCAGCTCGCCTTCTTTCACCGCGTCGCCCACCGCCCTCAGCCATTTGACGACCGTGCCTTCGCTGACGGTGAGATCGCCGAACGGCATCGTGATCGGCTCGTCGTCGCCGGCGGTGGCGATGGAAGCGGCTGGTGCCGTAGGCTGCGGCTTGGCTGAAACAGGTGCTGGCTTTGCCGGCGCGGCGCTTTTCAGGCCGACGGTGTACCAGTGATCCGGCACCGGCGGCTCGCCGGCGACGACGTCGCGAATGCCTTGGGCGATGCGTGCCGTGTCGACCAGCATGGCTCGCTCCAGCACCGGCGCGAAGGGATGCGACGTTGGTGCTGTATGCAGCCTTCCGGGTGGGGCGTCGAGCTCGTCGAAGGCGAGCTCGTTGATCGCCTGAGCGATCTCGCCGCCAAGGCCGCACATTGCCCACGCCTCGTCGACGACGAGCAGGCGATGCGTCTTCCTGACGCTGGCCACGATCGTGTCGATGTCGAGCGGCATGATGGTGCGCGGGTCGATCACCTCGGCCTCGATGCCATCGGCGGCCAATGCCTCCGCGGCTTCCAACGCGCGCTGCATCATCTGCCCGGCCGCGACGATGGTGATGTCGCGGCCCACCCTCGCGATCCGCGCGACGCCGAACGGCACATAATGCTCGCCGACCGGCACCTCGCCCTTGGAGGCGAACAGCGCCTTGGGTTCGAGCATGATGACCGGATCGCCGGCCCGGAGCGCGGTCTTCATCAGGCCCTTGGCGTCCGCCGGGTTCGACGGCACGCAGACGATCAAGCCCGGCATATGGGCGAAGACCGGGTGGTAGATGCCGCTGTGATGCGGGCCGGAACTGCGCAGCGCGCCGGCGCCGACGCGCACCACCATCGGCGCGCTCATGACGCCGCTGGTCATGTAACGCAGCTTCGCCGCCTGCAGAAAAATCTGCCCTGCGGTTTCGAAGGCGAAGTCGGCGAACATCAGGTCGGAAACGGTGCGCGCGCCGGTAGCCGAAGCACCGACGGCGGCTGCGGTAAAACCCTGCTCCGAAATCGGCGTGTCGACCATCCGCTCGGCACCGAACTCCTGCCACAGGTTCCTCGTGTGGGCAAAGCTGCCGCCGCGCTCGCCGGTGCCCTCGCCGAAGTAAAGGATCGCTGGATTGGCGCGCATCTCTTCGGCAATGCCGTCGCGCACCGCCTCGAGCCAGCCTTGCGTTCGCGTCTCGCCGACGGCGCGCGGCTGCAGGGCAGCCGGCGGATTGATCGGATCGGCAAAGACGTGCAGGCGCACCGTTGCTGGATCTGGCTCGGGCGAATTGCGGGCGAAGGCGAGCGCCTCCTCGACCACCTTCTCGATCCGCGCCTCAATTGCCGCGAGCGCCTCGGCATTGGCGACGCCGTACTCTTCGATCAGCCGCTTGCGGAACATGTCGATCGGATCGCGCTTGATCCAGGCGTCGAGCTCTTCCTGCGTCCTATAGGTGCCGATGACCGGGTCGCCCTCGTGGTGGCCGACGGTGCGATAGGTCTTGGCTTCGATCAGCGTCGGGCCCTTGCCGGCGCGGGCACGTTCGGTCGCTTCCTTCATGGCCAGCCAGACGGCGAAGACGTCGTTGCCGTCGACGGCGACGCCGGGCATGCCGTAGGACGCGGCCTTGGTGGCGATCTCGGGATTGAGCGTGATCGATTTGAGCGGCGTGGCGGTGGCGTAGAGATTGTTCTCGCAGATGAAAACCGCAGGCGCCCGCTGCACCGCCGCGAAATTGAGCGCCTCGTGGAAGCCGCCATGGTTGGCGGCGCCGTCGCCGAAGAAAGCGACACCGATGTCGTCGCGGCCCTGCTGGCGGGCGCTCATGCCGATGCCGACGGCATGGCCGATCCCGGCGGCGACGATACCGTTGGTGCCGAACAAGCCGACCGAGCGGTCGTAGAGATGCATGGTGCCGCCGCGGCCGCCGCAAATGCCGTCGGCCTTGCCGAACAGCTCGGCCATCACGCGCCCAGGGTTCGCGCCCTTGGCCAGGGCATGGCCGTGGCCGCGATGGGTCGACGTGACCCAGTCGGTCGGCCGCAAATGCGCACAGACCCCGACGCCGGTCGCTTCCTCGCCGATATAGAGATGAAGGAAGCCGGGCGTCTCACCCTTGCGGCAAGCGATCTGGGCAATGCTTTCGAAGCGGCGCAGCAACACCATGCGCTCGAACAGGTCGAGCAGGATTTTTCGGTCGGGCAGATTTGGCGCACCGTTGAAATCCTCGCGTGCGCGCGCCGCAGAAATTGCCACCAAAACCTCCCGTGAATCCGTCTGGCGCCGGACAGAAACGCGCCGGCGGCGAGCTTGTGGCTGCTCGCTTCGGGCTCATCATAGATTATAATAGCATAATGTCTACAGGCTCTGAGCAGAGCCTGCGAGGTGCAAGCGCGTTCACCGTTTCACCGAGCCGGCGAAACGCTCCATCACTTTGTTTTGACAAAGGTCCTGGCGAAAAAAGCCGTGCGCTAGATCCTGGTCATACACACCGTGGCATCAGGCCGCTGGAACAGCTCCGGCCGAAGGCTGAGACCTAGCCCCGCCCCCTCGAGCGGCGCGACACGGCCGTCACTCACCGGTGGAATGTCGGCCACGATCTCGGTGTACCATCCAGTGAAATAGGCGCGCACAGCCTCCTGGTAGTTGACGTTCGGCAAGGTGGCCGACAGCGCGCAACTGGCGGCATAGACGATCGGCCCCGTGCAGTCGTGCAGCGTCACCGGCAATTCGCTGGCCTCGGCCATGTTGGCGATCTTGCGCGCTTCGGAAAGGCCGCCACACCAGGCGAGGTCGATCATGATCACGCTAGCGGCGCGCTTGTCGATAAGCTGCTTGAACATCTGCCGCGTGGCCAGCCGCTCGCTGGCGGCGATCGGGATCGATGTGTGGCGCGCCAACTCGGCCATGGCGTCGAGTTCGTTGTAGCGGATCGGCTCCTCCAGCCAGGCGACGTCATAGGCTTTCAGCGCTTCGGCGATGCGCAGCGCCGGCGGCAGGCTCCAGAGGCCATGCAATTCGACCATGATCTCCATGTCGCGGCCGACGGCGTCGCGGATCTTCTGGAACGGCTCCAGTGCCTTGTCGAGGTCGGCAAGCGAAATGCGGGCGCCGTTCGATGCCTCGGCCGCGATATCGAACGGCCATATCTTCATGGCGCCGATGCCTTCGGATTTCAGGCCTCTGGCGAGGTCGCCGGCGTTGTAGCGCCACGCGAGCAGATCCTCATACGGGCCTTCGTTGGAATCGCCCGATTTGAGCGACCAGTCCTCGCCGCGCTCGAACAGCGCGTTCTTCTTGCTGGCGCGCACATGCTTGTAGCCGGCGCAGGTGTTGTAGATCGGCACGTTTCTGTGCGTGCGGCCGCCCAGCAGCCGCCAGACCGGCTCGCCAAGCGCCTGGCCGTAAATATCCCACAACGCGATGTTGACCGCGGAATTGCCGCGCACCTCGGCGCCGGAATCGCGCGCGCCGACATAGACGCTGCCCAGCGTGCGGTCGTGCAGCTCGATATCGCGGGGATCCTTGCCGATGAGGTAGGGCGCGACATTGTCGTGGATGTAGGAGGCGACAGGCCCCGGCGCCCAGAAGGTTTCGCCGGTGCCGATGAGGCCGGCATCGGTGTGGACGCGAAGCCAGAACAGGAATGGGAACTCCGCTAGCTGCAGCGTTTCAAGCGCGACGATCTTCAATTTTTCCTCCCGGCTCCAACGGCCCGCGAACAGTAGCACAAGCCCGTTGACAGCCATCTATGGATACCGGTATCCATCGCGTCAAGATGACCTTGAGAGGAGGTTTGGCTTGCCTGCTGAAATTCCAGACACGATGACGCAACGGGCGCTTGTCACCGGCGCCGCCGGGGGGCTTGGCCGCGAGGTGGCGCTGCAATTGGCCAGGCGCGGATGCGCCGTGGCCGTTACGGATATCAATGGCGAAGGCGTGACCGAGACGGCCCGGCAGATCGGCCGGACCGGAACGGAAGCCGAGATCATCATCGGCGACTTCACGCTCGAAGGCGCTCCGGAAGCGGCGGTCGAAAAAGTGGTCGCGCGCTGGCGCGGCATCGACATCCTCGTCAACAATGCCGGCTATGGCGTGATCGAGCCCTTCCTCGATGCCACCTTCAAGACCTGGACGCGCACGCTGGCGCTCAACGTCACTGCGCTTGCCATGGCCTGCAAGGCGGCCGGCCGGGTGATGCGCGAACAGCGCTCGGGACGCATCGTCAACATCACCTCGCCCGGCTCGCGCATGGCGCTGCCCGACTACACCGCCTATACGGCGAGCAAGGCTGGCGTCGATTCCATCACCCGCGCCGCGGCGGTCGCACTTGCGCCCTATGGCGTGCTGGTCAACAGCCTGGCGCCGGGCATGATGGACACCGAGATGCAGCGTTCGACCGAGCTCGATCTCGCCCGCGCCAATGGCCGCTCCGATCTGCAGGCCTTCCTCGACGAGCGGACGCGCCGCATCCCGCTCGGCCGCCGCGCCGAGATTTCCGAGGTGGCCGAGGCCGTCGTCTGGCTCTGCCTCGATGCGCCCAAATACATGACCGCCGAGCGGCTCAACATGTCGGGCGGGCTGGACAAGGACTAGGCATCCCATGCTGCGAAACTCTCCTCCCGGCAGCGCCGATGTCGCGGCGCTTCAACGCAAGGCGACGCTGCTGCGTCGCCACATGCTGACCATGGCGCGCGGCCAGGGCCAGGGCTATATCGGCCAGGGCCTCGGCATCGCCGACGTTCTGGCGGCGCTGTATTTCCACGAACTGCGCTACGACCCGCACAATCTGGCA
Source organism: Mesorhizobium sp. B3-1-9 (assembly GCF_006439595.1). Taxonomy (NCBI): domain Bacteria; kingdom Pseudomonadati; phylum Pseudomonadota; class Alphaproteobacteria; order Hyphomicrobiales; family Phyllobacteriaceae; genus Mesorhizobium; species Mesorhizobium sp. B3-1-9. The sequence goes on from NZ_VFTJ01000004.1 coordinate 126,244, forward strand.
TGGCCGGATCGCGACCGTTTCCTGCTGTCGACCGGGCATTACTCGATCGCGCTTTGGGCGGCCCTGGCCGAGGCCGGCATCATCCCTGTCGAGGAACTTGTCACCTATGGCGCCGACGACAGCCGGCTGGAGATGTCGACGCTCGACACCACGCCCGGCGTCGAGGTTATCGGCGGCTCGCTCGGCCACGGCCTCGGCCAAGGTGTCGGCCAGGCGCTCGGGCTGCGCCTCGATCGCTCGGACGCGCGCGTCTTCGTCGAGCTCTCCGACGGCGAGATGCAGGAAGGCTCGACTTGGGAAGCGGCGATGTCGGCCAGCCATTTCGAGCTGGACGGGCTGGTGGCGCTGATCGACTGCAACGGCATCCAGGCCGATGGGCCCGTGGTGCTGGACATGGAGCCGGTGGCCGACAAATGGCGCGCCTTCGGCTGGGAGACGGCAGAGATCGACGGCAACGACATGAAGGCCCTCGTCGACGCGCTGGCCGGCGCGCGCCAGCGCAACCGCAAGCCGAAGGCGATCGTGCTGCGCACCCTGCCCGGCAAGGGCGTGCCGCGCATCGAGACCAGCGAGAAATCGCACTTCTTCCGCATCGACGTGGCGCAATGGGACGGCATCATCGCCGAGTTCGACAAAAGCGTGGGGATGGAGCAATGAGCAGCGGCGGCACGAAAGCCGGACGGACGCTGGCCATGGGCCAGGACGAGGCTGTCGGCGGCGGCCGGCAAAGTGTCGAAGCGCCGTTCGGCCGGGCCCTGGCCAGGCTTGGGCAGAGCCGTAACGACATCGTCGGGCTGACCGCCGACCTTGGCAAATACACCGACATCCTGCCGTTCCGGGATGCTTTTCCCGAGCGCTTCTTCAATGTCGGCATGGCCGAGCAGAATCTGGTTGCCGTCGCCGCCGGGCTGGCCCGCACCGGCAAGGTGCCATTTGCCACCACCTATGGGGTGTTCGCGACACGCCGCGCGTATGATTTCGTCGCCATCGCGCTTGCCCACTCCAACCTCAATGTGAAGATCATCGCCGGCCTGCCGGGATTGACGACCGGCTATGGCGGCACGCATCAGGCGATCGAGGATCTGGCGCTGATGCGCATGATCCCCGGCCTGACCGTCATCGACCCCTGCGATGCGACCGAGATCGAAGCGGCGACGATCACGATCGCCGAACATCAAGGTCCTGTCTACATGCGCCTGCTGCGCGGCAGCGTTCCCGTCGTGTTCGAGCCTGGCTACAAATTCGAGATCGGCAAGGCGCGGCGGCTTCGCGAAGGCTCCGATGTCGGCATCATCTCGACCGGCTTCATGACCGAGCGGGCGCTGGATGCGGCGGAGACCCTGCAGAAACAGGGCATTTCGACTGGCGTCCTGCACGTGCCGACGATCAAGCCGTTCGACGCCGGCGCGGTGGCTGAGTTCGCGTCGGGCGTCGAGCGGATCGTCACGGCGGAAAACCATGTCGCCACCGGCGGCCTTGCGAGCCTTGTCGTCGAGAGCCTGTTCGAGGCCGGCATCGCGAAGAAAGTGACGCGCATCGGCCTGCCCGACCGCTATATCGAATGCGGCGCGGTGCCGACCTTGCAGGCAAAATACGGCCTGACGACCGAGGCCGTCGTCGCGACGATCACTGGTTTGGGTTAGATTCCGCATGAAGATCACCGACATCGAGACCTTTGCCGTCGGCGCCGGCTGGAAGAACTGGCTGTTCGTCAAGGTCCATACCGACAAGGGCATTCACGGCGTCGGCGAAGGCACGCTGAACGGCTTCATCAAGACCACCGAAGCCGGCGTGCATGAGCTCAAGCATCTCGCCATCGGCCAGGATCCGCGCCGCATCAACGCTTTGGCCAAGCGCATGCTGGACAGTGTTTCGCTCGACGGCGGCCACATCCACCGCACGGTGATCGCGGCGATCGAGGTCGCCTGCTGGGACATTCTGGGCAAAGGCCTGGGCGTGCCGATCCACCAGCTTCTCGGCGGGCAGGTGCGCGACAGCGTGCTTGGCTATGCCAATGGCTGGTATCGCACCGAGCGCACGCCGGAGGCCTTTCTCGAAGCCGCGAGGGCCGTTCTGGCGAAAGGCTTCAAGGCGTTCAAGCTCGACCCGTTCGGCACGGCGCAAGGTTTCATTTCACGCGAGGAGCTTGATCTTTCCTACGCGATCTGCCGCAAACTGCGCGACGAGCTGCCACGCGACACGCTGATCCTGATCGACGTACATGCGCGCTTCACCGAGATCGCAGCACTTCAGGCGGCACAGAAATTCGCCGACCTCGACATCTACTGGTGGGAGGAGCCGACCTCGCGCGACCGTCAGGAGACCGTGCATGAGGTGGCGCACCGCTCGCCCCTTCCCGTGGCGACCGGCGAGATGTACGACACGGTCGGCCAGTTCTACACGCTGGCGGCCGGCGGCGGCGTCAACATCTTCCAGCCCGAGCCGATGTCCCTTGGCGGCATCGCGCCATCGATGCAGGTCGCCAATCTGGCTTTAGCCCATGGCAGCCATATCGCGCCACATCAGAGCGGCGGACCGGTGGCGACGGCGGTATGCCTGCAGTTGGCGGCGGCGGTGCCGAATTTCCTGATCCAGGAGCATTTCGACGCCTTCAACGATCCGTGGACCCGCGAGCTGGTGACCTGGCACCCGACCGTCAACCCGGACAATGGTCACCTGTCGCTGCCGCAAGCGCCGGGGCTCGGCATCGATCTCAACCTCGATGCGATCAAGGACCACCCTTACGACCCCAACGCCTATCTCAACGTCCATGCCGAAGGCTGGGAGAAGCGCCTGGGGCGACGGGAAGAAGCGGGGAAACCTGGCCTCTAAACTGGCAAGGCCTCCGTGAGCGACGCCGCTTCGCGGCTGCTCCGCCGGTGCATGACGAAAAACTAGGCGCTTTCACGGTCGATGATCTCGAAGCCTAGGCTGGTGACGGCCGGCACCTCGCCGTCGCCGCCCAGTCTCGCCAGCAATTGCCGCACGGCGCGACGGCCCATGTCGTAGCGATTGACCTTCACCGTGGTCAGCCGCGGATAGAGCTGCGCGGCGAGGTCCATGTCGCCATAACCGGCGATGGCGATCCTGCCGGGCACCGCCCAACCCCGCCGGTGGCATTCCTGCACGGCGCCGACGGCCAGCGTGTCGCTGGAAAAGAAGATGGCATCGATGTCCTTGTGCCGTGACGTGAGCGTGATCAGCGCCTCGGCGCCGCCCTGCGCGGTGATCGGCACCTCGACCTCCATAGCGTCATGGTTCTTGATGCCGAGCTCGGTCAGCGCCGCGTGATAACCGGTGCGGCGCTGTTGCAGGCGGTCATTGCCGTGGATCGGCGTCGAGACGAAGCCGATCCGCCTGTAGCCCTTGGCGGCCAGATGCATGGTCATGGCGTAGGCGGTTTCGAAATTGGAGACGCCGACCACCATGTCGATCGGATCGCGGCCCTTGACCTCGGAGATCTCGACCACCGGCGCGCCGCTGCCCTTCAGCAAGGCGCGCGCCGTTTCGCTTTGCACGAAGCTCTGAAGGATCATGCCGACCGGGCGCCAGCCGAGCAGCGTGCGGATCGCTTTCTCCTCGGCTTCCCGCGTGAATTCGCCCTGCACCAGGAGCATCGAATAGCCGCCCTCATGGCATTCGTCGGACATGCCTTGCACCTGCTCTGCGATGCCCGAATTGATCAGCGGCGGCACAACCGTCCCGATCATGCGACCGTTGCCGCGCATGCTGGAAGCAAGCTGGTTGGGCACGAAGCCGATCTGCTCTATGGCTTCCAGAACTTTGGCACGCGTCTCCGCTGAGACCCTGCCGGGATTGGACAGGGAGCGCGACACGGTTATGGGCGCGACGCCGATGCGTCTCGCGATCTCGCGAACCCCGAGGCGCTGCGACGGTGTGTTTCCGCCAGGGTCGTCCCGTGACCCATCCGTCATCGCCAAGCTCCAACAAAGCACGATGCGCCAAGGGAAAAACCCAGCTCCGGGTCGCACGACCAGAGCATGATGCCGAAAAGGATGAAGCGGTTTTCGGACGACATCATGCTCTATTCTTTGCTTCAGAGACGCATTCAGATTTCAGGTCGAAACGACCTGAAATCATCCGGCTCTGAGCCATTCATAGCGGCTGTGGCGGGCGCTTTCCAGCGACGTGGCCAGCATCGCGCAATCTGTGAAATTTCGTCGTTGACAAGTTATAATATTATAATCTTAATGACGTAGAGGAGTGCGCCGGGATCGGCGTGGGCGCGACAGTGCCGGTTGCGGGGCCGGTGGCGTGCGCCGCCAGGGAGGTCAGGATGGAAAGCGCGGCTGACGTGAGATCGCCGCCCCGGGATGGGCAATCGTTCCGGCGGCGGCTGATCGGCTTCATTGCCATCGGCGAAGTGGGCGTGCTGGCGGCGATGGCTCTGCTGATCGTCTTCTTCTGGCTGCTCGAACCGGCTTTCCTGTCGGAGCGCAACATCCGCGCCATTCTCAACGTCGTGTCGTTTGTCGGCATCATCGCCATCGGCCAGACCATCCTTCTGGTCGCCGGCGAGTTCGACCTGTCCGTCGGCTCGGTGGCCGGGCTGTCCGCGGTCGTCGCCGCCAAGCTGATGACGGCGGCCGCGCTGCCGGTGACCGTCGCCATTCTAGGCGGTGTGGGCGTTGGTGCGCTGATCGGCCTGGTCAACGGCCTTATCGTCGTCAGGCTCGGCATCCCCGCCTTCATCCAGACGCTCGGCATGCTGTTCATCGGCCAGGGCCTGATCCAGGTGGTGACGGGCGGCTACCCCGTCTATCCGCTGCCGGAGGCGATCAGTGCGATCGGCGGCACCGACCTCGCCTTCGGCCTCGGCTGGAGCTTTGCCTTCTTCATCGTCGCGGCGATCGCCGCCGATTTCGTCCTGCGGCGCACCGTGCTTGGACGCAACATCTACGCCACCGGCGGCAACCAGGAAGTGGCGCGCCTCGTCGGCATCGACACCAGCGCCTACAAGATCGGCGCCTTCATCGTCGTCGGCGCGCTGGCGGCGATTGCCGGCATGTTCGTCATGGCCGATCTCGGCAGCGGCGGCACCTCGATCGGCAGCGGCTGGGAACTGACGGTCATCGCCGGAGTCGTGGTCGGCGGCGTCAGCCTGTTCGGCGGCGCCGGCACGGTCGCCGGCGGCGTTGTCGGCATCCTGATGCTGAAGGTTGTGCAGAGCGGCCTCGTCGTCATCGGCGTCAACTCCAACTGGCAGCAGATCGCGGTGGGCGTGATCATGGTCATGGCCGTTGGGCTCGACATTGTGCGCCGCCGCTACTTCATCGCCGGCGCATAGCCGGCCACGAGGAGCAACGAACTCACGCACGGACCATTTCCAAACGCCGGAAGATGACGCGAACAGCAGATCTTACGCCGGCAAGAACGCCGGTGAAGCAAGGGAGGTAGGACATGAAAATCGATTTGAGAAAAGGACTGATCCGCACTGCTTTCGCGGCCGTGGCGGCTGCCACGTCGCTGGGTTCGGCGAGCCTCGCCCAGGCGGCCGACATCCACCTGCTCTGGGTGCAGGCGATGAAGGATCACCCTGTGCACCGGCTGATGCAGGCGGGTTTCCTCAACAAATGCAAGGAGCTCGGCTACATCTGCGAAGTCGTCGGCGACCCGAGCGCGACGAATTGGGACATTCCAGCAACGCTGCCGCTGGCCGAAGCCGCCCTGGCCCGCACCAAATACGACGCGATCGGCGTCTATGGTCCCGATCCGGCGATCTACTCCTACATTTCCAAGCTGGCCAAGGAGGGATTCCCGATCGTGACCTGGCATGTGCTGCCGCCGGAAGGCACGGTCCAGGGGCTGAAGGCAGCGACAGGCGAGGATATTGCCGGCGCCGGCCAGAACGCCGCCGTCGCAATCGGCGAAAAGCTCGGCGGCAAGGGCACAGTGGCGCTCACCCAGGGTGCGTCCAACGATACCGAGAACGCCATGTCGGCCGCTTTCCGCAAGACCATCGCCGAGAAGTACCCCAACATCAAGGTGCTTGACACCCAGATGGAAGGCTTCGAACCATCGGCGGCCGAGGCCAAGGCGGTGGCGATCCTGCAAGGCAATCCGGACGTGACCGCGGCCTTCGGCACCACCGGCAACAGCATCCAGACCTGGTCGGGCGCGGCCCGCAAGGCTGGACGCGACGTCGTCATCATCGGCATGGACTATATCAGGCAGAATCTCGACCTGGTGAAATCGGGCGCCGCCTACGGCATCGTCGCGCAGCCGCTCTATGAAGAGAGCGCCAAGGTTGCCGAACTGCTCGGCGATCTCGCCCAGGGCAAGGCCGTCCCCTACAGCAACCCGCTGCCGGCCAAGGTGATCACCGCCGCCGACCTCGACCCCTATTACAAGATGCTGGACAACGCCGGCCAGTAACGCCCACCGCCGGGTCCGCGGCTTGCCCGGACCCGGCATCCGCCGAGAGGATCGCCTTGCCCAACGCCGCCCAAGAACCGCTATTGTCGGCCACCGCAATCGCCAAGAGCTTCGGCGGCGTGCAGGCGCTGCGCGGCGTGGATTTCGACGTGATTCCGGGCGAGATTCACGCTCTGCTTGGCCAGAACGGCGCCGGCAAGTCGACGCTCGTCAAGATCCTCAACGGCGTGCATCCGGCCGGCTCTTATGCTGGCACCATCAAGCTCGACGGCAGGCCCGTCAGCTTCGCTTCGCCCGCCGACGCGCGGTCGAACGGTGTCGGCTATGTGCCGCAGGAGATCGAAGTGCTCGAGCAGCTCTCGGTCGCCGAGAATGTCTTTGCCGGCCGCACGGGGCTGGGCGACGGCTTCATGGTCCACCAGCGGAAACTGGAACAGAAGGCGGGCGAGATTTTTGCCGAGCTTGGCATCGGCATCGATCCCAGGGCCTATGTCGCATCGCTGACTTCGGCGCAGCGACATCTGGTGATGATTGCCCGCGCCATCGTCATGAAGCCGCGCGTGCTCATGCTGGACGAGCCGACCGCCTCGCTTTCCGGCACCGAGGTCGATGCGCTCTTCAGCGTGCTGCGACGCCTCAAGGCGCAAGGTGTGGCGATGATCTACATCACCCATCGGCTGCCGGAAGTGCTGGCCATCTGTGACCGCGCCACGGTGCTGCGCGACGGACAGGTGGCGGTGCGCATCGCGAGGGAGGATTTCGACGCCGAGACCTTCATCTTCTCGATGTCGGGACAACGATTGCAGCGGCTGTTTCCCGAGCATGCGGCCCCTGCCGGAGCCCCAACCGCGCTGGAGGTTCGCGATCTGACCGTCGCCGGCCACAGCGGCGCCGTCCACGGCGCCAAGGACATCAATCTGTCGGTGGCCGCTGGCGAGATCGTCGGGCTTGCAGGCCTGCTTGGCTCCGGCCGCAGCGAGATACTGCACGGCATCTACGGCCGCGTCCCGGCCACGGGCGAAATCCGCGTCGCCGGCGAGTCCCTGCCGATCAGATCGCCAGGCGACGCCCGTGCCGCCGGCATTGCGCTTCTGACCGAGGACCGCAAGCGCGACGGCCTGCTGTTCAATCTGCCGGTCGGCGCCAACATCACCATCGGCAATCTCGCCCCCTTGTCGCGGCGCGGCGTCGTGCGCGGCGGGCTTGAACGAAGCTCCATCCTGGCCGCCATGCGCGCGCTCAACGTCAAGGCATCGTCGCCGCAGGCTTCGGTCAGCCATCTTTCGGGCGGCAACCAGCAAAAACTTCTGTTCGCCCGCGTGCTGATGCGCGCACCGAAAGTGCTGCTGCTCGACGAGCCGACCAAGGGCGTCGACGCGGCAACCCGGCACGAAATCTACCGGCTCGTGGTCGATCTTGCCGAAAAGGGCGTGGGCCTGCTGATCGTGGCCTCCGAGCTCGAGGAGCTGATCGGTCTTTGCGACCGTTGCCTCGTCGTTGCCGATGGCCGCATCGTCGACGAATTCAGGCGCGGCGAAGGCGGCGAGGATCGCGTGCTGCGTTCGGTGACCACGGCGCAAGCAGAACGCCACGCTTCGCAGGTGCAGGTATTGCCATGATGTTCGCCGGCAAACGCGTTCTGGTTACCGGCGCGGCCACCGGCATCGGCAGGGCGACGGCCGAGCATCTCGTCGCTCAGGGCGCGGCCGTGTTCGGCGCCGGGCTGGATGCCGAGGAGGGCAAGGCGCTTGCCGGCCGTTACGCCGGCGACAAATTGATCTTTCGCAAGACGGATCTCGCCCGCGAAATCGAGGTGCGAGCGGCCGTGGCGGAGGCGACGGAGCGGTTCGGCGGGCTTGACGCCGTTGTCAACTGCGCCGGCATCTATCCGACCGGCAAGCGGCTCGAGGAGCTTTCCGACGAAGACTGGGACAGGACCATTGCCGTCAACCTGACCGCCATCTTCCGTGTCTGCCGCGCGACCTTGCCGCTGCTGCGCGCGGCTGGCGGCGGCTCGATCGTCAACATCGCCTCGGTGCACGCCGATGCCACGGTTCCCGGCGTGCCAGCCTATGCGGCGACAAAGGCGGCGGTCGTTGGATTGTCGCGACAGATGGCGCTCGACTATGCCGTCGACCGCATCCGCGTCAACGCGGTGCTTGTCGGCTCGGTCGCCACCCGAATGACACTGGACGGGCTGGAGGCGGCCGGCGGCGCGGAAGCGCTGGGCCTCTCTTTCGAACCCAACAGGATCGCCCGCATCGCCAACCCCTCCGAGATCGCCAGCGCCATCGGCTTCCTGATCTCGGACGCCTCGTCCTTCGTCACCGGCAGCGCTATGCAGGTGGATGGCGGTCTCCTGGCCCGGCTGCTCTAAGCTGCCCCGGGTGGAAGCGCGAACGGCATGAACGAGACGGCGCCCGCCGCGCTTTCGCCGCGCCCAAGCACGATCACGCCTTCATCCGGATCGCTCCATCGGCCACGGCCGAAAGCGCCTGAGGCATTCGTCTGCGGTTCCAGGCAGAAATAGGGCTTGGTCGGGTTGGCATAGAGCATCAGATGCTTGAAGACGGGATCGGCGGCGATCCGCAATCCGGCGCCGCGCGACGGAAAGCGGATGATCGCTTCGCCGGTCCAGCCGCCGTAGTCATTGTTGCGCCAACCGTCGGGCAGCGGCCCGCCCTTCGCGAAATCCAGTTCGGGCGGCAGCGTGATCGGATCGCCCGAAATGCCTTCGGGCTCTTCGAGATGGAAGCGCCCGGCGCTGAATTGCAGCGTCACGCCGCGATCTCGATCGAACCAGGGATGCAGGCCAAAGCCGAACGGCATGGGAACCGGCCCGGTGTTGGTCAGCGTCATGGTCACGCCGAGACCCTCCTCCGAGACGACGAAGGCCTGCTCGGCGCGATAGGAATAGGGTTCCGCGCCGGCGGCGACCTCAAGCACCAGCGTGGCCGCGGCGGCACCGCTTCCGGTGACGGTCCACGGCTGTTTCCAGCCGCTGCCATGCACGTTGAATGTCTCAGGCGGATTGTTGGGCAGAACCCGCCAGCGCCTTGCCCCGAAGTCGAATTCGTTCCCGGCGATGCGGTTGGCGTAGGGCACCATCGGGAACATGGCGACGCCCAGCACGTTGCCCGCATCGCGATCGTCATCCGAAAGCCGGCGCATGAGATCAACGCCGCGCCAGCGCATCGCGCTGACGCTGCCGCCGATTGCCGGTGCCAGTTCGACATCCAGCGCCCCTGCCCTCAGTGTCAGCGCCTCAGAAGTTGCGCCCATAGCCCGCCGCCCAGCCGCCGTCGACGCCCAGCATCTGCCCGGTGGTGTAGCTGTTCAACGGATCGCAGAAGAACAGCACCGCGACGACCGCTTCCTCGATGCTGCCGGCGCGGCCGACCGGCGTGTGGCTGAGCATCGCCTTGTCGCCCGAAACGAAGGCGTGGTCCTCGACCGCGCCGAAGCCAACCGCATTGACCAGGATTTTCGGCCCGAATTCCATGGCCAGGGCACGCATCCCGGCAAGGATCGACGCGTTCTCCATGGAAAAGCGCGGATGGCGACGCATCGGCATGCCGGCGACCGCCGAGATCAGGAAGACGATGCGGCCGCCGCGCTCGGTCATCGCCATGGCGGCCTTGCGCGCGTCGGCATACCAGGAGCGCGGATCTTCGGCTTTCGTTCCCGGGCGTAGCGCACACGAGATCAGCAGGATATCGGCGGCGGCGCGCGTCGGGACGCCCTCGACGATACGACCGCCATTGGCGCGCAATGCGGCGAGCACCGCGTCGACGATCGCATTGGTTTCGCCGTCCAGCGCGATCGTGGCGCCGGCAAGATCGATTTCCATGGCGGCGCTCACATCATGTATCCCGCGGTCCAGCCGCCATCGACGGCCAGCACCTGGCCGTTGATGTAGCTGGCGGCCGGAGAAGCCAGGAACAGCACCGCCTCGGCGATCTCCCCCGGCTGCGCCGGCCGGCCGAGCGGCACATGGGCGAGGAACTCCTGGGTGCGACCGGCGAACTTGCCGTCGTCGCCGTAGAACAGCTTGGCGGTCAGCGCAGTCATCACCGAGCCGGGCGCGACCGCATTGGTAAGGATCCCCTTGGCGCCCAGTTCGATCGCCATCGACCGCGTCAGATGCACGATGGCGGCCTTGGCGGCGACGAACGGGCTTTGCAGGCGCATCGCGGCAAGGCCGACGACCGAAGCGATGTTGACGATACGTCCACCCCTCCCGGCCGCAAGCATCGGCGCCAATGCGGCGCGGCTCATGATGTAGAGGCCGTCGAGGTCGATGCCGGTGATGCGATCCCACTCCTCGGCAGGAAATTCGTCTATGGTGACGCGGTGCGCCAAGGTATTGACGCCGGCATTGTTGACCAGGATGTCGAGCCGTCCGTACTGCTCGCAAACCCTGGCAATCGCGGCATCGACCGATTGGCCGTCGCGAATATCGAGCGCGCAGGCCCTCGCATTGCACAGTCCGGCCGCGACGCGCTCGGCGCCTGCCATGTCGATGTCCGCGACGACAACCGCGGCCCCGTTATCCGAAAGCCGTTTGGCGATGGCACTTCCGATTGCGCCCGCCGCCCCGGTAACCAAGGCGACCCGATCCGATAAGTTACACCGCATTGCTCGCCGTCATCATCACCCTTCGATATGAAGCTATTATAATAATATCAAAGGTCAAGGAAGTCCCAAAACGGAGCCGATGATATCGGATTTCCTTGGATGACCAGAGCCATTTCAGCCTCGGCACGATCTGCCGACGGAAGCCGCGCGGATCTAGCAAAGCGCTACCGCGCCGGTCGATCGCCTCGAAGGGTCCCAATTGAGCGGCGCTAGCCGTCCGCCAGCGCCGTCACCTCACGCCGGAAAGGCAGCGCGTCACCGATATCGGCTTCGTCCAGCTCGCGGGCGAAGCGATGGCCGGCATAGGTAGCCCAGGCGATCGGTCCCGGCGCTTCCGCATCGCCGATGACCTTGACCGAACGGATGCCATTGTTGGCCCACTCGTTTTCCCGGGCTTTCAGCGCGTGCCAGACGGCGTCGTCCTGATTGCGCGACGTCACCAGGACGACGGCATCGGCGGCCATGTCCTGTTTCGCGCCGGTATAGACGCAGGCCGTCGCGAGGCCGCCCGAAACGATGCTCGTGACGGTCCTGTTGAGGACGATATCGACCCCCAACTCCGCCAGGCGGCGGTGGATGGCCCCCTGCTCCAGCGTGTTGCGGGTCCAGTCCGAGACATAGGCCGAAGGGGTCACCAAGGTCACCTTCGCGCCCTGGCGCGCCATCAGCTCGGCCAGCACGCCGCCCATGTAATAGTGGTCGTCGTCGAACAGCACGACGTTGCCGGAGGGCACCTTGCCGCCCATCAGATCGTCGGGCGTGTAGACCGGCATTGCGGCGTCGATCGGCATCGGCACGACATGGGCGCGTGCCACGCCGTCGCGACGCCAGATCGATCCGGTGGCGATGGCTACGTTCTGGAAGCCGAAGGACAGGATGTCGTCCGCCGACAGCCGGCTCTCGAAATAGATGTCGACATTCGGCATCTGGCTGAGCTGGTACTGCCGGTAGTCGCGCACCCGGCCCCAGGCCGACAGGCCCGGCAGCAGGCACTCGCGCGCCACGCGGCCACCGAGCTCGGTGCCGGCTTCGGCAATGGCCACCTGGTAGCCGCGCAGGCCGAGCGCGCGGGCGGCCTCCAACCCGGCGGGCCCGGCGCCGACGATCAGCACGCTGTCGCTGTCACCCTTGGCCTGCATGCGCTCCGGATGCCAGCCCTTGCGCCATTCCTCCATGAAGGTCGGGTTCTGGGTGCAGCGCGAGATCGACATCGTCATGTCGCCGGTGATGCAGATGTTGCAGCCGATGCATTCGCGGATATCCTCGATGCGGCCTTCCTCGACCTTCCTCGGCAGGAAGGGATCGGCGATCGACGGGCGGGCGCAGCCGATGAAGTCGAGCGTGCCCGACTTGATCATCCTGACCATGACATCCGGCGAGGTGAAGCGGCCGACACCGACGACCGGCTTCGAGGTCAGCTTCTTGACGCCGGAGACGAGGCTTTCCTGCGCCGCCTCTTCCTTGAAGCGCGACGGTCCCGAGCAATCCTCCCAGGCGCCGTGAGCGAGATCCCAGAGATCAGGCAGCTCGGCATGCATCTCGATCATGTCGCGGACTTCCGAATTGGCAAAGCCAAGCTCGCCGATCATCTCGTCCAGCGACAGCCTGAGCGTCAGGCCGCACGTGTCGCCGATCGCGTCGCGCCCTTCCTCGATCAGCTCGCGCATCAGCCGCGAGCGGTTCTCCAGCGAGCCGCCATATTCGTCGCTGCGCTGGTTGGTGGCGGTGGACAGGAAGTGCTGGATGATGCCGAAGCCGTGCGCGCCGTATAGGCAGACCAGGTCGAAGCCCGCCTGCTTCGCACGCTTGAAGGCGTTGCGATGCCAGCGGCGCAAATCGCGAATATCCTCTCTGTCCATAGCGCGGGCTTGCACCGGATCGTTGGTGAAGGTGCGGATCGGCAGGGGCGACGGGCCGCGCGGGACTTCCTTGGTATAGAGGTTGGGACCATTGATGCCGGAATAGGCGAGCTGGACGCCGGCCAGCGCGCCGTGCTCGTGCATGGCCTTGGCCATCTTGGCCAAGGCCGGGATATCGGCGTCATCCCACAGCCTGAGCTCGATGAAGGGCGTGATCTCGGAGGTGTGGTGCATCTCCGTCTGCTCGGTGAAGATGACGCCCCAGCCACCTTCGGATTTCATCCGGCGCATCTCGGCCGCGGCCGACGGATCGCGATAACCGCCGCCATTGCAATGGGGGACCTGGTAGAAGCGGTTCTTGGCCGTCACCGGACCGATCTTCATCGGCTCGAACAGAATGTCGTAGCGTGGGTCGCGCATGGTGCTTCCTTCCTGTCGGCTTGGCGCTGCCGCAGTTGCCGAGACTACTCATAAGTTGGCGCCGGCGCGGGAAAACTATGGATTTCTTCTGTGCGGATTAGGACGCGCCTAATCGCCCTTGCATGGATTAGCCTGCGATGAATCGGGGCTGAGCCAAATGCGACTTCAGGACCGCTACGGCGCGATGTAAACAGCCGGCTGCGGCAACGGAACAAGAGATATGGATAGCACCAGGATCCTCGAAAAGCTGATCGCCTTCCCGACGGTGAGCCGCGACTCGAACCTCGACCTCATCGGCTATGCGGCGGAGCTGCTCGGAGAGAGCGGCATCGCCAGCCAGATCATCCACAGCGCGGACGGCCACAAGGCCAATCTCTTTGCCACCATCGGACCGGCCGACAAGCCCGGCATCATGCTGTCCGGCCATACCGACGTCGTTCCCGTCGACGGCCAGAACTGGACCCTGCCGCCATTCGCGATGACCGAGCGCGACGGCAAGCTTTTCGGGCGCGGCGCGGCGGACATGAAGGGTTTCGTGGCCTCAGCTCTCGCGGCCTGTCTCAAGGCCCGGAAGATGGCGCTGCGCACACCCTTGCATCTGGCGCTCTCCTACGACGAGGAAGTCGGATGTCTCGGCGTGCGCGACCTGATCGAAATGCTGAGTGCAGCGCCCCAACGGCCGCTGCTGTGCATCGTCGGCGAGCCGACCAACATGCAGGTGGCGACCGGGCACAAGGGCAAGCTTTCGGCGCGCGCTCTCTGCCAGGGACGCGAAGGCCATTCGGCGCTCGCCCCGCTGGCGCTCAACGCCATCCATCTCGGTTGTGATTTCGTGCGGGCTTTGCGCGACGAACAGGATCGGCTGGCCCGCGACGGCGCTCGCGACGGCGACTACGACATTCCCTACACGACCGTGCATGTCGGCAAGATCAATGCCGGCGTGGCGCTCAACATCGTGCCCAACCTTTGCCAGGTCGATTTCGAGATCCGCAACGTCGCCGCCGACGATGCCGCCGGCATTCTCGATAGGCTGCGCAGTGCTGCGGCGCGCATTGCCGCCGACGCCGCTTCGATCGCGCCCGAAGCGGCGATCGACATCGAGATCACCAACACCTATCCGGGTCTCGACACGCCGGCCGCTTCGGAAGCCGTCGCCTTCGTCAAATCGCTGACCGGCGCCAATAGCACCATGAAGGTCGCTTTCGGCACGGAAGGCGGCTTGTTCAGCCGCGATCTCGGCACGCCCGCCGTCGTCTGCGGACCGGGCTCGATGGCGCAGGGGCACAAGCCGGACGAGTTCGTCAGCGTCGAACAGCTGCGGCGTTGCGACGAGATGCTGGAGAGGCTGCTGTCACGGCTCGCCGACGGCTGGCCGTGATATCGCTCACTTGACGATGCGTTCGGTGCCGAAGACGCCCTGCTCGACCACGAAGCGGCGGCAGTGGTCGATGAAGGCCTGCACCGTCAGCGTGCGGTGCTCGGCGTTCGGCAGCGCGATTCCCATGGTCAGCGGCCGCAGGTCCCCCAGCAAGGGCACGAAGACCAGCAGCTTGCCGTCCGGCGACATGGTGTTGAGCGGCCGCATATTGGCGATGCCGTAGCCGAAGCCATTGGCCACCATCGAACGCATCACGGCGATGTCGCCGGTGCGCTCGGCGATCCTGGGCCTCAGGCCCTGGAAAGCCGAGAGGAAATATTCGCGGCTATAGGGCAGATCGAGCAGCACCATCGGCTCGTCGACCAATTCCTCGGGCGTGATGCCCGCCCTCGCGGCCAGGCGATGCGCGGCCGGCAGCATGACATAGGCCGGCAGCTGCATCAGCGGCTCGAACGTCATGTCCTGCGACAATTCGAGATCGTAGGTCAGTGCTGCGTCTATTTCGCCACGCTGTAGCATCTCGAACAATTGCCCCTGGTTGCGCTCGAACTGCCTGACGCGCACATCCGGATAGGCGTCCTCGAATTTCCGGCGCAGCGCCGGCAGCACGATCTGCGCGAAGGTCAGCAGGCAGCCGATCGCCAGCGGTCCGCGCACTTTTTCCGCGATATCGCCGGCAATGTCATGCAGCGCATCCGCATCGTTGAGCAGGCGCGCGGCTTCCTTGAGGAACAGGCGCCCGCCCGCCGTCAGCGCCAGGGCATGCGAGTGCTTGCGCACGAAGAGCTGGACGCCGAACTCCGCTTCGAGCTGGGCGATCGAGGCCGAGATCGAGGGCGGCGAGACATTGACCTGCTCGGCTGCCTTGGCAATCGAACCAGCCTCGCCGACGGCGACGAAGTACTCGAGTTGTCTGAGTGTGAAGCGGAGCGGCATGGTCCTATGTTGCCGGTTTGCACCCGGTGATCAAGGTCACGGTCCTCAGTACTTGATCCAGGTGGTCTTCAGCGCCGTGTATTTGTCGAGCGCGTGCAGCGACAGGTCGCGGCCGAAGCCGGACTGCTTGAAGCCGCCGAAGGGCGTCATCGGGCTCAGCGCATCGACGGTGTTCACGGAAACCGTGCCCGCCCGCAGTCTTTCCGCGATGCGGTGCGCCCGCGACAGGCTGTCGGTCCAAAGCGATGCCGCCAGCCCGTAGACGCTGTCATTGGCAATCCGGAGCGCCTCGTCTTCGGTGTCGAAGGCGATGACCGACAGCACCGGGCCGAATATCTCGTCGCGGGCAAGCGGATCCTCGGGCGCAACATTGTCGAAGATGGTGGGCTGCACGAAGCTGCCGCGCCCGTCGACCGAGATCCGGCCGCCGCCCGTAACCAACCGGGCCGACTTCCTGCCGCCATCGATGAAGCGCATGACGGTCGCGGCGTGCCGCGCGTCGACCATCGCCCCCATCCTGGATGCCGGATCGAGCGGGTCGCCGGGTTGCGTTGCCGCCGCACGCTCGGCCAGCTTCTCGACCAACGCATCCTTGATGCCGCGTTCCACCAGAAGCCGGGAATTGGCCGAGCACACCTGGCCCTGGTTGAAGAAGATGCCGAAGGCGGCCATATCGGCCGCCGCGTCCAGGTCCGCGCAATCCGCGAACACCAGATTGGGGCTCTTGCCGCCGGTCTCCAGCCAGATCTGCTTCATGTTCGACTGGCCGGAATATTGCAGGAACAGCTTGCCCACGGCGGTCGACCCGGTGAAGGCGAGGCAATCGACGTCCATGTGCCGGCCAAGCGCCTGGCCGGCCGTCTCGCCGAGGCCGGGCACCACGTTGAGCACGCCGGCGGGCAGGCCCGCCTGCATGGCAAGCTCCGCCAGCCTGAGCGCCGAGAAAGGCGATTGCTCGGCCGGCTTCAGCACCACCGAATTGCCCGCCGCCAGCGCCGGCGCGCATTTCCAGGTCGCCATGTCGAGGGGGAAATTCCACGGCACCACGGTACCCACGACGCCAAGCGGCTCGCGTCGTACCAGTGCCAAGTCGCCATGGCCGGTCGGCGCCACCTCGTCATAGACCTTGTCGATCGCCTCGGCATACCACTGGAAGATCGCCGCCGAGCCCGGCACGTCGATGGTGGCCGCGTCCTTGACCAGCTTGCCCATATCCAGCGATTCCAGCAGCGCCAGCTCCGGCAGGTTCTCGCGCAGCAGCTCCGCCAGCCTGAGCAGCACCTGCTTGCGATGCGCGGGGGCCGTTCGCGACCACATGCCGGCCTCGAAACTGCGCCGGGCCGCGGCGACGGCCAGATCGATGTCTTCTTCTCCGCAGGAGGCGACCTCGGCGAGCGTCGCTCCCGTGGCCGGATTGATGCTGGCAAAGGTTCGGCCGGAGCGCGCCGGCACGGCCTTGCCGTCGATGAAGGCTTTGTCGCGAAAACGGATCGCCGACGCCTTGCCGACCCACTCCTTGTGGCTGAGTTCGCTCATGCTGACTCCAGAACTGGCCGGACTATTCGTCACCGGGGACGCCGTAGCTCGGCGCGCCGGACGGGTTGAGGGCGCGGGTCACGTAGGCATCGAGCTGGGGCTTGTAGATGTCCCACAACGTTGCCAGCTGCTCGATCGGGCAGTCCTCGGTCCAGTCACAACGCAGGTCGGCAACGGGCCAGGAGACATCGCGAACCAGCTTCATGCCGGCGGAGCGGACTGGCCCCGCCTCGCCGCCTGCTTTGAGCGCGGCGCGCATCGTGGCGATCAGCCGATCGCCGAGATCGCCTTCGGAGGCAAGGAAGGCGTCGACCATGGCACGCGGGATGCCGTCGTTTGCAAGCAGGTTGCCGCCGCAGGCCACGTCCTCGCCGCGCGCCTCGGCCCAGATGCCGAGCGCTTTCGGCCCGGAGTGGATCGCGCTGACCCCCGCGGCGTCGACAGCCAGTATCTGCCGGTATTCGATAAAAGCGTCCGTGCGCTTCAGGATCGCGACGGCCTCCGTGGCCGAGGCGCTGCGCGCCATCAACTCAAGCGCCCGTGGCCCGAGAGTCGGGTCGGTGACGTTCTGGCTGGCGACCGCGCCGACGCCGGCCTGCGCGTAGGCGCAACGCGCCGCGACCGCGGGAGACGACGATGACACCGCGACGCCGAACATGCCTGTGCGCCGGCACCGTGCAACGATGGAAAAGGTCATGGCGTTCAGTCCGGGATGACGGCGGTGCCGTCGATCTCGACCAGCCATTCCGGCCGCGCCAAGGCCGATACGACCAGCCCGGTGGAAACCGGATGGACGCCCTTGATGTACTCGCCCATCGTCCGGTAGACGGCTTCGCGATGGCGGACGTCGGTGATGTAGATAACCACCTTCACCAGATGCTCCATCGTGCCGCCGCATTCCTCGATGAGCTGCCTGATGTTCTGCATGACCTTGTGGGTCTGTTCGACCGGATCGTGGCTGTCGATGTTCTTCGCCGTATCGAGGTCCTGCGGGCACTGCCCACGCAGATAGACGGTCCGGCCGCCACGCGTGACGACCGCCTGGCAGAGATCATTGTCGAGCTTCTGCTCGGGATAGGTGTCCTTGGTGTTGAATTTGCGAATTCGCGTATGCGCCATCTTGGTCTCCATAAGGGTCGGGCTCGCAGCTTTGGTTAGGCGTCCACGGGCTCGCGGGTCGCGGCGGCGTGATAGGCCAGATATTTGCGCTGCGTCGAAATACGGTCGGCCACATGCTTGGCATCGTGCCAGACGCCCCATATGAAGCTCGACCCTCTTCGCGACTGCCAGGGCAGTCCCAGGAAGTAGATCCCGGGCTCGACCGAGACGCCGCGCTGATGCCTTGGCCGGCCCTTCTCGTCGAAAGCGTCGACCTTCAGCCAGCTGTAATCGACGGCAAAGCCCGTTGCCCAGATGATCGTCGCGACCCCGGCCTCGGCCAGGTCGAGTTCGCGAATCGGATTGGTCACGCAGTCCGGATCAGGGTCGATCTTGCGCAGAGCGGGTTCTTCCGGAAGGTCGAGACCGTTGCGGGCAACATAGGCGTCGGCTTCGTCCAGCAGCGACATCAGATTGGCGTCGCCGCGGGCAATGTTCTTTGCAAGGTCCGGCGCGAAAGTCATCACGCCGTCCTGGTATGTCTTTGTCATGCCGACAAGCGTAAGCCCCTGCGCGGCCAGGCGGCGGAAATCAATCGTCTCGCCGCCGCGAGCGCCGCTGACCGCGATCGTGACATGTTCCGTGCCGGGTCCCGGGGTCTCCAGGTCCCATTTGCCGAGAACGCCCAGCCACCAGCAGAAGTCGCGGCCGCGATAGGCGCGCGGCGGGCGATCGTGCGGACCGACCGAGAGATAGACGCGCCTGCCTGAGCGCTGCAGCTCGTCGGCAATCTGCACGCCTGAGGATCCCGCGCCGACCACCAGCACCGCACCCTTTGGCAGCTGCGCCGGGTTGCGGTAGGCGCTGGAGTGGATTTGCAGGATGCCGGCATCCGCAGGAACGACGGGCGGGATGACGGGGACCTGGAAAGGTCCGGTCGCGGCAACAATGCTGTTGGCTTCGATCACGCCATCCGACGTCTCGACGCGAAATCCCGGACGGCCGACATTTCTCTGCACGAGCTTGACCTCCACGCCACAGCGAATCGGCGCGTTGATCTGCTTTGCATAGGCGACGAAATAGTCGGCGACCTCCTCCTTGGAAGGAAAGCCATCGGGGCCAGTCACGGGAAACTCCATGCCCGGAAACCGGTCATGCCAGGCCGGACCGTTGGCGACCAGGGAGTCCCACCGCTGCGAGCGCCAGCGTTCGGCGATCCGGCCGCGTTCGAGGACAAGATGAGGCACCCCGCATTTGCTCAGGTGCTCGCTCATCGCCACCCCGGCCTGGCCGCCACCGACGACGAGCGTGTCTACCTTCTCAACCGACATATCCACGTCTCTTTCGATAGGGCTTTCGCCGCTGCGATGGAGGTCCGGTTTGCTTTTAGTGACGGGCTGGCGGAGCGAAAATTATGATTTCATGTGTCAGTGCTTAGCTTATCCCTAAACGCTGGAAGGGGATCACCGAGGGGCATCCAATTCCCGGCTCCGGACATCGGGAAAAGCTTAGGCGGACCCTAAGCAAGGGTGCTGGAAAAAATAATTCTTGCGCCTTGGATTTGGTGGTTCCCTGCGTCACCCGCATCAGAGCGACGACCGCTGAGAGTGAAATGGCGCGAGAGACCCTTTATACAAACGGCGCGCTATACACGGTCGATGCGGCGAATCCCACCGCTGAGGCGATGCTGGTTCGCGGCGACCGCGTCGTTGCTGTCGGCTCTTGGTCCTCCGTCAGGGCGCAGGCCTCCGCGAATGCCGAAATCATTGATCTCCAGGGTCGGTTCGCAATGCCGGCCTTCATCGACTCCCATGTCCATTTTGCCTGGGGGAGCAAATATCTCGATGAAGTACGGTTGCGCGAGGCAAACACCTTTGGCGACGTCCTCGCCCGGTTGAAGGCCTATTCGCAAACCCATCCCGACCGCGCATGGATCGTGGGCAGCGAATTCAGTTACGGCTACCCCGATCTCCCCGAAGGCGGCTTCCACAAATCGCTTCTCGATCAGGTTGTTGCCGATCGCCCCGTTTTCTTCCGCTCCGGCATGGCGCACGCGGCCTGGGTGAACAGCAAGGCGCTGGAACTTGCCGGCATCACACGGGACACGCCCGACCCCGAAGGTGGCAAGATCGTGAGAGACGCGAGCGGCGAGCCGACCGGGTGGTTGAAGGAGAAAGCGTGGTCCCAGTTTGAAACTTTGGTCCCCCAATCTTCGAAATCCGATATGCGAGCGGCGCTGCTCTCCGCCATCAAAGAAGCAAGCCGTTTGGGACTGTCGCGGGTTCAAAGCGCCGGGATGGACGACGAAGCGGTCCCCTTGCTGGCAGAGATATTCGCGAATGGCGAGCTAAGCCTGCGGTTCACGCTTTCGAGCATTGCAAACCCGGATTCGAACCTCGACGAGGTGATTGCGCGCGTGTCCGGATGGAGGGGTGACCTCGACCCAGACTTTCTCGATGGGCGTGTCATCAAATTCTTCCTGGACGGCGTGCTGGAATCCCACACCGGCTTCATGCCCCAGGGCTATGCCGACAAACCGGGCGAAACCGGAACATGCCTGTGGAAAGCGACCGCCTACAACGCGGCCGTCAGCCATGCGCAGCAGGAAGGATTTCAGGTCTGGACACACGCGATCGGGACGGGGGCCATCGAAATGGCCCTCGACGCATACGCCGCGGACGGGGAACGCTCGCGGCAGCGCCGGCCGCGGGTAGAGCATTGCGAAATACCCACCGCGCGCGACATCGAGCGTTTTGGTGAGATAGGAGCGATAGCCAGCTTCCAGCCCGCCATGATCTATCCACGAGACCAATGGCTCGGGATGGAAGGACTTTGGGAAATGCGTGTCGGCCCGGGATCTCTTCCGCGGGCCTTTCCTGTTCGCTCCATCATCGAGGCCGCGGGCGCCGTCGCGTTCGGAACTGACTGGCCCATCGTCGACCTCAATCCACTCGTCGGCATTCGCAATGCGGTGTTGCGCCAGAGCCGGGATCACCAGCCGGAAGCCGGCTGGGTCCCTGAGCAGAGGATCACCGTCGCGCAGGCGGTTCATGCCTATACGCTGGGGGCGGCCTTTGCCTGCCACCGGGAAAACGACGAGGGCAGCTTGGCGGCGGGAAAGCTCGCCGACTTCATCGTCCTTTCCGATGATCCGCTGCAGGTCGAGCCGGACAGAATCGCGGACATCAAGGTGCTGAAAACGATCGTCGGCGGCAGATCGGTCTGGGACGAACCGGCGGCTTGAGGCCGCGTCTTGGGGGTTGGATGGAAGCGGCTGAATTTGACTACATCGTAGTCGGCGCGGGTTCGGCCGGTTGCGTGGTCGCCAATCGGCTGAGCGCCGATCCGTCGGTCAAAGTGTGCCTGATCGAGGCCGGCGGCAGCGACAACAGCCTGCGGGTCAAGGTGCCGGCGGGCATCCTCTCGCTCTACGGCAACCCGGCCTACGACTATTGTTTCGTCGGGGTGCCGCAGCCTGAGCTCAACAACCGCCGCATTCCGGTCAATCGCGGCAAGGCGCTGGGCGGATCGAGCTCGATCAACTCGATGGTCTATATTCGCGGCGCCGCCGAGGACTATGACGAGTGGGCCGCGCTCGGCTGCGCCGGCTGGGCCTATCGCGACGTGCTGCCGGTGTTCAGGAAACTGGAACGCAATCTGCTCGGACAGGACCCGCGCTATCATGGCGGCGACGGCGAATTGCTGGTCGACAATCCGCGTGATCCGAACGTGCTTTCCAGCATGTTCGTCAAGGCCGGCAGGAACGCCGGCCTGCCCGCCAACGCGGACTTCAATGCCGAAAGCCAGCTCGGCCTCGGCATCTACAACGTCACGCAAGATAGGGGTCAGCGCTTCAGCAGCTTCAGTGCCTTCATGCGCCCAGTGCTCGACCGCAGGAACCTGACGCTGCTCAGCCAATGCGAGGTGATCGACCTCGTCATTGCCGAAGGCCGCGCCACGGCAATGCGCGTGCGGCACGAGGGCCAGCAGAAGACGCTCTCCGCAAACCGCGAGATCGTGCTCTCGGCCGGCGCCATCAATTCGCCCAAGATCCTGATGGCGTCCGGCATCGGCCCCGCAGCCGAGCTCCGGCAGATCGGCATCACGCCGGTTCTTGATCTGCCGGGTGTCGGCAAGAACCTGCAGGACCATGTCGACGGCATGATCACGGTGCGCTCCAGGAGCACCAGGACGCTCGGCTTGTCGATCGCCAACCTGCCCCGTATCGCGGCGGCACCCTTCCAGTATTTCGCGCGCCGCAAGGGTATGCTCACCACCAACTATGTCGAAGCCGGCGGCTTCGCGAAGACCAGGCACGCGAACGGCTTTCCCGACATCCAGTTCCACTTCGTGCCCGGCTATCGCAGCCATCGCGGCAGGCTGATCGAATACGGCCACGGCTACGCCATTCACACCTGCGTGCTTCGGCCGAAAAGCGTGGGCGAGATCAAATTGTCGCGCGACAGTTCCCGCCGGGACGTCCTGATCGACCACCGCTTCTTCACGCATGACGACGACGCCATGGTGCTGGTCGAAGGCATCAAGATCGCGCGCCAGATTTTTGCCTCGCCCGAGTTCGACGCGGTGCGCGGCAAGGAGATGCTGCCGGGCAAGGATGTCCGCAGCGACGACGAGATCCTCGCCTATCTGCGCGCCGAGGCGCTGACGGTTTATCACCCCGTCGGAACCTGCAAGATGGGAACCGACGATATGACTGTCGTCGATCCGGCGACGCTCAAGGTGCGCGGCGTGGACGGGCTCCGGATCGCCGATGCCTCGGTCATGCCGAAGCTGATCGGCGGCAACACCAATGCGCCAAGCATGATGATCGGGCAGAAGGCTTCGGAGATGATCCTCGGCTCGGCGCATCGCGGCCAAAGGTAGAAGATCGCCTCGGCCTTTGACGTTTGAGGGCAGTTCAGCGTTTGCACGCAGGACTGCCCCCAACTGTTTGTGATTGCTTGAGATTGCTCTTAAAGCGCGTCACGCGCTTAAGTCTCTGTCTATGGATGTCATTCGCCCAAAACCGCCGCGCGCTTTTGGGCGACATGCATTAGTGATCCTCGTCGATCTCGTCGTGCAGGAGGCCGAGGATGCGGCGCTTGAGCGCGATGAAGTCGGGTTCGAGGATCACGTCCATCGAGCGCGGCCGCGGGATGTCGACCTTGATCTCGGCCTTGATCTTGCCGGGCCTAGCCGTCATCACCAGAACGCGATCGCCGAGCACCAGCGCCTCGTCGATGTCGTGGGTGACGAACAGCACCGTTTTCTGCTGCCGCTCCCAGACTCGCAACAGCAGTTTCTGCATGGTGCCGCGCGTCTGGCTGTCGAGCGCGCCGAACGGCTCGTCCATCAAGAGGACCGCCGGATCATTGGCGAGCGCGCGGGCGATCGCCACGCGCTGCTTCATGCCGCCCGAGAGCTGCGCCGGATAATGGTCGGCAAAGGGTGCCAGGCCGACCTCGTTGAGATACTGGTCGACGATCTGCTTGCGCTGCTCCGCCGGCAGGCCCTTGCGCTTGGGTCCATATTCGATGTTGGCGCGCACCGTAAGCCAGGGAAACAGGGTGTAGCTCTGGAACACCATCCCTCTGTCGGGGCCGGGTTCGATCACTTCCCTGCCGTCCACCTTGATGGTGCCGGAGGTCGCGTCATTGAGGCCGGCGGCGAGATAAAGCAGGCTGGATTTGCCGCATCCCGAAGGGCCGACGATGACGCAGAATTCGTTCCTGGCCACCTTCAGCGACACATCGTCCAGCGCCAGAACGCCGTTGGCGTCGCCATAGCGCAGCGTCACGTCCTCGATGGCCATCGTGGTGCCGGTTGAATGCGGATCGCCGGCCGCATGGGCCGTGCCGGCCGGAATGTTCGCCTTGACGATTTCGGTCATCACTACCCTTGATCCGGCTGCGGTTTGCGAGGATGCGTTCAACATCAAGGTGCCCATGGCGCGACCCTTGCCCGGAGAATGCGGAATGCGGTGTCGGTGATCAGGCCGAGAAGCCCGATCGCGGCGATCGCCATGAAGATCACATCGACCTGGAAGCCGCGCATCGCCTTGAGGCTGATATAGCCGAGGCCGCTCGACGCCGCGACGAGCTCCGCCACGACGAGATATGTCCAAGCCCAGCCCATGGTGACGCGAAGCGTATCGAGTATCGAGGGAAGCGCGGCAGGGAAAATGACGTGCCACACCGCCTCCGAGCGCTTGGTGCCCAGAGTGTAGGAGGCATTGACCAGGTCCCTGGATACGCTGCGCGCGCAGTCGGAGATCATCACGAGTTGCTGGAAGAAGGTGCCGAAGAAGATGACCGCGATGCGCTGCTCGATGCCGATGCCGATCCAAAGGATGAACAACGGCACGAAGGAGGTCACCGGCAGGTACCGGATGAAATTGACCAGCGGCTCCAGCGGTGCCTGCACCGCCCGGTAGGTCCCCATCCACAGTCCCAGCGGCACCGCGATCACCGAGGACACGATGAAGCCCAGGATGACCACCTTGGCGCTGGTAAGCGTGTGGTAGAAAAGGCTGCCGTCCAGCGACATGCGATAGGTCGTTTGCAGCACGGTTCCAGGCGTCGGCAGGAACATGTTCGGCACGACGCGGCCATAGGACAGCAAGGCCCAGCCGCCGATCACGACCACCCACATCGCCAGCGCGAGTGTCGTTGCCGTGCTGGCGGGGATGTTGGCGAATGGGGTCGTCAGGCGTGTCCACGCCGTCCGCCTTTGTGCCATAAGATGGCCTCCGTTGATTTAGAGCAATTCCACCAAAAGCGAGGGCGGCTTTCCGTTCGGAATTGCGTCAAAACAAGTAATAGAGATGTTCGCCGTTTCGGTGAAACGGTGAACCGACCCAGGCGCGAAGCTCAGGCGTTCGAGAAACCGGGATCGGCCCGGGCGGGCCGACTCCGGCTATCCCGAAGGCTCACTGTTCCTTGATGAAATCGGTGTCGAGGATGGTCTTCGAGTCGATCGTCATCTTGAGCTTGCCGGCCTTGCCCCAGATGTCCTGCGCGAAGTTCACCAGGTCGGACGCTTCGCTTTTCTCCGGCGTGCCGAAGAATTCCAGGTTGCGGGCGCGGTCGTAGTAGCGCACGCCCTGGGCGCCGGCCGCGAAATCCTCGGGCTTCTCGAGATAGCCGCCAATGCCCTTGGCCATGATCTCATAGGCCTTTTCCGGGTTGGTCTTGATGTAGTCGACCGCCTTGTAATAGCCCTTGATGAGGGCCTTCACATCCTCGGGGTGCTTCTCGATCAGGTCGCATTTGAGCGCGATCACATCGACGATCAGGCCAGGCGTGGTCGTGGAATCGATCAGCACCTTGCCCTTTCCGCCCTTGCGGACTTCGGTGAGGTGCGGCTCCCAGGTCACGGCGGCGGGAACCTGGCCGGCGATGAAGGCGGTCGCCGCATCGTCGGCGGTCATGTTGGTGACGCTGACATCGTCCTCGGTCATGCCTTCCTTTTTCAGGAGCACGTTGAACCAGAATTCGGAAACAGAGCCCTCGTTCAAGGCGACGGGCTGGCCTTTCAAATCCTTGAGCGATTTGACGTCGGCCTGCGTGACGACACCGTCGCCGCCATGGCTGTCGTCAAGCGCCACCACGTATTTGAAGCAGAGCTCGTCCGAGCGGTACTTCATCAGTTCGTCGACGGTGGAGGCGGCGCCGTCGAGATCGCCGCCGGCCACCGCCGCCATGTAAAGCGCTGATTCTTCGATGACTTTCAGGTCGACATCGACGCCGGCTTCCTTGAAGTAGCCAAGGTCGCGAGCAAGAAACAGCGGCCCGTAGCCCACCCAGGTGGTCATGCCGAGGCGAATGGCGCCGGCGTTGGCGGGAGCGGCAAGCCCCAGGCCCAGCAGGCCCGCGCTGACCGCGGTCATCAGGCAATTTCGAAATGTCTTCATTGTCGTGGTTCCCCTATGGCTGTTACCGGCATCGACCTCGTTCGAGTGGCGTATGCCAGGCTGTCGTTTCGGCAGCCGCTCTCTTGTTATGCGTCGCCCTCCCAGGCGGGCCTTGTTCTAGGTCCCGCAAGAGAGCATCCGGGCCGGATCGCAAAAAGAAGTCTTTTTCTGTCCTTTGCTTCGCCGAAACCGAAGCAGCGGACCCTGCATGGTTGACGCGCTTGAATTGACGGCGCCGGCGACCGCGGTTCCGATGGCGCCGGCAGATGCGCCAATGACCGTGGACGGCTTGCTGACCAAAGAGATTGTAGCGGTAGGGACGCTCGCCCGATCGAAGGCGCTCTCGACCATCGGGAAATCGACGGCGGCGCCAGGATGAGTGGCAAATTCAGGCGCTTTGGGGCACTGTCGAGGGGTGCGGCCTCGTCGGCCGCAACCCGGAGATTTTCGGCGCGATCGCCACGCCTCTCGACGTGGCAACGCGGACTATGCCGCCAAGGCGCCCGACTTCTTGGCGGTCCAGGTGGCGATATAGTCCATCAGGCCGGGGCTGAGGCAGTCATAGGGCTCCAGCCCGATCGACTTCAGCTGGCCACGGATGCCGTCCATGCGGCTTGGATCGACACCGGATTCGATGATCGAGGAGACGAAGGCGGTGAAGCCCGGCGGCGACCAGCCGTCCTCCTCGAAGCGCTCGGGATGGATGAAGGACAGGCCCTTGAAGGGATGGTCGCGCTCGACCGGGCCGTACATGTGGACGCCGCAGCTTGTGCAGGCATGGCGCTGGATGAGGGCCGAGGGATCGACCACCTTCAGCTTGTCGCCGTTCTCGGTGACGGTGACGTCGCCGCTGCCGGCAACGGCCACGACCGAGAAGATGGCGCCGTCCGGCTTCCAGCATTTGGTGCAGCCGCAGGCATGGTTGTGGGCGATCTGGCCCTTGACCTTCACCTTCACCGGATTGCTGGTGCACAGGCAGACCAGCGTGCCGCCGGCAAAGCTCGCGCTCTCCCTCGGCAGGCCATTGTCGATCTTCGGATGCAGTTTTTCAGGCATGAGTTCCTCCCTTGTTGAACCTGTGCAACTTCAGTCGCTGGCCATAGGTCGGCGGCTTGTTTTTCCTCAGTAAACCACGACGCTGCGGATCGACTTGCCCTCATGCATGAGGTCGAAGCCCTTGTTGATGTCCTCCAGCTTCAGCGTGTGGGTGATCATCGGATCGATCTGGATCTTCTTTTCCATGTACCAGTCGACGATTTTTGGCACGTCGGTGCGGCCGCGCGCGCCGCCGAAGGCGGTGCCCATCCAGCTGCGCCCGGTGACCAGCTGGAACGGCCTGGTCGAGATCTCCTGGCCGGCGCCGGCAACGCCGATGACGACCGACTTGCCCCAGCCGCGATGCGAGGCCTCCAGCGCCTGGCGCATCACCTTGGTGTTGCCGGTGCAGTCGAACGTGTAGTCGGCGCCGCCGATCTGGTCGGCGCCGCGCTTGGTCAGGTTGACCAGGTAAGGCACGACGTCGCCGTCGATCTCCTTCGGATTGACGAAATGCGTCATGCCGAACTTCTCGCCCCAGGCCTTCTTGTCGTTGTTCAGATCGACGCCGATGATCATGTCGGCGCCGGCAAGGCGAAGCCCCTGGATGACGTTCAAGCCAATGCCGCCGAGGCCGAAGACGACGGCCGTCGCCCCCTGCTCGACCTTGGCGGTGTTGATGACGGCGCCGATGCCGGTCGTCACGCCGCAGCCGATGTAGCAGATCTTGTCGAAGGGGGCGTCGGGATTGACCTTGGCCACCGCGATCTCGGGCAGCACGGTGAAGTTGGAGAAGGTCGAGCAGCCCATGTAATGAAACAGCTTGTCCTTGCCCATCGAGAAGCGCGAGGTGCCGTCGGGCATCAAGCCCTGGCCCTGCGTGGCGCGGATGGCGGTGCACAGATTGGTCTTGCGCGACAGGCAGGACGGGCACTGCCGGCACTCGGGCGTATAGAGCGGGATGACATGGTCGCCCTTCCTGACCGAGGTGACGCCCTTGCCGACATCGACCACGATGCCGGCGCCCTCATGGCCGAGGATCGCCGGAAACAGCCCTTCCGGGTCGGCGCCCGACAGCGTGAACTCGTCGGTATGGCAGATGCCGGTCGCCTTGATCTCGACCAGCACCTCGCCGTCGCGCGGGCCTTCGAGGTCCACCTCCATGATCTCAAGCGGCTTTCCGGCGGCAACGGCAACGGCGGCACGCGTTTTCATTTCTTCCCTCCCGAATTTGCTTGCCGAGGCGAGTGCCCGGCCTGTGACTGAAACTTAGGCCGCGGCCCTGGCGGGCCCGGCGGGGAACACGCCCGACATGACGATAAAACCCTTGATGCGCTTCACGCGATCGCACCAGCGGCGGATCGCCGGATAATCCTGACGTGGAATACCGCCCTCTTCCGACAGCATGATGTAGGGGAAGCAGGCGATGTCGGCGATCGTCGGATGCGCGGCCGAGCAGATCCACTGGCGGCCTTCCTGCTCGCCGAACCAGAGATGTTCGTCGAGAATGCGGAACAGCCTGTGCGCGCCGGCGCGCGCGGCATCGACGTCGAAATCGTAAAACAGCGCATCGTGGAGGCGCGCGGCCGATGCAGTCCCGGTGATGCCGTCGGCAAAGGCCAGCCATTGGCTGATCTCGCCGACCAACGCCGGATTGTCCCTCGGGTACCACGTGCCGGACGGATCGTATTTCGACGCCAGATACACCAGGATCGCCTGGGCGTCGCGCAGGATCAGCCCGTCATCGTCGATGACCGGCAACTGACCGAGCGGATTGAGCTTCAGGAACCATTCCGACTTGTGCTCGCGCCCGGGGTAGAAGTCGACGGGCACCGTCCTATGGGTCATGCCGAGGAAGCTCATCAAGAGCCGCAATTTGTAGCAATTTCCCGACAGCTCGTAGTCGTAAAGCGTGATCATAATTAGCCCCTAGATGTCGAGCACGAGGCGGGCCGACTTGGCGCGCGAGACGCAGGTCATGATCTTCGTTCCGGCTTTGCGCTCGGCGTCGTTCAAATAGACGTCCTGATGGTCGGGCTCGCCTTCGATCACCGTCGCCACGCAGGTGCCGCAGGCGCCCTGCTCGCAAGAGGAGGGCACGTCGATGCCGCTCTCGCGCATGACTTGCAGGATCGTGTTGCCGGCTGGAACCTGCAGCGTGACGCAGGAGCGTGCGAGCGCCACTTCGAAGCTCGAACTGTTGTCGATCTTGTTGGTGTTCTTGAAATACTCGAAATGCACGGCGCTGTCGGGCCAGCCCTGCTCGGCCGCCATCTTGCGCGCGGCCTCCAGCATCGGGCCGGGGCCGCAGATATAGAGGTGCATGCCGTTCCGGTAACCGGCCAGCACGCGGCGGAGTTCGGCGCCGGTCGCGTCCGGCGACAGGCCAAGATGCGGCCTCAGCGTGTCGCCAAGCAGCTTCAGCCGATCGGCGAAGGCGAGGTGCTCCTCGCCTTGCGCGAAATAATGCAGCTCATGCGTCAGCTCCTGGTTCTTGAGCGCCTGCGCCATGGCCAGCAGCGGCGTGATGCCGATGCCGCCGGCGACAAATATCGTCTTGATGGCATCGCGGCGCAGCGGGAAATTGTTGCGCGGCTCCGAGATCGCCAGGACGTCACCTTCGCGCACGGTCTCATGCATGCACTTCGAGCCACCCTTCGAGTCGCGCTCCAGCTTGACGCCGATGGTGAAACTGTCGGTCTCGCCGGGTCCATTGGTGATCGAATACTGGCGGATCTCGCCATTGGGCATGTGGATGTCGATATGCGCGCCCGGTTGGAAGGTCGGCAGGATGCCCTTGACCGGACGCAGCTCGAAACCCGCGATGCCGTCGGCGGCCTGCCACTTCCGGGCCACTGTGACGCGCAGCGCAGCCTTGCGGCCATGCGCAGTCAGTTCCGGCATTTCGGCAAGCTCGGCCGAGACCCTTTCATAGACCGGTTCGATCGGCGCGGGTGCCGGCGCGTTAGCGACGTCGCGCTCGACCTCGTCGCGCAGTTTTGAAAGCCGTTCATTGTGATGCCGCAGCACGGCGATGCGCGCGGCCCCTTCAGCGTCCCGGTCGAGCACGCCGCGAATGACGGAACGGTTGGAATCGACTGGCTGGACGAAGAAGATGCCAACCGTCTCGGCGCCTCCGTCGCGCGAGCGAAGCGCCACGGCAAAATCCTGGCTGGCCTCGACGGTGGTTTCGGCGCCATCGCCATCGATCGCCCCACTGGGCTGGAAGCGATAGGCCTTCAGCGCTTGCGCGATCTTGCCGGCCGGCGCATTGACCGGAATGCCACGCAACGCGAGCAGCTTGCCCTCGGCGAGGCCCGCGACATCCGGCACCTCGCCCAGCGCCTCTTCCGACGACCAGATCAGCCCGTAGCGTTCGACCGCCGGATAGGTGCGGTTGGTGATGGTGCGAGCCGGCGCATCGGCAGGGTGCGCAGGGATGTAGGTGCAGCCGGCGGTACGGTTGGAATAGCGCCAGCCATGATACTGGCACTTCAGCTCGCGACCGTCATTGATGCCGATCGACAGCCTGACGCCGCGATGCAGGCAACGGTTCTCCCAGATGTTGACATAGCCGTCATCGGCGCGCCAGACCGCGAACTCGCGACCGAGCAACTGGCCGTGGAACACATGGCGGAACGGCAGGTCATGGGCAGCGGCGATCGGATGCCACCGGCTTCGGGCTTCTTCCAACATCAATCGTCTCCAAAATGTCCTGGTCAGGCCGCCGCGGGTATGACCCCGTAGGTCACTCCCTTCTGGCTGAGCCAACGCCGGTAGGCGATCGCCGACTTGTCGGCGCGGATCGGGGTTTCGGCGCGCGGATCGAGCGGCAGACGCTTCGGCACCTGGTTTTCCAGGATCGGCTTGTCCTGGCCGAAGATCGTCTGCTGGAAGCGCTTGATCACCTTGTCTTCGCTGTTCTCGTCCAGCACGCAAAGAAGCATGTGGGCGCGTACATGCTCCTGGTCGACTGGCTGCAGGAAGATGGCGATCACATCGCGCCGGCTCTCGTCGACCGGGCTCGATTTATAGAGCACCGAGCAATAGGGATGCGGCACGCGGTAGACATAGTCGACATCGGCGCCGCCGTCCGAGGCGGTCGAGGCCATCGGCTGGAAGAAGCGGCAGCGGGTCGCCAGAATCTCGTCGCGGTCGACCGAAATCTCGACATCGTATTCCTTGACTTCGGTATGCGGTTCGGCGCCGAGGATATCGGTGTGGACATATGGAAAATGGCCCATGTCGAGAAAGTTCTCGATGGCGCGCGGCGCCGAGACGTTGACGCCGAAGGTCGCGGCGTTGAGCCGGCGCCGGTCGGGCTCGGCATATTCGGGAATCGGGAAGAGGTCGGCCGAAGGCTCACCCAGCGAGGTCCAGACATAGCCATAGGCGCTTTTCGCCGGCAGCCTATCGGGCGCCGCTACGTGGTCGGCCCGGCGCAGGTCTGGCCGCGAGCGCCAGACCACCGGCTCACCACTCACGTCGACCGAAAAGCTGAGGCGCTCCTCGAGCAGTACCGTCTGCTGGACGGAGCCGGGGACAGCCTCGGCGATCGCACCAATCGGATGCCAGAGATTGAGCACCACAGGGTCCGTGCATTTCGTCATAATGTCTTTCCTTTGCATGCAGCGGACATCGTGATCAGGCTCGCGCCGGTATGGCGCCGTAAGTGACGGAGCGATCGCGCAGCCACCGCCGGTAGGAGACCGAGACGGCATCGGCGCGGATCGGTGTCTCGGCGCGCGGATCGAGCGGCAGGCGCCTGGGAACCTGGTTCTCGAGGATCGGCTTGTCCTGCGCGAAAATCAATTGCATGAAGCTACGCACGGTCGCCGCCTCCATGCCTTCCTTGAGATAGCAAAGATATGGATGCGCGATGCAGTTCTCTTCGTCCACCGGCTGCACGAAGAGCGTGATGACGTCGAGCCGGTGCTTCTGGATCGGGTTGCTCTTGTAGAGCGCCACCGTATAGGGCCGGATTACCTTGTAGATGTAATCGACGACGAAACCTTCCTTGGCGGTGGGCGAAGCAACGGGCTGATAGAATTTGCACTCGGTCGCCAGAACCTCGTCCTGCGCAGTGATCTCGACATTGTAAGGCGCCACTTCGGTGTGCGGCTCCTCGCCCAGCCATCCGGTGTGAACGAAAGGGAAGTGGCCCATGTCGAGGAAGTTCTCGACGGCACGCAGGCCGGACACCTTGACCGCGATCGATCCACCACTGACGAGGTGACGATCCGCTTCATTGGCCTCTGGAATGTAGACGATCTCGCGCCAGGGCTTGTCGAGGCATGCCCAGATGAAGCCATAACGTTCGGCTGAGTTGACGACGGCGCCATTATCGGCACGGACGACCTCGGCCTTGTTCACGCGCTTACGGACGACCAGGTCGACGCCGAGCAGCCTTGTCGGAAATGGCATATCCGCGGAGAGCGATTCCTGGTCGGCGACGATATGCCAGTCGTTCAGAAGCTCCCGGTCGACGCAGTGGGTAGCCATCGGCATCCCTTCCAACTCGGCTAGCCCTTCACCATGAACCTAGCCCGGCGTTTCGACATAACGAAAACACAAGATTGGATATCAATCAACGATTTTTCGTCAGCCAAAGCGTATTTTTGTGTTGACAGATTTCGATGATTGACTTCCGATGTATGGAATTCTGAATTTGAGATATGTCGCATCGCGACGGGGCATGTCTTCACTACGGAAAGCCTGCTGATCATGTCCTCGAACTCGCGGAGAACCGCGCCTTGAGCAGCCGTTCCCAGACGATAGCGGATATCCTGACGCGCGCCATCATCGACCATCGGCTGGTACCCGGCTGCAAGCTCGGCGAGCGCGAGCTTTCCGAAATTTTCGACGTCAGCCGCATCGTCGTGCGCCAGGCCCTGATCCGGCTCGCCGATGACGGGCTGGCGCAGATCGAGCGCAATCGCGGCGCCTTCGTCGCCAAGCCGAGCATGCAGGAAGCGATGGAGATCTACGACGCGCTGACGCTTGTCGAACAGGGCGTCGCCGCCCAGCTCAGCGATCGCCTCGGCCCCGCTGGATGGGCTGAGCTGCGTCAGCATGTCGAACGCCAGCGCCAGGCTGTCACCGCCGGCAACGATGCGTTGGCCGACGTGCTCGGCCAGGAATTCCATTCGGTCTTCGTGCGCCTGAGCCGCAACAAAGTGATGCAGGAAATCCATGCCCAGCTCGTGCGCCGTACGACGCTGCTACGCTCCTTGATCACGGCCGATTTCGACTATTGCAATCTGCTCGACGACCACTCACGCGTCGTCGACCTTCTCGAAAAGGGCCGGCTGAAGCAGGCCATGGACCTGATCGACACCCATCACCGCGCGGTGGTGCGCGGCTACATCATGGATCGCGAAGTCTATGCGGAAATGACGCCGGCCGAGGCGCTAGCGCCCTATCTCGACGGCAGGGTCGACGGCGCGGCTCCGATCGCGCCGCGAGCGCCGACACACCAATCCGGCAATGGCGACGGCACGGCGCACGTGCATGTCCATCTCCCCAAGCAAGATCCGGCACCGAAAAGCCGGGCGTCAACCAAAAAAGCCAACAGAGGGTTACAATCATGAACGAGCTGACCAGACGTGGATTCCTGAAATACAGTGGCGCGCTGGGTGCGGCACTTGGCACCGGAGGACTGAGCACCATCGCCAGGGCCGATGACGTGCTCAAGATCGGCGTCGTCTATGTCTCGCCGATCGCCGAGATCGGCTGGACCAAGCAGCACAGCCTCGGCGTCGAGGCGATCAAGTCCGAATTCGGCGACAAGGCGAAACTCACCGTCATCGACAATATCTTCATGCCGCAGGATGCGGAGCGCGTCTTCCGCGAGCTTGCCAGCGCCGGCAATCAGTTGATCTTCGGCACCAGTTTCTCGCATGGCACGCCGATGCAGAAGGTGGCACCGCGCTTCCCCAAGATC
The DNA here is from genome assembly GCF_006439595.1 of Mesorhizobium sp. B3-1-9. Lineage (NCBI taxonomy): Bacteria > Pseudomonadati > Pseudomonadota > Alphaproteobacteria > Hyphomicrobiales > Phyllobacteriaceae > Mesorhizobium > Mesorhizobium sp. B3-1-9. Next base: position 160,395 of record NZ_VFTJ01000004.1, read on the forward strand.
GCTTTCGAGCATTGCTCGGGCATCGTCCATCTCGCCAATCTCGGCACCTTCGAAGCCAAGTATTATGAAGGCACCTTCGTCGCCGGCGCGGCGGGCGGCTACATGTCGAAGTCGGGCAAGATCGGCTTCATCGGCGGTTTCCCGATCCCCGACATCGTCGGCCCGGCCAACGCGCTGTTGCTCGGCGCCCAGAGCGTCAACCCGAACGCCACCTGCAACGCCATCTTCCTCAATTCCTGGTTCGATCCGGGCAAGGAGAAGGAAGCCGCCAAGACACTGCTTTCCCAGGGCTGCGACGTCATCTGCTCGATGACCGACACGGCGACCGGCGTGCAGGTCGCCGGCGAAGGCGGCGCGTGGTCGATCGGCTACGCCAGCGACATGTCGAAATTCGCTTCCGGCAAGCAGCTCACCTCCTTCGTGCTCGACTGGACCAGCGACTATGTCGGCGCCGCCAAGGCTGTAGCGGCGGGCAGCTGGAAACCGGAAGTGCGCTGGGACGGACTGGCAGCGGGCGTGGTCAAGATGGCGCCCTACAATGAAGGCATACCGGCCGACACCAAGACCAAGCTGAAGCAGCTCGAAGCCGATATCGGCAGCGGCAAGGTGCATCCTTATGGCGGCGAGCTGAAGGATCAGGACGGCGCCGTCAAGGTCGCGGCCGGATCGGTGCTCGACGACGACAGCATCCGTGGCATGAACTGGTTCGTCAAGGGAATGATCGGCAAATTGAGCTGATCGCATTCGAAGAAAAGGGGGGCGTCGAACGGCAATTTCCGGCGTCCCCCGTCTGGTTCCCGTCCAACCCCGCTGCAAGCCCGGCAGGACCCGCCATGCATCCGCGACTAGAATTGCGCAACATCTCAAAGCGCTATCCCGGCGTCGTCGCCAATGACGACGTCTCGCTGTCGATTCAACCCGGCGAGATCCATGCGGTGCTCGGCGAAAACGGCGCCGGCAAATCGACGCTGATGAAGATAATCTACGGAGCGGCGCAAGCCGATTCCGGCGACATCTATTGCGACGGCAAGCTTATCGCGGCGCATAATCCGGCGACGTCGCGCGCGCTCGGCATCGAGATGGTCTATCAGCATTTCGCATTGTTCGAGTCGGTCTCGGTGGTCGAGAACATCGCGCTGTCGGCGAGCAGCGCCTTCCACTTGCCTTCGCTTGCCGAAAAGATCCGCGAGCTTTCGCTGCGCTACGGCATGCCCATCGACCCGTATCGCCAGGTGCATGACCTGTCGGTCGGCGAGCGGCAGCGCGTCGAGATCGTGCGCTGCCTCTTACAGGCGCCAAAACTCCTGATCCTCGACGAGCCGACCTCGGTGCTGACGCCGCAGGCCGTGGTCAAGCTGTTCGACACGCTACGGCAGCTCTCGGCCGAAGGCTGTTCGATCGTCTATATCAGCCACAAGCTCGACGAGGTGCAGGAACTCTGCGACACCGCGACCGTGCTGCGCAACGGCAAGGTCACCGGCACCGCGCGGCCGAAGGAAACGACCTCGCTGGAGCTTGCCCGCATGATGGTGGGTTCCAGGCTGCCGGAAATGCATGTCAGCCCCGCCATTCCCAGCGACAGGCCGGTGCTCGAGGTCAGAAATCTTTCAGCCGACGCACGCGACCATTTCGGCGTCGACCTTAAGGATGTCTCCTTCAACGTGCATGGCGGCGAGATCGTCGGCCTGGCGGGAGTCTCCGGCAACGGCCAGGCCGAGTTGATCGCGCTGCTCAGCGGCGAGCGCCGGCATGGCCAAGGCGACGCGATCAAAATCAACGGAGCGCCGGCCGCCACCTTGCGGCCCGACGAGCGCCGCAAGCTCGGCCTCGCCTTCATTCCCGAGGAACGGCTCGGGCGCGGCGCCGTGCCGTCGCATACGTTGTGGGAAAACGCCGTGCTGACCGCCCATCGCTTCGGCACGGTCCGCAAGGGTCTCGTCGACCGCCGCAAGGCCGCCGCCTTCGCCGCCGGCATCATCGACAGGTTCAAGGTCAAGGCCAATGGCCCCGGCTCGACGGCGCAGAGCCTGTCCGGTGGCAATCTACAGAAATTCATTGTCGGCCGCGAGATCGCGCTGGCGCCAAAATTGCTGCTCGTCTCGCAGCCGACCTGGGGGGTCGATGTCGGGGCAAGCGCCTTCATCCGCCAGACCATCGTCGACCTGAGCCGCGCCGGCGCCGCGGTGTTCGTCGTTTCGGAAGAACTCGATGAACTGTTCGAGATCTGCGACCGGCTGTTCGTCATCTGCCAGGGTCGCGTATCGCCGCCGCTGGCGCGCACCAGCACCGACCGCGAGGAGATCGGGCTGTTGATGACCGGCCGGCCCATGGGCCAGAACAAGACTGGGAGCAGCAGCGTTGCGCATCAGGATTGAACAGAGGCCGGAGCCTTCCGCCACGATGCGCATCGCCGCGCCGGTTCTGGCGTCCGTCCTGACGCTGATCGTCGGCTCGGTCTTCTTCGCCTCGCTCGGGCATGATCCGCTGCCGACGCTCTATGCCTTCTTCATCGAGCCGCTGAGCTCGATGAATGGCCTCTCGGAATGGTTGCTGAAAGCCTCACCGCTGATCCTGATTGCCTGTGGACTGGCGATCGGCTTTCGCGCCAATGTTTGGAACATCGGCGCCGAGGGGCAATTCACGATGGGCGCGATTGCCGCGAGCGGCGTCGGCCTGTTCTGGCCGAACCCGGACAGCGCCCTGCTCTTGCCGCTGATGTTCCTGGCCGGGATGGCCGCCGGGATGGCCTGGGCGGCGATCCCCGCCTTCCTGCGCTCGCGCATGAACACCAACGAGATCCTGGTCACGCTGATGATGACCTATATCGCGACGCTGTTCCTGTCCTATCTGGTGCATGGACCATGGCGCGATCCCGCCGGCTTCAACTATCCGCAGACGGCGCTTCTGCCGGCGGCCGCGATGTTTCAGTCCTTCGATCCGGCCTACCGGGTGAACTCCTCGATCTTCATCACTGTCGTCGCCGTGCTTTTGATGTGGCTGTTCGCCGACCGCAGCTTCCTCGGCTACAAGATGTCGGTCAGCGGCGCGGCCCCGCTCGCCGCTCGCTATGCCGGCTTTCGCGAGTCGGCTGCGGTGTGGATCGGATTGCTGGCTGGCGGCGCCGCGGCAGGCATTGCCGGCATGGCGGAAGCTGCCGGACCGCTCGGACAGCTTTCGCCGCAGATTTCGCCCGGCTACGGCTTTGCCGCCATCATCGTCGCCTTCATCGGACGTCTGAATGCCTTCGGCATCGTGCTCGGCGGGCTGTTGATGTCGCTGCTTTTCCTCGGCGGCGAAGGCGTGCAGATGACGCTTGCCCTGCCCTCGGCCCTGACGCGCATCTTCCAGGGCATCCTGCTGTTATTCCTGCTCGCAGCCGACTTCTTCATTTTCTATCGCATTCGCCTGGTGCGGCCAGCCCCTGATGCGCATGCGCCCGAGACGGCGCGATAGCGGGAGACATCGGATGGAACTCTTCATCGCCATCTTCACCGGCACCATCATCGCCGCCACGCCGCTGATCTTCGCCGCACTCGGCGAGCTCGTGGTCGAGAAATCCGGCGTGCTCAATCTCGGCATCGAAGGCATGATGCTGATGGGTGCGGCGCTTGCTTTCTGGGCGGTCACGGCCGGCTATCCGATGCCCGTTGCAATCCTCGCCGGCGCGCTGGCCGGCGCTGCCGCCTCACTGCTCTTCGGCGTGCTGGCGCTAACTTTTCTCACCAACCAGTATGCCGCCGGCTTGGCGCTGGCGATCTTCGGTTCCGGCGTGTCGGCATTTATCGGCCGCGGCTTCGGCAGCGATCCGATCGAAGCGCTGCATGGCGTCAGCATTCCCATCCTCTCCGAACTGCCGGTGCTCGGCCCGCTGCTCTTCCGCTTCGATCCGCTTGTATACCTGGCACTCTTGATGTTCGTGGCGATCAGTTGGTTCCTTTATCGCACCAAGGCAGGCCTCATCCTGCGCACGATCGGGGAATCGCCGCAGACCTCCCACGCCATCGGCTATCCAGTGATCCGGATCCGCTACATGGCGGTGCTGTTCGGCGGGCTGATGGCAGGCCTCGCCGGCGCCTATCTGTCGGTCGCCTACACGCCGCTCTGGGTCGAGAACATGACCGCGGGCAAAGGCTGGATCGCCTTGGCGCTGGTGGTCTTCGCGACATGGCGGCCGCTGCGCGTTCTGCTCGGCGCCTGGCTATTCGGCGGCATGACGATCCTGCAACTCCAAGGACAGGCTCTAGGTCTTCAGGTCCCATCCGAACTGCTGTCGGCCCTGCCTTATCTGGCGACGATCGTGGTGCTGGTGCTGATCTCGCGTAACCGCCAGATATTGGCGCTGCATTTTCCAGCCTCGCTGGCAAAACCGTTTCGACCGGCCGGTTGAGGCCCGCCCTTCGCACGTTGTTGCCAGCGATTGCCGCACGCAATGTCGGTGAGCTTTTTCGTCATCCGGGGGCCCGCGCTATGTTCAGCAGGTCACGTCAACAAGATCGAGAAAATTGACCAACGGGACCCAAATCATTTCATCCAAATCTCGCTATTGACGCCAAGAGCGGGTCAGCAAGATGTCGCCATGCGGAAGCTGCGCACGAAGCTGTCCACCACATTGTCGAGGTCGGCCATCGACAGGCAGAGCGGCGGGCACATTCTGATGACGTTGCGGTACGGACCCGAGCGGCTGGCGACGAGGCCCTGACGCCGGGTTTCCTCGAAGACCTGCAAGGTTGCTTCGGGCGCCGGCTCCTTCGTTGCGCGGTCCTTCACCAGCTCGATGGCGAGCATCAGGCCTTGTCCCCTGACGTCGCCGATCAGCGGGAAATCTTTCTTTAGCTCCTGAAGCCTTTCCTTCAGCGCGCCGCCGACCTTGGCGGCATTCTCCTGGAGCCGCTCGTCGCGCATCACCTTGAGCACCGCGCGGCCTGCCGCGCAGGCGACGGGATTGGCGCCGTAAGTGTGGAACAGGAACTTGTCGGCCATGGACTCCGCGACGGCGCGCCTGGCAATGACGGCGCCGAGCGGAATGCCGTTACCGACACCCTTGGCGACGACGACGATGTCGGGAACGACGCCATGCGATTCGAACGCCCAGAAGGCATCGCCAGTGCGTCCGACGCCGGACTGCACCTCATCGATGATGCAGACGCCGCCCGCCGCCCGCACGCGTTCGAAAGCGCCGGCGATGTAGCCGGCAGGCATCGGCACGATGCCGCCATAACCCTGCACCGGCTCGATGATCATGCCGGCCAGCCGGCCGCTGGTCGAGCTGGATATGGCGCGCTCGACCTCGTTCAGATATGGCTGCACGCCTTCGCCGTGGACGCCGCGATACTGATTGGGCTCGGCTACGAACGTCACCCCGCCAAGTTGCGGCACCTGATGACGAAAACCGGCTATGCCTGTTACCGACTGGGCGCCGAATGTGGCGCCGTGATAACTTGAGCCGAGCGCCAGCATATCGATGCTGCCGGTGTGCGAGCGCGCCATCAGCAAGGCAAGGTCGATCGCTTCGGCGCCGCTGTTGGTGAAATGCACGACCCAATCGTGACCGGCCGGCATCGTCGCCACCAGTTCCTCGGCGTATTGGGCGGGAACCGGATGGTAGAACATCGTCGTGCAATGCGTCAGCTCGCTCACCTGCTCGGTGGCGGCCTTGACCACCTGCGGATGGGCGTGGCCGACCGAGATGCACAGGTTCATGCCGAGCAGGTCGATGTATTGGCGGTCCTTCTCGTCCCAGACATATTGACCCCTGCCGCGCTTGAGGATCAGCGGTTCCTTATAGGGAACGAATTTGCGCTGCGAGGCCGAATAGAAGCGGTTCCGCCGATCGACAATCGCCTCGGTCGACCAGTCGATGTCCAGACTTGAATGGACGTGCGGAGCGTTCATGCCGTATCTCCAGTGTTGCGAATTCCGGAGATTGAAAACACGGAATGCGTGGCGCGCACACCGGCAAAGCTCGTCATCAGGATAACTGATGAAGCTGATTAGTCGCTTCTCGAGGGGCGGTCGAGCGTGTAGCAGTCGGCCGGAAGGCCGGGCAGGCGCGTGCTGATCGCGTGGGTCAGCACTTCCGCGGTGCGGTCGGCGAAAGCCTCGGGGATATTTCCGAGTTCGCGCTCGCGCGCCACCAGCAGAATGTTGCGTGACAGGCTGGTGAAGGGCAGAGGATGGACGTCGATCTCCATGCCTTCCGCCAGGCCATCGATGAGCAAGGTGGGCGTCAGGATGGCGAAGCCCATGCCAGCGGCCACCGGCGCCATCACCACGCTGGAACGATCGCCTTCCATGGCGCGCGCAATCTCGATGCGCAGCCGGCTGAGATGCTGATCGACGCGCAGGCCGACCGGCGTCTCGCGCGAGAAGCGCACGAAGGCAAGCTTCTTGGACAGCTTGACGATGTCGCCGACATCGCCGGCAAAGCCTTTCGGCGTCACCAGCAGGAATTTCTCGGTCATCACCGGATAACGCGTCAGCCCCTCGATCTCGAACAACTCTCCCGACGTAACCGCAAGGTCGGCGCGGCGAGCGCGCAGCAAGGCGACGTGGTCGGTAGCGAGCCCCGCGAACAGGCTGAGCTCGGGAATGCCGAAGTTCTTGCGGGCCAGCACCGAAAGCGCCGGCGCCAGGGTGGTCGCGATCGACGCCAGAAGCGCGATGCGCAAAAGCGGCAGCGGCGCCGCGTTGACGCGCCGCGCATCCGTGCGCAAGCCCTCGACCTCGCTCAGTATGGCGACCGCGCGGCGATGCAAGGCGATGCCGGCCTTGGTGAGCTCGATCGGTCGCAGATTGCGGTCGATCAGACTGACGCCGAGCGCGCTTTCCAGATTCTTCAGATGCTGGGAAGCGGCCGATTGCGTCATGCCCAGCATCTGCGCCGCCTGCGTTACATGCCTGGTCTCTACGATGGCGACGAACACCTCGATCGACCGGAACAGATTGAAATCGAAACTGCCGCTCTTCACCCGCAACTCCGCCCTCAAGGCTCCATAAGTTTTCCTAATGTTGCGAAATTTAGGTTGAGCGCAAGAGGCTTGGCGGAAAAGATCGCCCGGTTCGATCCAGCAAAGGTAGCTTACAAGGTGAATGACAGCGCACGCATCGTGATCATTGGCGGCGGAGTCATTGGCCTCGGCATAGCCTATCACCTGGCTGAATTGGGTGTGAGCGATGTCGTCCTCCTGGAACGCCACCAGCTGACCAGCGGCACTTCCTGGCATGCAGCCGGAATCGTCGGTCCGTTGCGCGCCAACCTCAACCTGACAAGGCTGGCGCAATATGCGACCGAGCTGTTTCCACGCCTCGAGGAGCTGACCGGCCAGGCGTCCGGCTACAGGCGCACCGGCGGCCTCTGGCTGGCGCGGCGTCCGGAGCGCATGGACGAGTTGAAGCGCATCGCGCATATGGGCGATGTCTGCGGCCTGACGGTGGGGATCGTCGATCAGGCCGGCGTGGCGGAACGCGTGCGCGGCATCGTTGCCGACGGGGTTGAAGGCGCGCTCTGGGTCGAGGAAGACGGTCAGGCCAATCCGGTCGACATCTGTGCCGCCTACGCCAAGCGCGTCCGCGCGGCCGGCATCCGTATCGTGGAAGGGGCGTCTTGTTCAGGCATAGTAATCCGTAACGGCCGGGTCGCCGGCGTCACGTTGGCTACGGGCGTCACCATCGATTGCGAGATCGTCGTCAACTGCGCGGGCGCCTGGGCACGCGATATCGGCGCGCTGGCGGGCGTTCCGGTGCCGCTGCAGGCGGTCGAGCACATGTATGTGGTGACCGAGCCGATCACCGGCCTGCAGGATCCGTTCCCGATCCTGCGCGACCTCGACGAAGGCATCTATATCAAGGGCGATTCCGGCAAGCTGGTGCTGGGCGGGTTCGAGCCGAATGCCAAGATCTTCGACGTTCGCGGACCGGCGGGTGACAGGCCTTTCCTCGAACTGCCGGAGGATTGGGAGCAGTTCGAACCGTTCATGTCTGCCGGGCTGAAGCTTCTGCCGGCGCTTTCGCAAACCGGCATACGGCATTTCATGAACGGGCCGGAGAGCTTTACGCCGGATACACGTCCGCTGATGGGCGAGTCGCCCTATCTGCGCGGCTTCTATGTCGCCGCCGGCTTCAACTCGACCGGCATGATGTCGTCGGCCGGTGCTGGCAAGGCGATGGCCGAGTGGATCGTCGACGGCGAGCCCGGGCTTGATCTCTGGGCGCTCGATATCGCCCGTTTCGACCGCTCGGCTGCGGCGCGTTCCTTTGTCGGCGCCAGGATGGAAGAATCAGTTGCCGATCTGTTCCGCATGCACTGGCCCTACAAGCAGGCAACCGCCGGTCGCGATGTGAGGCGTTCCGCCTTTCATAGGACCTTCGCAGAAGCCGGCGCCGTGTTCGGCGCACCGACCGGCTGGGAGCGGCCGCTGTGGTTCGGCGGAGAGGAGACGCGCGGCTACTCCGTGGGTGCCCAGAAGTGGTGGGGCGCGGCCAAGGCCGAAGCCGAGCGGATGGCGCAAGGCGTCGGACTGTTCGAGCTTTCGCCCTTCACCAAGATCGACGTGCGCGGACGCGACGCGGCCAAGCTGATGCAGAGGCTGTGCACGGCCGATGTCGACCGGTCCGAAGGCCGCGCCGTGTATACACAGATGCTCAATGCGCGCGGCGGCATCGAGGCCGACGTGACGGTCGCGCGGGTCGGAGCGGATGCTTTCCGTGTGATCTCGGGTGCAGCGACAAGGCAGAAAGACCTCGCTTGGATTAACCGCCATGCCGAAGATCTTGGCGTCAATGTTTCGGTCTTCGACGCCACATCCGCTGAGGCCGTTCTCGGCATCATGGGGCCGCGCTCGCGCGACCTGCTGCAAGGCCTGACCGACGCCGATCTTTCCGATGCGGCGTTTCCATTTTCCACCTCACAACGCATAGATATCGGCACCGCCAATGTCCGCGCCATCCGAGTCAGTTTTGTCGGCGAGCTCGGCTTCGAACTTTACGTGCCGGTAGAGCATGCCGAAAGCGTGTTTGCCACGATCATCTCGGCTGGCAGCGGCTATGGCTTGGCGCTTTGCGGGCACTACGCACTCGATGGCTGCCGCTTGGAAAAGGGCTTCCGCCATTGGGGACACGATATCGGTCCGAAGGACACGCCATTGGAGGCGGGCCTCTCTTTTGCGGTATCCTGGAAGAAGAGCGATTTCATCGGCCGCGAGGCGCTGCTTAGGCAGAAGGCCGAGGGCGTACAGCGCCGGCTGATGCATTTCGCCGTTGAAGGAGCTAACCCCCTTCTGCTGCATGACGAGCCGATCTATCGAAACGGCAAGCTGGCCGGATTGACGACCTCGGGCGGGCTCGGCGCGCGCACGGGCCTCAGCCTTTGCCTTGGCTATGTCGCCAGCGATCCGGGCGAGCCGAAAACGCAGCTCTTTCAGTCTGACTACGAAATCGCGGTCGCCGGCACACGCTACAAAATGCGTACGCTCGACAAACCGCCTTACGACCCAACCGGAATGCGCATGCGCGGACATGCGGAGGAGACGCTATGAGACAACATGCCCGCGTGGTCATTATCGGCGGAGGCGCCATGGGCGTGTCGCTGCTCTATCACCTTGCCAAGCGAGGCTGGAGCGATGTCATGCTTGTCGAGAGACAAGAGCTGACGGCAGGCTCAACCTGGCATGCGGCGGGGCTCTGCACGCATTTCGCCCACAATGCAACGATCATGGAGATGCGCGCCCATTCGGTGCGGCTCTATCGCGAGATACTGACCGCCGAGACCGGACTGCCAACCGGCTTCCATGCCAGCGGCGCGCTGCGCATCACCCGCTCGAAAGCGCGCATGGATGAATTCCGCCACGTGCAAGGGCTCGGCCGGTTCGTCGGTCATGACTTCCACATCCTCAGTCCAGCCGAGCTCAAGGATATCTATCCGCTCTGTCACACGGACGAGGTCATCGGCGCAATCTACGAGCCTAATGACGGCCATGTCGATCCGACACTGGCCACCAATGCCATGGCCGCTGGCGCGCGCTCGCGTGGCGCCGAGATCGTGCGGCATAATCCGGTACTGGGGATCGAGCGCAAGCCGTCCGGCGAATGGCTGGTGCGCACGGAGCAGGGCGACATCGTTGCCGAGCATATCGTCAACGCCGCCGGCACATGGTGCCGAGAGATCGGCGCAATGATGGGCATCGACCTGCCTGTCGTGCCGATGCTGCACCAATATGTCGTGACCGACACCGTTCCGGAAATCGCCGAGCGCATCGCCGCCGGCGCCAAGGAACTGCCGATCATCCGCGATCCGGAAGAAAGCTGGTACCTGCGCCAGGAGCGCGACGGCTACATCGTCGGCCCTTATGAGAAGTCGGCCCATCCGTGGGCGATCGACGGGGTGCCGCCGGAGTTCGGCATGGAATTGCTGCCGCCCGATCTCGACCGCGTCGAGCACATCATCGCGCTGGCCATGGACCGGGTGCCAGCGCTCGCCAATGCCGGCATCAAGACAGTGGTCAACGGCCCGATCACTTTCACGCCCGACGCCAACCCGCTGATCGGCCCTGCCTTTGGCCTCGGCAATGCATGGCTGCTCACCGGCTCCAGCATGGGCGTGATGGAAGGCGGCGGCGCCGGCCGTTTCCTTGCCGACTGGATCATCGACGGGGCGCCGCGCAGCGATGCGCTCGCCATCGATCCGCGCCGCTTCGGCAATTATGCCGACCGCGACTATCGCATCGACAAGGCGGTCGAAGGGTTCGGCCTGCAATTCGGGATCCACTATCCCAACGAAGAACGCGACGCCGGCCGGCCGCGTCGCACGACGCCGGCGCTGGACCTTCAAAAAAGCCAGGGCGCCGTGCTGGGCGTCGCCTATGGCTGGGAGCGGCCAAACTGGTTCGCCGTCAAGGGCGCCGACCGCGATCCGCCGCTGACCTTCCGCAAGCCCGGCTGGTTCGACGCCGTGCGTGGCGAGTGCCTTGCCGTGCAGGACAGCGTCGGCGCCATCGACCTCTCCGCCTTTTCCAAATTCGAGATCGGCGGGCCCGGCGCCAGCGCGTTCATGGCGTCGCTCGGCGCCAACCGGCCACCCGAACGCCTCGGCCGCATCGGCCTCATTCACGTGCTGACGGCGAATGGCGGCGTGGCGTCGGAATTTACCGTGACGCGCTTCGGCGATGACGGGTTCTATCTCACCAGCGCCGCCCTCGCGGAAAGGCATGACGAGGATCTGCTGCGCTCGCGCGCCGCGGAATTTCCTGGCGTGACGATCGACAACGTCACGGAAAGACGGGGGGTGCTGGGGGTGATGGGGCCGCGCGCCCGCGACCTGCTGGCAAAGATCTGCGAAGCGGATCTGTCGAACACGGCATTTCCCTGGCTTTCCGCGCAGATCATCCGGGTGGCGGGCATCAAGGCGGCTGCACTTCGGGTCTCCTATGCAGGTGAACTCGGGTGGGAATTGCATGTGCAGCTCGCGCAATTCGGTAAGCTTTACGAAGCGGTCGCCAAGGCCGGCGCGCAGTTCGACCTACGTCCGTTTGGCATCTATGCGCTGAACGCGATGCGGCTGGAAAAAAGCTATCGCGGCTGGGGCGCGGACCTGACCACCGAGCGGACGCCGCTGGAGGCTGGATTGAGCGCTTTGGTCAAAGCCGAGGGGCGGACATTCGTCGGCCGCGCGGCGATGCTGGCACGCGTCGGCGACAGCTCCTGGACAATGGCGTTGCTCGAGATCGACGATGACGGTGAACGTCTGCCTTTCTACGCCCACGCGGTGATGCAGGCAGGCCGCCCCGTCGGGATCGTCACCTCCGGCGCACGTGGTTTCCGGACCGGCAAGACGCTTGCCCTCGCCTATCTGCGGCCCGGCATCTCGCCGCAGCAATTGACGGTTTCCATCCTCGGCCGGGAGTTCTCCGCGCGTGAGCTTCGCGAGGCGCCTTACGACCCAGCCAATATGCGGCTTCGCGGACTTCAGCCCGCCGAGCAGTCTGCCTTAACGCCCGCTTGATATCGGAGCAGACCATGGACAAGGAAGCGACGATCACCACCGAAACGCATGCTCCGAGAACCGGCGGCCGCGCAGGAAGGCTCGGCCAGCGCAGCGCGCGGCAGGCGCCGCGGCGCCCCTATATCCGCCGCAGGATCGGCACCTTCAACATCCTCGATGAGGAGGGGCTGAGCCTGATCGAAGCCAATGCCGACCAGTTGCTCAAGGAAGTCGGCATGGAATTCCATGACGATCCCGAGATCCTCGATATCTTCCGCAACGCCGGCGCCGACGTGCAGGGGACGAGGGTACGCTTCGAGCCCGGCATGTGCCGCAAGATCATCCGCGCCACCGCGCCTTCGCAATTCAAGCAGCATGCGCGAAATCCCGAGAACACGGTGATGATCGGCGGCGACAATACGGTGCTCTGCCCATCCTGGGGACCCCCCTTCGTGCATGACCTCGATCGCGGCCGCCGCTATGCGACGATCGCGGATTTTCGCGATCTGGTGAAAATGCACCAGATGATCCCGCATCTGCATCATTCGGGCGGCGTCGTCTGCGAGCCGGTCGACCTGCCGGCCAACAAGCGCCATCTCGACATGCTCTATACCCACATCCGTCATTCGGACCGCGCCTTCATGGGCGCGTTCATCGGATCGAAGCGGGCGCAGGACGCGGTCGACATGGCCAAGATCGTCTTCGGCGAAGAATTCGTCGCCAACAACGCCGTGCTTTATAACGTCTCCAACACCAATGCGCCGCTGGTGCTCGACGCTAACATGTCCGGCTCGCTGAAGGTCTATGCGCGCAACAACCAGCCGGTCGCCTGCACGCCCTGGACACTGGCTGGCGCGATGAGTCCTTGCACCGTCGCCGGCACGCTGGCGCAAGTGCTGGCCGAAGCGCTGGCCTGCCTCAGCCTCGTGCAGTTGATCAATCCCGGCGCGCCCTGCCTGATGGGGAGCTTCGCCAGCACCATCTCGATGCAGAGCGGCGCGCCGACCTTCGGCACGCCGGAGGCCGGCAAGATGGTGCTTGCGTGCGGGCAATTGGCGCGGCGCGTCGGCGTGCCGTTCCACACCGTCGGTTCGCTGTCGGCTTCCAAGCTTCCCGATGCCCAGGCCGAGCAGGAGGCGACCTGGGGTATATTGATGTCGATGTTTGCCGGCGCCAATGTCATCAACCATGCCACCGGCTGGCTCGAGGGTGGGCTAGTGACCGGCTTCGAGAAGACGGTCATCGACGCCGACCTCTGCGGCAAGCTCGCCAGCCTGTTCGAGGGCATCGATCTTTCCGTCAACGCGCAAGCGATGGAGGCCATCGAGGCAGTCGGGCCGGGCTCGCATTTCCTCGGCAGCGAGCATACGCAAGCCAACTTCCTTTCCGCCTTCTACCGGTCCTCCATCAGCGACAACAATTCCTTCGAGCAGTGGAACGAGGAAGGACGGCTGGATGCCGCGCAGCGCGCCAACCGGCAATGGAAGCGGCTGCTCGAGGACTACCACGACCCCGGCCTCGATCCGGCGATCGACGAGGCGCTGCAGGCCTTCATTGCCAACCGGAAGGCCAGTGAGCCCGATCAAGCCTATTTCTAGAGCGACCTGGCTTAGAGCACGTTGCGGAGCGCCAGCGACCTTATGCACTCCATCGATTTTCCTTATGTGGTGAAATTTGGGATGGATTGCCTGCATGTTCCGCTAACCTGATGGGTAGACTGAATGAAATCAGCGCAACCAAGTTGGGGAACACCATGAAAGGCTACCTGCTCAAGACCGCACTCGGCGTCCTTCTGCTGACGCCCGCGGCTTCTTCTTATGCTGCCGACGTGACGATGCCAGACCCGAATTACGCCACCGCGACGGCGGTCATGAACGTCATCAAGAACGCGGCCGAGCAGGAACTGGGGCTGGATGTCTCGACGGTGACGACCACCGCCGTTCCGGTGATCTGGGAAGCGATGAATCGCGGCAAGGGCGAGGTCGATATCTGGCCGGACGTCTGGTTGCCCAACCAGCAAGGCCTTGTCGACAAGTACGTCAAGGGCGCTGGCACCGTGAAGCTCGCCCAAAACGGCTACGAAGCCAAGCAGGGCTATTGCGTCACCCAGGTCACGGTCGACAAATATCACATCAAGGATGTCTCCGATCTCGCCAACCCGGACAACGCCAAGCTGTTCGACACCAATGGCGACGGCAAAGGCGAGATGTGGATCGGCGCGTCTGGCTGGCAGTCGACCAATATCGAGAAGGTCAGGGCGCGTGACTACGGTTTTGCCGATTTCTTCGACCTGCAGGTGACCGACGAAGCGGTGGCGGCGGCCTCGCTCGACCGCGCGGCGAAAGCCGACAAGCCATGGGTCGGCTATTGCTACAGCCCACACCAGAATTTCGCCCGCTACAAGCTCGCCTTCCTGACCGAGCCGAAGAACGACCCGGCGAAATTCGTCGTCGTGCAGCCCAACGACGATCCGCAATGGTTCGAAAAATCGAAGGTGTCGTCGGCCTATGCTGACACCACCGTGCATGTTGCCTATGCTGCCACGCTGGCGCAGCGCCAGCCGGACCTGACGGCGGCGCTGGAGCGTATGAGCTTCAACCCGGACGACATCTCGAAATGGGCATACGCTATCATCGTCGACAAGAAGCCGGCCGACGAGGTGGCCAAGGAGTGGATCAAGGCCCATCCGGGCGACGTGGCAAAGTGGTTCGGCCACTGAGCGGAGTGGCGCACGGCGACCATGGCCGGGAAGCGTAGGCGTGGACGCCGTGTCGGCCAACCTGAACCATAAGCGGAGCGGCTCGGCCGCTCCGCCCGCTATCGTCATGAACGGCGTCTGGAAGGTGTTCGGTCCGCGCGCGCCCGAGGCCATGGCATCCATCCTGCGCGACAGGCTGGACAAGGGGGACGTGGTCAAGCGGTTCGGCTGCGTCGTCGGCGTGGCCGATGTCAGTATCTCGGTCGCGCCCGGCGAAATCTTCTGCGTGATGGGTCTGTCGGGCAGCGGCAAATCGACCTTGATCCGCCATATCAACCGACTGCTCGAACCCTCCGCCGGCGAGATTTTCGTCGACGGCGAAAACATCATGACGAAGACGCCTGCCGAGTTGAGGACGATCAGGTCGCGCAAGGTCAGCATGGTGTTTCAGAGCTTCGGGCTGCTGCCGCACCGCACAGTGCGCGACAATGTCGCGCTGCCGCTGGAAATCCAGGCGGCGAGCAAGCAGCAACGATTCGACGTCGCCGAGGCAGCGCTCGCCAAGGTCAATCTCTCGGGATGGGGCGACCGCTACTGCCACGAGCTTTCGGGCGGCATGCAGCAGCGCGTCGGCTTGGCCCGCGCGCTGGCGGCGGATTCGGCTATCCTTCTGATGGACGAGCCGTTCAGCGCACTCGACCCGCTGATCCGGCGTCAGCTTCAGGATGAATTCCTGGAACTCTCGCGGTCGATGGGCAAGACAGTGATGTTCATCACCCACGACCTGGATGAAGCGATCCGTATCGGCGACCGCATCGCCATCATGAAGGACGGGGTCATCATCCAGATCGACACGCCCGAAGACATCGTGACGGGTCCCAGGCACGACTATGTGGCTAAATTCGTCGCCGACATTTCGCGGCTGAAGGTGATCACCGCCGGTCGCATCATGGAGCCCGTCAGCGGTTTCAGCGCAAAGAACCCGCAGTCGGACGTGAGATCTTTGCGCCGGGTGGTCGCGCAGCAGCCGCTCGGGGAACTGGTGGAACTCGCGGCCCAGGATGAGGCGCCGCTGGCCGTGACGGACGCAGAGGGAACAATTGTCGGCGTCGTCGACAGGCAGCTTCTCCTGGATGGATTGCGAAAGGGCGGACAATCGTGAGCGCCCATGATCCGCACGCCACTGGGCGGCTCGAACCGCCGACTGAAGACCGCCTGGTCGAAGAGTTCGCCGTTCAGAACCCGCATTATTATGTCGACCGCTTTTCCCGCATCCGGCGGGCGCAAAATTCTGTCTGGCCCTTCAACGTCGTAGCCGCGGTGCTCGGTCCGATCTGGGCGGCGGCGCGTGGCATCGCGGTGCTGTTCTGGATCGTCTTCTTTCTCGAAATGCTCGCGGTCGTTCAGGTCGGCATCGGCGCGGTCGGCAATCTCGGCGCGGCCGAGCAGGCGCGCGCCGAGCGGCTGACCAAGCAAGCTACGGCGCGGGCCGAACAGGCACAGGCGGCGCAAGCTTCAGGCGCAGACAATGCCGAGGGTTTGAAATTGTCGGCCGCGGCGTTGCAGAGAGCTGCGGACAAGGCAAGCGAACAAGCACAGGCGGCCGGGCAGAAAGCGCCTTTGCTCATCGGAACGGGCCTTTTGACGCTGCTTTTCGCGCGGATCATAAGCGGGTTCCTTGCCAACCGGCTGCTCGAGCGCCGCTTCGCCCGCTGGCGATCGAACCAGGCTTTGGGGCATGGGCTCAACTATCTGCTTGCGCTGTGCGCGTTTATCTTCTGCATCTTGGCCTATGGCCTCTCAATTTACCGTTTCGCCTGGGCAAACCCGGCCGGCTGGATCATGGCGGCGCCTTCCAATCGCGATTGGCAGGTTGGCCTGTCGTCGGGGCTGGACGGGCTGATGGAAGGGATATCGCATGCGGGCGAAGGCTTCTTCGGCGCAGTCACCGGCGGCATATCGCTGGTACTCGACGGTCTGTCCTACGCGCTGACCGGCATGCCATGGCCGGTGACGATGGCGGTCATCCTGATCCTCGCCTGGCAGTTGGCCGGGTCGCGGGTCACCATCTTCACCGCCGCTGCGCTCGCTTATCTCGCCCTGCTCGGCTTCTGGGAAAAAAGTCTCGAAACGGTGGCGCTGCTTGGAACCTCGGCGGTGCTTTGCCTGGTGATCGGAATCCCACTTGGCATCTGGTGTGGCCGCAGGCCGCGCGTCTACACCGCCTTGCGGCCGGTGCTAGACTTTATGCAGACCATGCCGGCCTTCGTCTATCTCATCCCGGTGATCGCGCTGTTCGGCATCGGCAAGCCGCCTGGTGTAATCGCCACGCTGATCTTCGGCACGCCGCCCGTCGTGCGGTTGACGGCGCTTGGCCTGCAAGGCGTTCCGCCGGCAATCCGCGAAGCTGCACAAGCCTATGGCGCCACGCGATGGTTCCTGCTGACGCGGGTCGACCTTCCTCTCGCCATGCCGTCGATCATGGCCGGCATCAACCAGACCATCCTGATGTGTCTTTCGATGGTGGTCATCGCGTCGCTGATTGGCGCCAAGGGGCTCGGAGAAGACGTACTCAACGCCCTGCAATACGCCGCTGTCGGCCAAGGTTTGCTCGCGGGCTTCGCCATTCTGCTCTGTGCCATGGTGATCGACCGCATCGTGCAGGGACGAGCCAGGTAAAGTCCACCATCAACGGTGCCGCGTAGCTATTCGACTGGATTCTGTCTTCTGCCTTCCCAGGAAGGCTAGAGCGTTTCATAGTTTGATTGAATCAGAAGGGATTCCCGCGTCGTCTGATTTGTGATTCAAGATGCTGGCTGGATTGGAGGCCAGCATCTGATGGTTCGACCTCTTTCCGATGATTTACGCGAGCGGGTTGTGGCGGCGGTTTTGAGCGGCGAGAGCCGCCGGTCGGCCGCCAAACGGTTCGGTATTGCAAATTCGACAGCCGTGAAGTTGTTGCAGCGCCATCAGGCAACCGGCTCGGTGGCGCCGGGCAAGATGGGTGGCCACCGTAGGCGGCTTCTGGAACCGCATCGAGCCTTCATCGTGGAGCGGATCAACCAGACCTCTGATCTGTCGCTGCATCGGCTGAAGGACGAGTTGGCCGCGCGCGGGGTCAAGGTCTCGCACAATGCGGTGTGGCAGTTCCTGCGCCGCGAAGGGCTAAGCTTCAAAAAAACGCTGTTCGCCCTTGAGCAGGCACGCGCCGATATTGCCCGTCGGCGCCAACGATGGCGATCTTGGCAGGCCGGCCTCGATCCCCAATGCCTGGTCTTCATCGATGAGACCTGGATCAAGACCAACATGGCTCCCCTGCGCGGCTGGGGGCCGAAGGGCAAGCGGCTGCGCGGCCTGGCTCCATATGGCCATTGGCGCACGCTGACTTTCCTCGGCGCGCTGCGCTGTGATCGGCTCGCGGCACCTTGCGTCTTCGACGAACCGATCAACGGCCAATGCTTCCGCGCCTATGTCGAGCAGCAGCTCATCACCGTGCTGAAGCCCGGCGACATCGTCATCATGGACAACCTGGGCAGCCATAAGTCGGCGGCCATCAGGCAGATGATCAAGGCCGCTGGCGCCAGGCTCTGGTACCTGCCGCCCTACTCACCGGACCTCAATCCGATCGAGCAGGCCTTCGCCAAGATCAAGCACTGGATG
Organism: Mesorhizobium sp. B3-1-9; assembly: GCF_006439595.1. Taxonomy (NCBI): domain Bacteria; kingdom Pseudomonadati; phylum Pseudomonadota; class Alphaproteobacteria; order Hyphomicrobiales; family Phyllobacteriaceae; genus Mesorhizobium; species Mesorhizobium sp. B3-1-9. The sequence goes on from NZ_VFTJ01000004.1 coordinate 178,727, forward strand.
CGCCAGGCGCAGAAACGCACCGTCGAGGACACTTGGCGACACATCGGCCACCTCGTCGAAACCATCGAGGCAGCCGAATGCAAGAACTACTTCGAAAACGCCGGATGCGCTTCCGTCAAAACATGAAAGACTCTAGTGCTTCAATATCTGGCTGAGAAACAGCTTCGTCCGATCATGACGCGGGCGGCCGAAAAATGCGTCTGGCGTGCCCTTCTCGACGATCTGTCCGGCATCCATGATGAGGACGCGGTCGGCCACTGCCCGGGCAAAGCCCATCTCATGCGTCACGCACACCATGGTCATGCCGTCGCGGGCCAGTCCGGTCATCGTCTCCAGCACCTCCGAGACCATTTCGGGGTCGTATCGCCTGCTCGCGCTTATGCCGGCGGAACGTATCGAAAGCTATGGCAAGGCCGCGGCCGTCGGGGTCGCAGGCGAGATCGAGCACGCCTCGGCCATGATCCACACGCTGCGCTTCGGCAACGTGTTCCGCGACGCCGTCGGCGGCACGACCTACCTCGAATTCTGCAACACCCGCAACGCGCCAGGCGCGCTGCTGTCGCTGCCGATGATGGACAAGAGCGAGAACGGCCGGCGCTCGCATTTCATCACCGCCAACTTTCAGATCGCCGACGGCCCGGCCGCGGACGAGATCGTCATGGCCATCGGCGCGGCGGGCGGTGGCCGGCTCCATCCGCGGATTGCGGATCGCTTTCAGGACATGAAAGAGATGGAGGAGGCCGCTGGATAGCGCTTGTGCGCAATACGCTGGCGTTGTTGTTGATAGTCCGCTTCAGGAACGAGCAAGGCCCGCTTAAACGGCCGAGACGAGGAGCAAAGCGGACACGCCTTTACGCAGGCAATTCTACGCTACAGCGCTCGCACCATTCGAAAGCACTTTACGGGATGCGGGCCCAGATCGGCCTGCCATCTCGAGATTGAGATCCCCAGCCGAGCAAGAGTGAGACATGAAGGCAATTCATAGGGCAGCGAAAACCACCGCCGAAACTACGCTATTGCCGCCGTTCTCCCTCTACTCCCACTCGATTGTGCCGGGCGGCTTCGAGGTCACGTCGTAGACGACGCGGTTGATACCCTTGACCTCGTTGATGATGCGGGTGGCGGCCGCACCCAGGAAGTTCATGTCGTAGTGGTAGAAGTCGGCCGTCATCCCGTCGACGGAGGTTACGGCACGCAAAGCGCAGACGAATTCGTAGGTGCGGCCGTCGCCCATCACCCCGACCGTCTGCACCGGAAGCAGCACCGCGAAGGCCTGCCAGATCGCGTCGTAAAGTCCGGCCTTGCGTATCTCGTCGAGATAGATGGCGTCGGCCTCGCGCAGGATCTCCAGCTTCTCGCGCGTGATGCCGCCCGGGCAGCGTATGGCGAGGCCGGGACCGGGGAACGGATGGCGGCCGATGAAGCTTTCGGGCAGGCCGAGCTCCTTGCCGAGCGCCCTCACCTCGTCCTTGAACAGTTCGCGCAGCGGCTCGACCAGCTTCATGTTCATGCGCTCGGGCAGGCCGCCGACATTATGGTGCGACTTGATCGTCACCGACGGGCCGCCGGAGAAGGAGACGCTTTCGATGACATCGGGATAGAGCGTGCCCTGCGCCAGGAAATCGGCGCCGCCGAGCTTCTTCGCCTCGTCCTCGAACACTTCGATGAACAGGCGGCCGATGGTCTTGCGCTTCTTTTCGGGATCGGCCTCGCCTTCCAGCGCCGAGATGAAGCGGTCTGAGGCGTCGACCAGGATCAACGGCAGGTTGTAGTGCTGGCGGAACATCTCCACCACGCTTGCCGCCTCGTCCTTGCGCATCAAGCCATGGTCGACGAGGATGCAGGTCAGCTGGTCGCCGACCGCTTCGTGGATCAGAAGTGCGGCAACCGAAGAGTCTACGCCGCCCGAGAGCGCGCAGATGACCTTGCCCTTGCCGACCTGCTTGCGGATCGTTTCGACCGCGTGCTCGCGATAGGCGCGCATCGTCCAGTCGCCCTCGATGCCGGCGATGTTGTGGACGAAGTTCCGGAGCAGCCTGGCGCCGTCCGGCGTGTGCACCACTTCCGGATGGAACATGATGCCGTACATCTTGCGCTCGATATCGCCGAAGATGGCGAAGGGCGAGCTTTCCGACTTGCCGAGCACCTTGAAGCCCGGCGGCAGTTCGATGACGCGGTCGCCATGGCTCATCCACACCTGGTGGCGCTGGCCGGGCGCCCACAGGCCTTCGAACAGCGGGCTCTCCTTCTCGATCTCGACGAAGGCGCGGCCGAACTCGCGGTGGTTGGAGCTTTCGGCGACGCCGCCCATCTGCACGCAGAGCGCCATCTGGCCGTAGCATATGCCGAGCACCGGCACGCCGGCGTCGAAGACGACCTGCGGCGCGCGCGGGCTGCCGATGTCGGTGGTCGAGGCCGGACCGCCCGACAGGATCACCGCTTTCGGCTTGATGCGCTTGAAGGCCGCTTCGGCCGATTGGAACGGCACGATCTCGGAAAAGACGCCGGCCTCGCGGATGCGGCGGGCGATAAGCTGGGTGAACTGGCTGCCGAAATCGACAATCAGTACGGTGTCGGTGTGATTGGCTGTCGTCGTCATGGCGAGCCTTTAGAGAAAGAAACGAGTCGGCGCAATGGGCTCAGCGCTGCGGCTTTCCGTCCTTTTTGGCCTATCCCAGCCGGATCGCGCCGGAGACGACCGCCTGCTCCAGCAAGTCGATGGCAGCGGCCAGCTTCTCGTCGATCACGTGCAGATATTCCGTCCAGTCGTTGACGTGCCTGAGATCGGCCGCGCCGTCGGAAATGCCGCGCAGGCCGACCAGCGGCACGCCGAAGAGCTGGCAGGCGCGCAAGCAGGCGAAGGTCTCCATGTCGACCATGTCGGCATCGATGACGTCATAGGCGGCGCCGGAAATGATCGCGCCGCCGGTCGATAGCGAGGCGGCCTTGACACCCGGGATGACGAAAGGCAGCGGCACCGTCACCGGCAGGTTGAGGAAAGGCGTCGCGCCCTTCTCGAAGCCGAGCGGCGAAGCGTCCATGTCGCGATAGCTCACCGACACGACCTGGTAGATCTCGGCCTGTTCCAGCTTGCGGCTGCCGGCCGAGCCCAGCGAAACAACCAGGTCCGGGAGCGCTCCCTCGGCTTTCAACGCCGCAAGCTCGGCGCCCAGCCTGACACCGGCCTCGACCGGGCCGACGCCGGTCATCAGCGGCGTGAACAGGTTTTTCAGGTGCGGGCCGTATTCGGCCTCGACCGCCATGACGAAGAGAACCGCCTTGCCGGCAATCTGAACTGCACCCGCCATGGATCAGCCTTCTATCCCGTCGCGGCCGACCACCGTCATCATGGTGCCGGTCATGGTGGCGATCAGCTTGGCCTCGCCGTCGGCGGCGAAGGCATAGGCCTGGCCGTCGGCGACGATGATGGTGCGGCCGGGTTTGGTCACGGAACCGCGGAACAGGAACCGCTCGCCCCTGCCCGGAGCGAGGAGATTCACCTTGAACTCGATGGTCAGCACGCTGGAATTCTGCGGCATCAGCGAAAAGGCCGCGTAACCGCAGGCGGAGTCCAAAGCGGTCGAAATGACGCCGGCATGCAGGAAGCCATGCTGCTGGGTAAGTGAGGCGGAATAAGGCATCTCGATCTCGATGATGCCGGGCGTCACCAGCGTCAGCTCGGCGCCGATCGTGGCCATTGCCTCCTGCCGGGCAAAGGACGCCCTGACGCGTTCCTCGAAGTCGGGAGCGGGTACGATCTTGGCTGCTGCCATGGCGCTTTGCCTCATATTGCTGGCGAAGTTTATTGCAGAGCCCGGCAAAACAGGCAATCTTTTATGCTGCAGCGCAGCAAAAGCCGGTTGTCTTCAAGCAGCCCGGCGCAGGGCGTGGAAATAGAACCCGTCGGTGCCGCTCAACGCCGGTGACAGCGAGATGCCGCCGCCTTCGCTGATACGTGCGGCCCCTTCATGACCAGGGAAGCGGCCATCCCAGAGCTGACGATGATCGACCGGCGCAAAGCCTTCATGGCGCTCGCGGAAGGCCGCGACCTGCTCGCCGTTCTCGGCATCGAACACCGAACAGGTGATGTAGACCAGCAAACCGCCCGGCTTGACGAAGGCCTGCGCGGTGTCGAGGATCGCCTGCTGCTCTCCCTTGCGGGCATCGAGCTGCCTCTCGGTCAGCCGCCATTTGGCGTCGGGACGCCGCCGCCAGGTGCCGCTGCCGGTGCAGGGCGCGTCGATCAGCACGATATCCATGTGGTTGGCGAGCGGCGCAAGCTCCGCGGGCTTGCTGACGACCTGGACGTTGCGGTTGTGCGAACGGCGGATGCGCTCGAAGATCGGCGCCAGCCGCACCTTCTCCGCATCATGGGCGAAGAGCTGGCCCCGATTGTCCATCTCGGCCGACAGCGCCAGCGTCTTGCCGCCGGCGCCGGCGCAATAGTCGAGCACCTGCATGCCGGGCGCGGCGCCGGCAAGTGCCGCGGCAAGCTGCGAACCCTCGTCCTGCACTTCGAACCAGCCTTTCTGGAAGGCCGGCTCGGCCTGCACGTTGGGGTGCCGGCCGTCGCCGTCGATCGGCGGGATGCGGATGCCGTGCGGCGCGATCGCCGCCGGCGCGGCACCCGTGCCCTGGAGCTCGGCCAGCACCTTGGCACGATCGGCCTGGAGCGTGTTGACCCTCAGATCCAGCGGCGGGCGCTGCGCCAGGGCGGCGCCTTCCTCGACCCAGGCCTCGCCATAGGCTCGCTCGAGCAGCGGCGCGCACCAGTCCGGGATATCGGCCCGCACCACGTCGGGCGCGTCGGCCAGCCTGCGGCCGGCGGCTGCCTTCAGCTCGCCGGCGTCGAGCAGCGGCGGCGCGAATTTGTCGCCATCGAGCGCGTCGTTGAGCGACTGCGCCGTCTGGCCCCATTCCAACAGAAGCGCGCCAAAGCCGATGGCGCGCGGCGTGTCCTCGCCGAACAGCCAGCCGGCCGAGCGTTTGCGGCGCAACGCGTCATAGACGATGTTGCCGATCGCCGCGCGATCGCCGCCACCGGCGAAGCGATGCGACAGGCCCCAGTCGCGCAGGGCGTCGGCCACCGGCCGGTGACGCCGGCCGATGTCTTCCAGAATCTCTATCGCCGCCGCCAGCCTTCCGCCCAGTCGCATCCTGTTTTCCGTAGCTGTTTACAAATCGGGTCCAGCCCGCTCTTAAAGCCTTTCAGGCCAGGATTGAAACAGTTCCATTCGGTTTGCCGATGAAATGACGTTTCAAGACCGGACGATTTGGCCGAACGGTTTTTCCATGGCGAGAGGTGCGGCCGGGAAACAAGAACAATCGATCAGAACATGAAAGACTTCTAATGTTTTGATTGACGCCTGCAAGAAAGTCGGCCTGCTTAACCTCCCAGCTTTGCAAGTGTTGTCCACAGGAATACTCTTCCACCAGTGATTCGCGGCGCGGGAAACGCGGTTTGGCGGGTCCGACAAGGAGAGGGCAATGAAGACTTATCTGGCAGAAGTTCTCGGCACATTTTTGTTGGTGTTCATCGGCACCGCCTCCGTGGTCACGGGCGGTTTCGGCGGCGCGCTGCCGCTCGGACAGGAAGGCATCGGCCTGGCGTTCGGCATCGGTCTGATCGCCGCGGCCTATGCGATCGGCCCGATCTCGGGCGCGCATCTCAATCCGGCGGTGACGCTGGGCGTGTTCCTGGCGGGGCGGATGCCGGCCAAGGATGTCGTCCCCTACTGGATCGCGCAGGTCATCGGCGCCATCATCGCCTCGCTGGCGCTGTGGATCATCGTATCGGGCCAGGCTGGCGGCCACACCGGCGGCTTCGGCGCCAATGGCTGGGACGAGACGAAATGGGGCATGAGCTCGGCCTTCCTGTGGGAGCTGATCGGCACCTTCACCTTCGTCACGGTGATCCTTGGCGTCACCAACGCCAAGCACACCACCGCCTTTGCCGGCCTGGTCATCGGCCTGACGCTGGCGGGGATCCACTTCGCCATGATCCCGGTGACCGGCACCTCGGTCAATCCGGCGCGCTCGATCGGCCCGGCGCTGTTTTCGGGCGGTGCTGCGCTCAGCCAGCTCTGGCTGTTCATCGTCGCGCCGCTGATCGGCGGAGCGATTGCCGGCGTGGTCGCCAAGGCCGGCATCTTCGAGAAAGACTGATAGCTCTGGATAAATGCCAAAAAGGCGCGGGCATGACCCGCGCCTTTTTCGTTGGGAGGATGCGATCTTACTTCGTGGCGATGTCGAAGCGGTCGGCGTTCATCACCTTGGTCCAGGCCTTGACGAAATCCTTGACGAACTTCGCCTTGGCGTCGGCCGAGCCGTAGACCTCGGAGAGCGCGCGCAACTGCGCGTGCGAGCCGAAGATCAGGTCGGCACGGGTGCCGGTCCACTTCACTTGCTTGGTCTTGCGGTCGCGCGCTTCGTAGACCTCGTCCGAGCCCGGCTCTGAGCCGGCCGCCGGATCCCACACGGTCGCCATCGAGAGCAGATTGACGAAGAAGTCGTTGGTCAGCGTGCCCGGCCTATCGGTGAAGACGCCATGCTTGGATCCGCCGGCATTGGCGCCTAGCACGCGCAGGCCGCCGACCAGTACGGTCAGTTCGGGCGCCGTCAGCGTGAGGAGCTGGGCGCGGTCGACCAGCATCGCTTCGACCGACATCGGCAACCGACCGCGAGCATAATTGCGGAAGCCATCGACCTTCGGCTCCAGGGCAGCGAAGGAGGCGACATCCGTCTGCTCCTGCGAAGCGTCCATGCGGCCCGGCGTGAAGGGCACCGTCACCTCGGTGCCACCGTCCTTCGCCGCCTTCTCGATCGCGGCGACGCCGCCGAGCACGATGAGGTCGGCGAGCGAGACCTTCTTGCCGCCGGCCTGCGCGGCGTTGAACTCCTTCTGGAGAGCTTCCAGCTTGGCCAGCACCTTTGCGAGCTGGGCCGGCTGGTTGACCTCCCAGTCCTTCTGGGGCTCAAGCCGGATACGGCCGCCATTGGCGCCGCCGCGCTTGTCCGAGCCGCGGAAGGTCGAGGCCGAAGCCCAGGCGGTCGAGACCAGCTCCGAGACCGAGAGGCCGGAGGCCAGGATCTTGGCCTTGAGCGAAGCGATGTCGGCCTCGCTCACCAGCTCATGGTCGATCGCCGGGATCGGATCCTGCCAGATCAGCTCTTCCTTCGGCACGAGCGGACCCAGATAGCGCACGACCGGGCCCATGTCGCGGTGGGTGAGCTTGAACCAGGCGCGGGCGAAGGCATCGGCAAACTGTTCCGGATGCTGGTGGAAGCGGCGCGAGATCTTCTCGTAGGCCGGGTCGAAACGCAGCGCGAGGTCGGTGGTGAGCATCGCCGGCGCGTGACGCTTGGAGGGGTTGTGCGCGTCCGGAACGGTGCCGGCTCCGGCGCCGGCCTTCGGCGTCCATTGATGGGCGCCGGCCGGGCTCTTCGTCAGCTCCCATTCGTAATTGAACAGGTTGTCGAAGAAGTTGTTGCTCCATTTGGTCGGCGTCGTCGTCCAGATGACCTCGAGGCCCGAGGTGATGGCGTCGCCGGCGATGCCGGAGGCGTATTTGCTCGACCAGCCGAGGCCTTGCGCCTCGATGCCCGCGCCTTCGGGCTCGGCGCCCACCAGCGAGGCGTCACCGGCGCCATGGGTCTTGCCGAAGGTATGGCCGCCGGCGATCAGCGCCACGGTTTCCTCGTCGTTCATCGCCATGCGGCCGAAGGTCTCGCGGATGTCGCGCGCGGCGGCGATCGGATCCGGCTTGCCGTTCGGGCCTTCCGGGTTGACGTAGATGAGGCCCATCTGCACGGCGCCGAGATGGCCGCTCAGTTCACGGTCGCCCGAATACCGCTCATCCCCGAGCCACTTAGTTTCGGAGCCCCAGTCCACGTCCTGCTCCGGCTCCCACACATCGGCGCGGCCGCCGGCGAAGCCGAAGGTCTTGAAGCCCATCGATTCCAGCGCGACGTTGCCGGTGAGGATCAGAAGGTCGGCCCACGAAATCTTGCGGCCGTATTTCTGCTTGACCGGCCACAGCAGCCGGCGCGCCTTATCGAGATTGGCGTTGTCCGGCCAGCTGTTCAGCGGCGCGAAGCGCTGCTGGCCGGCACCGGCGCCGCCGCGGCCGTCGCCGATGCGATAGGTGCCGGCGCTGTGCCAGGCCATGCGGATGAAGAGCGGCCCGTAATGGCCGAAGTCGGCCGGCCACCAATCCTGCGAATCCGTCATGACCTTGGTGAGGTCCTTGACCACCGCATCGAGGTCGAGGCTCGCGAACTCCTTGGCGTAGTCGAAATCTTCGCCCATCGGGTCCGACAGGTTCGACTGCTGATGCAGGACGGCAAGGTCGAGCTGGTTCGGCCACCAGTCACGGTTGGTCCGGCCGGCGGATCCATGCGCCACTGGGCATTTGCCAGCGCTGTTATCGTCGGTTTTGGCGTCCATCTTAGTCTCCGATTCTGCAGAGGTTTTTGCCGAGGTTGAATTTTGCCGAGGTTGATTTTTCCCGAAATTCTCGGGGGCGGCCGCTGGCCGCGCCAACCTGGAATGATTCCAGACTAGGCCGGCCAGCCGATAAAGACAAATTGCCTTTCCTGTTTCATTTGATAGGATTTTCTTATGATTGGCCTCACCGTCCGACAGATGCAGTATTTCGACGCGCTGGCGCAGACGCTGCATTTCGGCCGTGCAGCGAAGCTTGCCGGCGTCAGCCAGCCGGCCCTTTCCGCGCAGATCGCCGAGATGGAAGAGCGGCTGAACTGCCTGTTGTTCGAGCGCGGCGGCAAGACGGTGCGCATGACCGACGAGGCGCTTGCCCTGCAGCCGCGTATCGAGCGCATTCTGGCCGAAATACGTGACGTCGAGACGACTGCCCGGCGCGGCCGCCCTACCATGGAGGGACGCTTCCGGCTGGGCATCATCCCGACGGTCGCGCCCTACCTCCTGCCGCATGTGCTGCCGGAGTTGAGAAGGCACTACCCTTCCCTCCAGCTCGAACTGCGCGAAGCGGTGACCGCGTCGCTGGTCGAGGACGCGACGTCCGGCCGGCTCGACGCCTTCATCGCGGCCTTGCCGCTCGATCAGCCGGCGATCGTCACCGAAGGGCTTTTTCCAGACCGCTTCTTCCTCGCCGTTCCGGCCGGCGATCCGGCCTTCGCCTCGCCACCGGTGCCACCGGAAAGCCCGGCGCTTGAGCGGCTGATGCTTCTGGAAGAAGGCCACTGCCTGCGCGAGCAGGCCCTGGCCGTCTGCGGCAATGTGCGGCCGGTGGCGATGGCAAGCTACGGCGCGACCAGCCTGACGACGCTCTTGCAGATGGTGGCGCATGGGCTCGGCGTCACGCTGGTGCCGGAAATGGCGGCAAGTGCCGCCGGAGTCATGCCGGATCTGAGGATCGTGCCGTTCCAGGAGCCGATGCCGCAGCGCATGATCTGCATGGCCTGGCGCAAGAACAAGGTGCGCCAGGACGAGTGCGCGGAACTGGCGCGGATCATACGCGGGCTGGATCGGGCGGTGCTGAGGATGTGAGGCGCCTTTCGAGGCGCTTTCTATCCCTGCGCCTGATGGCAGGCTGCAACCATTTCACGGCACAAAGATCAGGAACACATAGGTGAAAAACACCACGACGTGCACCATGCCGGTCAGGAACGTCGTTCTTTCGGTGCTGAAGCTTACGCTGCATATGAAAAGCGCCAGCACCAGAAGCACGGCATCGGACGCCGGGAGCCCCAAGGTCAGGCCCCTGCCCGTCAGCAGGCTGGCGGCCGCGACCGCCGGTATCGTCAAGCCGATCGTGGCGCAGGCCGAGCCCATCGCGACGTTCAGGCTGCGCTGCAGCTCATTCTTGAAGGCGGCGCGGATCGCCGAGATCGCCTCCGGCATCAAAACCAGTGCCGCGATCATTGCTCCCACGATGCTGTCGGCCTGGGTCACCTTATAGGCCGCGAGCGCATCCTCCACGCTCGCGGCGACCTGCTCTGCGAGCAGGACAATGCCGATGAGCCCGCTCAGCAGCAGCAGGGCGCTGACGAAAATGCTGTCGTGGGAGGCGGTTCGCATCGGAACGTCGTGCGCCTGTCCCTGGACGAAGTCCTCCCGGTGCCGGACGGTCTGGGCAAACACGAAGCTCGCATAGAGAAGCACCGAAAGGACGCTGACGAAACCAAGCTGAGCCGCCGAAAACGTGCCGGGACCCGTGGCCTGGGTGTAGGTCGGAAGAATAAGCGTCATCACGGTCAACGCGATCAGAACCGACAGGTAGGCGCTTGTCCCTTGCCGGAGGATCGCCTGCTTGCGATAGCGCCAGCCGCCAAGCGTGAGACATATCCCGACAACGCCAGTGGAGGTGATCATCACCGTCGAGAAAACGGATTCGCGCGCCAGCGTGGGGTTGTTTGCTCCATGCAGCATCATCGAGACGATGATCGACACTTCGATTGCCGTCACCGCAAAAGTCAGCACCAAGGTTCCGTAGGGCTCCCCTATGCGCCGGGCGAGCGCCTCGGCGTGGTCGAGCACCACGAAAATGGTGGTGAACATGATGGCGCTCGACAGCGCTCCAACCAGTATCCTGGCGTTCAGCGACCCTTCGTCGACCGAAAGGCCGCCGGCCCTGACCGCGAGAGCCATCGCCAGCGCGGCCAACGGCATCGTGTAGGAAGTCACCGACCGCCCGTAACCAGTCATTCAAGCCCCCGAACGCCACGCGTTTGCGCGAACTTAGCGGAAAAGAGCGTGGGGAGCACCTCTCATGGGCATCTTTGCCCGCCAAGCGCACGGTTCAAAACACGATTGAGGACCGGGCATCATTTCTGGCGTCGAATGCCTCGATGGCCTTGCGAACCGCCCCACAGAATCTTTCCAGAAGTTCCGACTCGTTCCCCATTCGACGGCGCAGCGAGAAGGGCACTTCCAGCTGTGCGCCTTTGCCCGTCAGTCCTCGGTTGACGATGTTCGAATCCTGGATACCCGGAAACGGATGGTTATCCTTTTTTGTCTGGAAGCCGGCCTCCTGCAGACGCCAGGCTATCTCTGAAACCAACGCGGCGTCCTTGCCGCCCATGTAGACTGTCGCGAGATCATCCCGATCCTGGCGACCGTGGATAGCAACGACAGTGGACTTCGTCCGCAACAGTTCCAGCGCGGTTGCCTCGTCAAAGTTCCTGGATGTTATGTGCAGCTCCCGGTTGCTTTCCGGCATGAGCCCTTCAAAGCAATACATATCGAGATCGTCCCCTGCTATCGTCTCGGTGATCAGGGAGGTACGGGGCTCGATCTTGCCGCCATGCGGGGCGATGACGATGGCACTGCCGGTTCGCGCGCCGCGCCGGACGACTATGCGATAATCTATGTTTTCGATTTTGGCGGCTTTCAGCGCCGCAAAATTTGGAAATTCGTTTTCCATAAATGCCGTTTCACGCCGTCTTCTGCGCTACCAATCCCAATTCCTCCACCATCGCCTCGCGCATCAGGAATTTCTGTGGCTTGCCGGTCACCGTCATCGGCAGCTCGGTGCGGAAGCGGATGTAGCGCGGTATCTTGTAGTGCGCGATCTGGCCGGCGCAGAAGGCCTTGATCTCCTCGGCGGTGGCGATCTGGCCGGGCTTCAGCACGATCCAGGCGCAGAGCTCCTCGCCATATTTGTCGTCGGGAATGCCGAAAACCTGAACTTCCTTGACCTTGGGATGGCGATAGAGGAATTCCTCGACCTCGCGCGGATAGACGTTCTCGCCGCCGCGGATGACCATGTCCTTCACCCGGCCGACAATGTTGCAATAGCCCTCGGCATCGATCGTCGCGAGGTCGCCGGTGTGCATCCAGCCGTCGGCGTCGATCGCCTCGCGGGTCTTGTCGGCGTCGTCCCAATAGCCCTTCATCACCGAATAGCCGCGCGTGCAGAGCTCGCCAGGCTCGCCGACCGCGGCGGTGGCGCCGTCGGTGCCGATCGCCTTGACCTCGACATGCGGGTGGATGCGGCCGACGGTGGAGACGCGCTTTTCCAGCGGATCGTCGACGCTGCTCTGGAAGGAAACGGGACTGGTCTCCGTCATGCCATAGGCGATGGTCACTTGCGCCATGTGCATGAGCGAGACGACCTTCTTCATCACCTCGATCGGGCATGGCGAACCGGCCATGATGCCGGTGCGCAGGCTGGAGAGATCGAAGCTGGAAAAATCGACATGGTCGAGCATGGCGACGAACATGGTCGGCACGCCATAGAGGCCGGTGCAGCGCTCCTGCGCGACCGCTTTCAGCGTCGCGCCGGCATCGAAGCCCTCGCCCGGGAAAACCATGGTGGCGCCCTTGGAGACGCAGCCCATCGTGCCCATCGACATGCCGAAGCAATGGTAAAGCGGCACCGGGATGCAGAGCCGATCGTCGACGGTGAGCCTGATCGCCGAAGTGACGAAATTGCCGTTGTTGACGATGTTGGAATGCGTCAGCGCCGCGCCCTTCGGCGCACCCGTCGTGCCGCTGGTGAACTGGATGTTGATGGCGTCGCCGGGCTTCAGGCCTTCGGAGATGCGGTCGAGGCTGTCATGTTCGTCACGCCCGGCCATGGCCAGCACATCGCCGAAATTGAACATGCCGGGCGAATTGTCGTCGCCCATCCGGATGACGATCTTCAGCGCCGGCAGTTTCTTGGCCTTGAGCTTGCCGGGCTCGGCGGCGGCGAGCTCGGGCGCAAGCGTTCCGATCATGCCGAGATAGTCGGATGTCTTGAATTGGGCGGCGGTGACGAGCGCCTTGCACCCAACCTTGTTGAGGGCATATTCGAGCTCGGTCAGCCGGTAGGCCGGGTTGATGTTGACGAGGATCAGGCCGATGCGCGCGGTGGCGAACTGCGTCACCAGCCATTCCCAACGGTTCGGCGACCAGATGCCGACGCGGTCGCCTTTTTCCAGACCCAGCGCCAGAAAGCCGGCGGCCAAGGCGTCGACCGCGTCCGAGAGCTCGCTCCAGGTGAAGCGCTTGTCCTGGCCAACGAAAACGGCGGCGTCGAGCGTGGCGTATCTGCTCACCGTTTCGGAAAACAGTTCGGGAATGGTCTTGTCGAGCAGGGGTACTAAGCGATCGCCCGATACATGCGCCTTGCCGCCCAGCGGGGCAATGAAGGTGCCGCTGGCGCCGCGCCCGCGCAGATTGGTGGCGTTCATGAGCTCGTCGAGTTTGATCGCCATCGCCGTCTCCTCCCGGGATGATCGAGCCTATCAGCCCGCAAAGGCGGTGGAAACCCGCCGAAGGTAGAGGTGGCTAAAGCTCTTTGACGCAATTCCGGACGGAAGACCGCTTCACACTTTTCCTGGAATTGCTCTAGGCGACCAGCGCGGCCATTTTTGCGGCAATGTCGCGCAACTGCGCCTCGTCGGCTGCATCTCGAGACTTTTTCGACGCCACCAGACAAGCCTGCGACTTCAGGATCGTGCCGTCGCCCAGCACCTTGAGGTGGTTGGCGCGCAGCGTCGAGCCGGTGGTGGTGATGTCGACGATGACGTCGGCCAGTCCCGCCGCCGGCGCGCCTTCGGTGGCGCCGAGGCTTTCGACGATGCGGTAGACCTGGATTCCGTGCTTGAGCGAAAAGAACTGCTGCGTCAGCCGCCAGTACTTTGTAGCTATCCGCAAGCGCCGGCCGTGGCGCTGGCGGAAATCGGCGGCGACATCGTCGAGGTCGGCCATGGTATCGACATCGAGCCAGATGTCGGGCACGGCGACCACGACATCGGCATGGCCGAAGCCGAGGCGGGCGACGATCTCGGCGCGCGCTTCCCAATCGGCGAGGTTCTCGCGCAAAAGGTCCTCGCCGGTGATGCCGAGATCGACCGCGCCCTGGCCGATCTCGCCGGCGATCTCGGACGCGGACAGGAAGGCCACCTCGACATCGTCGAGGCCGTCGATGCGGGCACGGTATTTGCGGTCGTCCTCAGGTAGCGTGACGGCCAGGCCGGCCTTGGCCAGCACTTCGAGCGACTGTTCCTTGAGACGGCCCTTCGAGGGGATCGCCAGCGTGATCATTTCGCGCTCTCCCGCAAGGCTTCGATACGGTCGAGCCAAACCGAAAAGCCGACGCCGGGGATCGGCTTCTTGGCGCCGAGCAGCGTCAGCAGCCGATCGTAGCGGCCGCCGCCGGCCAGCGGGCGGTCGCCGTCACCGGCGGCAATCTCGAAGACCAGGCCGGTATAGTAATCGAGCGGACGGCCGAAGGCGGCGTCGTAGCGGATTTGTGCCGCGGACAGGCCATGCGCCTCGATCGCCTCGGCGCGGGCGGCGAAATTCTCCAGCGCCGGTCCCAGCGACAGGCTGGCATCGGCGGCGAATTTTTCGAGCGCCGCGGTCGCGCCGCTGAGCGCGACGTCGATCTCGAGAAAACCTTTCAGCGCCGAAAACGCCTCGTCGGACAGCCGCACGCTGCGCAGTTGCGCTTTCTCGATCAGGCGCCGCGCGATGTCGGCAGGCGCGCGGCCGGACGATGCCGACAGCCCGGCCTCCTCGATGCCGGCAGAGATATGCGCGGCGAGGCCTTCCGCATCGCCGTCGAGCGCCAGCAAGGCGACGGGGCCGGAGAGCTGGCTGTTGCGCGGCGGATTGGCGAGGTCGGCAAGGGCTGCCTCCAGCATCGGCGCCGAGCCGAAGGCGCGCGCGAGCCGCATGCGCCAGCCGCGCGGCAAGCCGAGCGCAGCGAGCACGGCTTCGAACAAAGTCTGGTCGCCGAGCGTGATGGCAAGTGTCTTTCCGGGCAGCACCAGCGACAGCAGCGCATGCGCGTCGGCCAGCGAACGGGCATCGGCGGCGGCCGTGTCGCGGTCGCCAAGATCCTCGATGCCGGCCTGGAAGAACTCGTTGCCGCCCTCGCGGCGCTGGCGGAAGACTTCGCCCAGATAAGAATAGCGGCGCGGCGTGCCAGCCTGACTGGCGATGTGATCGAGGCAGACCGGAATGGTGAATTCGGGCCGCAGGCACAGCGTCTTGCCGGTCTCGCTTTCGGTGAGGAAAATGCGGCGGCGCAAATCCTCGCCGGCCATATCGAGGAACGGATCGGCCGGCTGCAGGACAGCGACTTCCACGGCGTGGGTGTCGCGGGTGGCGAAGAGTTGGACGATGTCTGCGGCGATGGCGGGACGGGTGGTCATGGATAGGTAGGGCGCGAGGCACCCCCCTCTGGCCTGCCGGCCATCTCCCCCGCAAGGGGGGAGATCAGCAGTTTTGGGCTCGGCTCCCATTCTCCAACGCTGGAGATTGGCGAAAGCATACGCGACATCCAATCTCCCCCCTTGCGGGGGAGATGTCCGGCAGGACAGAGGGGGGTGTTCAAGCGCCACCCTTCGCGCGATCAGCAGCCTGCGCCGCAAGTATCTTCTTCACCTCGCCAACCAGCTCCCCCTCCGCCACCGTCACCTGCGCCGGCCGTGCCGCCCGCCATTCGGCATTGTCGGTGATCTCGGCCGACATGCGGGCGCCTTCGATCAGGTCCTTGATCTGCAGTTCGCCCTTGGCACGCTCGTCGCCGCCCTGGATGATGGCGACCGGGCTGCCGCGGCGGTCGGCATATTTGAGCTGGGCCTTCATGCCGGCGCCGCCGAGATACATTTCGGAGCGGATGCCGGCGGCGCGGAGCTCCGCGACCATCTTCTGGTAGCGGCCGAGGCTTTCCGTATCCCTGTCCATGACCAGCACCACGACCGGGGCAATGACATCGGAGATATCGAGCTTGCCGAGGTTCTTCAGCGCCGTCATCAGGCGTGAGACGCCGATGGAGAAGCCTGTCGCCGGCACCGGCTCGCCGCGAAAGCGCGAGACCAGCCCATCATAGCGCCCGCCGCCGCCGACAGAGCCGAAGCGCACGATCTGGCCCTCGTCGTTGGGGATCTCGGCCAGCAGCTCGGCCTCGAAGACAGGGCCTGTGTAATATTCGAGGCCGCGCACGACAGAGGGGTCGATGCGGATGCGATTGCTCCCGTAGCCTGCGGCGCGAACCATGTCGTTGATCGCACCGAGTTCGTTTATTCCCTCTAAAGCCAGCGGCTCGTCAGAAAAAGCTAGGCGCAATTCGTCGATGGCAAACGCGTTGCTCAGTACGGAAGTCTTTCCGCCGTTCCCGACCTGCCGCCTATCGTCGTCGATGACTCCTTCAGAACCCATATTGTGGTCCCAGAAACCATCAGGATTTCCGAAGACCTCCATCATCCGGTCGATCTGTTGTTCGCCTAATCCGGCGCCTTTGGTGAAGTCGCCGCTTTCGTCCAGCCGTCCCTTTCCAAGCAGCGCTCGAACGCCGTCCGTTCCAACCTTGTCCAGCTTGTCGATAGCCCGAAGCACAGTCAGCCTGCGTCCGGCGTTCTCGTCGCCGCCGAGGCCGATGGCCTCCAGCACGCCGTCGAGCACCTTACGGTTGTTGACGCGGATGACGTAGTCGCCGCGCTTGATGCCGAGCGCTTCCATGACATCGGCCATCATCATCGCCATCTCGGCGTCGGCGGCGACGCCCGGCGTACCAATGGTGTCGGCGTCGAACTGCATGAACTGGCGGAAGCGGCCGGGGCCTGGCTTCTCGTTGCGAAACACCCAGCCGGAACGGTAGCTGCGATAAGGCTTGGGCAGGCGCTCGAAATTCTCGGCGACGAAACGCGCTGTCGGCGCGGTCAGGTCATAGCGCAGCGACAGCCATTGGTCGTCGTCATCCTGGAAGGAAAAGACACCCTCGTTCGGCCGGTCCTGGTCGGGCAGGAATTTGCCGAGAGCATCGGTGTATTCGATCATCGGCTGGTCGACCGGCTCGAAGCCGTAGAGCTCATAGACCGAGCGGATGGTCGCCATCATCTTCTCGACGGCGCGGATGTCTTCGGCGCTGCGGTCGGCAAAACCGCGCGGCAGCCGCGCTTTCGTCTTTTCCGATTTGTCGGCCATGGAGGTTTCCAGTCAGTGGTGACTTACTTCGAGCGCGCGTTTCCTAAACGATGCGGCTTGGAGCGGCAAGGGTTAGCGCCTTCTCTTCTCCCCTTGCGGGAGAAGGAAGAACTGAAACAAATCCCACCAAAAACGAAACAATTCCGCCACCGGCGCGGCATGCTGCCGACACAATCGACGACCATAAAGCGCGTCGAAACAAGGGGTTCGGGGCCATGACGACGGCTGAAGACATGATCGAGAGCGGCAGGTCGGCCAGGCTGCGGCCCGCCGGCAGCACCCTGAAGCCGGCACAGCAGCCGGCCGGGCCGTTCGAGGCTGCGGCGGCCAAGCCGAGCGCCCGCGACGCGCTGGTGACTGGCCTGCTGGTGATCTATCCGGCCTTCGCGGCCGTGGCGGCGATCATCGCCGGGCTGTTCCTGGCCGGCGCCGGCAGCGTCTGACTTTCATTCAACGATCGGGGGATCATCATGCAGTTGCGATTTGCAGGCGCGCTTGCAGGCGCGCTTTTCTGTGGCATGCCCGTTGCCGCCAACGCGTGCCAGCCGGGCGATGCCCGTCTTGCCGGCCATTATTACCTGAACGGCGTCATGGAAGTCGGTTCCGAGCTGCTTTTGAGGAAAGACGGCAGCTTCGAATTCGCGCTCGCCTATGGCGCCAACGACCAGTACGGCAAGGGCTGCTGGGTGAGGAAGGGCTCGACCGTCGAGGTCATCCCGGCCGGCCGCAGCTCCGCCTCCACGCATCACACGCCCGACGACAGCGGCTTCAGCGGACTGGTGCTGACGGTGTCCGGCTCGAGCCTTGTCTGGGACATCAACGGCAGCGGCCATAAGGGCAGGTTCGAGAAGTGAGCCTTCTCCTTCTACCCTTGTGGGAGAAGGCAAAAGCGCCCTACTTCGGCCTCTTGAGCCTCTTGCGCTCTTTCTCCACCTCCGCCCGGCAGTAGCAGCCTTCGAGATGGTCGTTGACCAGGCCCATGGCCTGCATGAAGGCGTAGACGGTGGTGGGACCGACAAAGCTCCAGCCGCGCTTCTTCAACTCCTTCGATATCCTGACCGACACGGCCGTCGTCGGATTGGCGCGCAGATGTGCGAGGTCGACGATTTCGGGCCGCTCCTGCGGATCCGGCTCGAACTTCCAGAACCACGCGGCCAGGGAGCCGAACTCGTCCACCATCTCGCGGGCGCGTTTTGCGTTGTTGATGGTCGAGACGATCTTGCCGCGATGGCGGATGATGCCGGCATTCCCGAGCAGGCGTTCGACATCCGTGTCGGTGAACGCCGCCACCTTGTCGAAGTCGAAACCGGCGAAGGCCTCGCGGAAATTCTCGCGCTTGCGCAGGATGGTCAGCCACGACAGGCCCGACTGGAAGCCTTCCAGGCAGATCTTTTCGAACAGCCGGCGATCATCCGTTACCGGCCGGCCCCATTCGTGGTCGTGATAGTGGAGATAGTCCGGCAGATTGCCGTGCCAGAAGCAGCGCGCCTTGCCATCGGGGCCGTCGAGAATGCCGGCATGTTCAGTCGCCATCGCTACCAAATCCGTTCGTTAACGCGCCTCGGCGCCAAGTTTACGGTGGCTTTACCAGATTCCTGAACCGGCCGGTAACCACACCAAAAGGTTTACTGACAAAGCGGCATTTTACGCATTCCGATTCATGCTTTGCTTGCCGCTGCGCGCCAGGATCGCGAAGCCGAGGCCCCCCGCCCGGACGAGTTCGACGATCAAGGTGCGTTCCGATGAAGACAGCGTTTTGTTCCCTGCTTGGCGCGGTGGCCATTCTTGCCGCAGGCGCCACGACCTCCCTTGCCAATGACCGCTATGCCGACATGCCGCCGGTCATGGTGAGCCCCGACCTTTCGGCGCCCTGGGTGCTGCAGCTTGGCCGTGCGCCGGGCATCGTGCGCCCGGCCCGGCAGGCAACGCAGCAGCCGCTGCGCCGCCTGTTCGAGGCGCAGCCCGACCGGCAGCGCACGGCGGCAGTGCAGCAGCCGGCCAAACGCATGGTGATGCGGCCACAGATCAACCCGATCTACCTGCCGCAGGAAGTCGCCTATGATGGGCCGGCGAAGCCGGGCACCATCATCATCGATACGCATCAGAACTTCCTTTTCCTGGTCGAGAAGAACGGCAAGGCGCGGCGCTACGGCGTCGGCACCGGCAAACCGGGCTTCGAATGGTCGGGCACGCACAAGATCACCGATAAGAAGGTGTGGCCGGACTGGCGTCCGCCGGCGGAGATGATCAAGCGCGAGGCGGCCAAGGGCCGCTACCTGCCGACTTACCTGGCCGGCGGCATCGAGAACCCGCTCGGCGCGCGCGCGCTCTATCTCGGCACCACCGAATACCGCATCCATGGCACCAACCAGCCCTGGACGATCGGCGGCGCGGTGTCTTCCGGCTGTATCCGCATGCGCAACGAGGACGTTGTCGACCTTTACGAGCGCGTCAATGTCGGAACCACGGTCGAGGTGATATAGTCGCAGCGAATCAGCCGGTTAGACGGCGCAGCGCTTTTAGTCTCCTGCTGTTGCCGCCAAGTCATAGTACGATCCCGCGGGATGTGCTTAAACCGATGACAGAGTTTACGGGGGACGGGCCGTGTGGGGATACGGCCGGTCGCGAAGGGGCAGCGCGGGCAATCGCGCTGCCCTTTTCATTTTTTGAGTTTTTCTTCTGATGCAGGGCGCGGTAAGTCGCCCCGAAAGCAGGCGGTTTCGCTTTCGGGGCTGATTTCCCGGCGCTCCTCTGCTATTGCAGCGCACAAAATCTTAGTTGTTACGCAATTCCAGACAGAAAGCCGCTCCCGCGCCTGTCCCCTGAATTGCTCAGAGAAGGCAAAAGGTGCCAGCCATGACCCGGACCGACGACAGCCGTTACCTGAAAGGCGGCCCGGTCGCCCAGCGCATCATCGCTTCCGTTCGCGAGGACGCGGCGATCGCCACGGCCGAAGGTTTTCCGCCTAAGCTGGTTTCGATCACCGTCGGCGATATCGCGGCGGTCGATGTCTATGTGCGCAACCAGCGCGCCAAGGCAGCCCTTGCCGGCATCGGCTTCGAGGAGCGGCGCTTCGCCGCCGACATCACCGCCGGCGAGTTGGAGGCCGCGATCCATGGCCTCAACGCCGACCCGCGCGTCACCGGCATCATCATCCAGCGGCCGGTGCCGGCGCATATCCCGATCAAGACGTTGCAGGCGGCGGTGCATCCGCTGAAGGACGTCGAGGGCATGCATCCGGCCTCGATCGGCAACATCGTTTACAACCAGCTCGACCTGGCGCCCTGCACCGCGGCGGCCTCGGTCGAACTGCTGAAGGAGACCGGCCTCGAGCTCAAGGGGCTCGAAGTGGTCGTCGTCGGCCATTCCGAGATCGTCGGCAAGCCGATCGCCTTCCTGTTGATGAGCGAGGGCGCGACGGTGACGGTGTGCCACCACATGACGCGCTCGCTGGCGGCCCATGCGCGCCGCGCCGATGCGCTGTTCGTCGCCGTCGGCAAGCCCAGGCTGATCAAGGCCGACATGGTGAAGCCGGGCGCAGCCGTCATCGACATCGGCATCAATTCCGAGGTCGGGCCCGACGGCGAAACCCGTATCGTCGGCGACGTCGATACCGACAGCGTCAAGGAAGTGGCCTCCTGGATCACGCCGGTGCCGGGCGGCGTCGGCCCGCTGACGGTCGCGATCCTCTTGCGCAACACCATGGTGGCGCTCAACCGCCAGCGCGCGCTCTACCGCGCGACCTACGGCGTGCCGGATCAACTCGCGGCGGAATAGTTATTCCGCGGCGATCAAACCGCTGTCGGAAACGCCTTCCGGCTTCGGACCGCCATAGGCCCAGTCGAGCAATTTGACCGTGTGCACCACCGGCAGCTTCGCGGCGGAGGCTATCTGGGTGATGCAGCCGATATTGCCGGTGGCGACGATTTCCGCGCCTGTCGCCTCGATGTTTTTCACCTTGCGGTCGCGCAGCTTGGCGGAAATCTCGGGCTGCAGGATGTTGTAGGTGCCGGCCGAGCCGCAGCACAGATGCCCCTCGCGCGGCTCGCGCACGACGAAGCCCGCCTTGGTGAGAAGCTCCTTCGGCTGGCGCGTGATCTTCTGGCCATGCTGCATCGAGCAGGCAGAGTGATAGGCGACGACCGTGCCCGGCTTGCGCAGCGGCTCCGGCAGATCGAGCGCGGCAAGATATTCGGTGACGTCTTTTGCGAGAGCCGAGACGCGCGCGGCCTTTTCGGCATAGGCGGGATCGAGGCGCAGCATGAAGCCATAGTCCTTGATGGTGGTGCCGCAGCCCGACGCGGTGATGATGATGGCGTCGAGCCCGCCCTGCTCGATGGCGCGCGTCCAGGCGTCGACATTCTGTCTGGCCGAGGCAAGGGCCTGATGCTCGCGGCCCATGTGATGGACGAGCGCGCCGCAGCAGCCCTCGCCCTCCGGCACCACGACCTCAACGCCCAATCTTGTCAGCAGGGAGATGGTCGTATCGTTGATCGCCGGATCGAGCACGGATTGCGCGCAGCCGGTGAGAATCGCTACACGACCACGTCTTGCGCCTTTCCCGGCATGCGTGCCGGGCGAAGCCAGCGGCGATGCCGGCGGGATCGACGCGGGTGCAAGCTTCAGCATCGCCGCGACCGGTTTCAGCGCCGGCAGCTTTTCGAACAAGCCGATGAACGGCCGGCCGAGCCCGGCAAGCTTCAACGCGGCGCGGAAGCGGGTCGGGCAAGGCAGCACGAAAGCCAGCATGGCGCGCGTCAGCCGGTCGAGCAGCGGCCGCTTATAGGTCTCCTGGATATGGGCGCGGGCATGGTCGACCAGATGCATGTAGTTCACGCCAGAAGGGCAGGTGGTCATGCAGGCAAGACAGGACAGGCAACGGTCGATATGGGTGACGATCTCCTTGTCCGCCGGCCGGCCGTTCTCCAGCATATCCTTGATGAGGTAGATGCGGCCGCGCGGTGAATCCAGCTCGTTGCCGAGCGTCACATAGGTCGGACAAGTGGCGGTGCAGAAGCCGCAATGCACGCATTTACGCAGGATCTTTTCCGATTCCGCGACATGCGGGTCGGCCAGCTGCGCTGCTGAGAAATTGGTCTGCATGTCGCGGTCCTAACCCATGCGGCCGGGGTTGAGAATCTGCTTGGGATCGAACTCGGCCTTCAGTCGCGCCGACAATGCCGCAAGATGCGGCGGTTGCGGCTCGAACACCGGTAAGGCCGCACGATGCGGGGCGGACGCCCGCACCAGTGTCGCATGGCCGCCGCCATGCTTGCGGATCAGTCCGCGCAGCAGCTCAGCCTCCGGATCGTCCTCGCGCATCGACAGCCACACCAGGCCACCCTGCCAGTCGTAGAAGGCATCGACCGCCGCCTGCATGCGCAGAGCCATCACCATGTGATGTGCCTCAGACGGCGCCATCGACACGCGCCAGACTGGCCGCGCGCCGCCATCGGCGAAGGGTGCGCAGTCGCGGATATCGCGCCAGATCGTCTTCGACGCCTCGCCCGCGATCTCTTCGAGCGGACCCGCCTTGCCGAGCAACTGCTTCAACGCCTCGATGCGGTAGACGACCGAAGGCCCGAACCCCTCGACCCGCAGCAGCGTGGCGGCATCGCTGCCGTGCTTGCCGCTGGCGACCTTCGCGGCGATGCGCTCCGGCAGATGCGCAGCGCTCGACACTTCGGCGCTGGAGCCGAGCGCCAGCGCCATGGCCGCGACGGCCGCATCGTCGAGCAGACCGCGGATGGCCAAGGTCACTTCTGTTTCGGCCGCCGGCAGGACCTTGAAAGTCACGTCGGTCAGCACGGCGAGCGTGCCCCAGCTTCCCGCCATCAGTTTTGAGAGATCGTAGCCGGTGACGTTCTTGACCACGCGGCCGCCCGATTTGAACGCCTCGCCGCGCCCCGAAACAGCGGCAACGCCAAGGATATGGTCGCGCGCCGCGCCCGACTTGAGACGTCGCGGTCCGCACAGGTTCGAAGCCAGCACGCCGCCGATGGTGCCTTTACCCGGCTCGCCGCCGAGCAACGGGCCGTAGTCCATCGGTTCAAACGCAAATTGCTGGCCGTTTTCGGCAAGCAGTTTTTCGAGTTCGGCGAGCGACGTGCCAG
The DNA here is from genome assembly GCF_006439595.1 of Mesorhizobium sp. B3-1-9. Taxonomy (NCBI): domain Bacteria; kingdom Pseudomonadati; phylum Pseudomonadota; class Alphaproteobacteria; order Hyphomicrobiales; family Phyllobacteriaceae; genus Mesorhizobium; species Mesorhizobium sp. B3-1-9. Next base: position 201,743 of record NZ_VFTJ01000004.1, read on the forward strand.
CGCAGGCCGACAGCACCAGTTCGGCCGGCTCGTAGAGTGTGACGCCGGTGAGCTTGGAGAGGTCGAGTGTATGCTCGGTCTGCAGCGGACGACCGATGCCGTGCTTCGAGCCGTGCCCGAGGATTTCCAGCGGCGTTTCTTCCGCCGCTGCCCATTGGACCGTGGAGAGGATTTCGGCGGAAGAGGATGGAGTGAAGGTGGTCATGTTGCAAAGGCCTGGCTCCTCGCCCCCGCAAAGCGGGGGAGAGGTGGCTCGGGCGAAGCCCGAGACGGCGACAGGCCGCGTTCCTTCGCGCCCCCCTCTGTCCTGCCGGACATCTCCCCCACTTGGGGGGAGATCAGCTGTCATCGCAGCCTTCGCCAATCTTCGACGTTGCGAGGGAGGCGCGGCGGCAAAAATTGCCAATCTCCCCCCAAGTGGGGGAGATGTCCGGCAGGACAGAGGGGGGCGCGAAGGAACGCAGTCATCCGAAATTGACCGCCCATCAAAACCTCGGAATATCCGGAAACGCCACCTGTCCGCGATGCACATGCATCCTTCCCAGTTCCGCACACCGGCGCAGTTGCGGAAAAACCTTGCCGGGGTTGAGCAGATGGTTGGGATCGAAAGCGCATTTCACCCGCATCTGCTGGTCGAGGTCGACCTGGTTGAACATTTCCGGCATCAGGTCGCGCTTCTCGACGCCGACGCCGTGTTCGCCGGTCAGCACGCCTCCGACCTCGACGCAAAGCCGCAATATGTCGGCGCCAAAGCTTTCGGCCTTGTCGAGTTCGCCCGGCACATTGGCGTCGTAGAGGATCAGCGGGTGCAGATTGCCGTCGCCGGCGTGGAAGACGTTGGCGACGCCTAACCCGTACTTCTCGGAAAGGTCGCGCATGCCGGCAAGCACCCTCGGCAGTTCCTTGCGCGGGATGGTGCCATCCATGCAGTAATAGTCGGGCGAGATGCGGCCGACCGCCGGAAAGGCCGCCTTGCGGCCGGCCCAGAAGCTCAGCCGCTCCTGTTCCGACTGCGAGATGCGGCAGGTGGTCGAGCCATTGCGATAGGCGATCGCCTCGACCAGTCCGATCAGGTGATCGACCTCGACACTCGGGCCATCGAGCTCGACGATCAGCAGCGCCTCGACATCGAGCGGATAGCCGGCATGGACGAAATCTTCCGCCGCGTGGATCGCCGGGCGGTCCATCATCTCCATGCCGCCCGGGATGATGCCGGCGCCGATGATGTCGGCGACGCACTGGCCGCCCTCTTCACTGGTCGGAAAGCCGATCAGCAGCGCGCGCGCCGTCTCCGGCTTCTTCAGGATGCGCACCGTCACCTCGGTGACGACGCCGAGCAGGCCTTCGGAGCCGGTCATGACGCCGAGCAAGTCATAGCCTTCCTGGTCGAGATGGCTGCCGCCGAGGCGCACCACCTCGCCATTCATCAGCACCATCTCGATGCCCAGAACATTGTTGGCGGTGAGCCCGTATTTCAGGCAGTGCACGCCGCCGGAATTTTCCGCGACGTTGCCGCCGATCGAGCAGGCGATCTGGGAGGATGGATCGGGGGCATAGTAAAAGCCCTCCTGCTCGACGGCGGTGGTGATACCGAGATTGGTGACGCCGGGCTGGGCGACCACGACGCGGTTCGGATAGTCGATCGCCAGGATGCGGTTGAAGCGGCTCATCACCAGCAGCACGGCATCTTCGAGCGGCAGCGCGCCGCCCGATAGCGAGGTGCCGGAGCCGCGCGGCACGACGCGAATGTTGCGCTCGTTGCAGTATTTGAGGACGCGGGAGACCTGCGCCACCGTCTCCGGCAGCACCACGACCAGCGGCAGTTGCCGATAGGCAGTGAGGCCGTCGCTTTCGAAGGCGCGCATTTCATTGGCTGCGTCGACAACCCCCTCGCCCGGCACGATGATGCGCATGTCGTCGACGATCTCGGCGCGACGGCGCAGCGTTTCGGCATCTGGCTTGGGCATGGCTAGGCCGGACATCGGGCAGCCTCATCTGGCTTTGACTGGTCAAAATCTTTTACCAGCCTGACGCACCCGTTGCAAACGCTGCTTTGGTCGCGCTCCACGCCAACCCTAAACGCAAGCTTCCGCAGCGGCAATCTGCCGCTGCGGCCTGGGTCGCGCTAGATGAAGCTTGGCCGCTTATTCGCCTGGATGCTTCGCCGGCTCCGAATGCATCTTGCGTACGCGGCGCACGCCCCACCATACAAGCAGGATGGCGACCGGCACGGAGGCGGCAGTGACGACTTCGGGCGCGAAAGCGTGCCCGAAGATCGAGGCGCCCTTGGCGACATAGCCGATAAGGCCGACGACATAGTATGAGACGGCGGCGACCGAGAGGCCTTCGACCGTCTGCTGCAGGCGCAGTTGCAGCCGGGCGCGGTTGTTCATCGAGGCGAGCAGGTCGCGGTTCTGCTTCTCCACTTCGACGTCGACCCAGGTGCGCAGCAGCGTGGTGGCGCGGGTGAGTTTCCGCGACAGGTTCGCCTGGCGCTCCTCGACCGAGCGGCAGGTGCGCATGGCCGGCGCCATGCGCCGCAAGAGGAAGCCCGCCCAGGTGTCGTAGCCTTGCACCGGCTCTTCATCCAGCGCTTTGAGCCTTTCGGTGACGATGCCGTCATAGGCGCGGCTGGCGCCGAAACGATAGAGGCTGGATGCTGCATCGGCCTCGAGCTCCGCGGCAAGTTCGGTAAGATCGGCAAGCAGCGTCTGGCTGTCGCGGGTTTCGACCGCCTTCATTTCCAGCGTGGTCTGCGCCAGGCGGTCCTCGATGCGACGGGCGCGGCCGGACAGCGTCAACGCCATCGGCAGGCCAAGCATGGCGAGCGTGCGATAGGTCTCGATGTCGATCAGGCGCTGCGACAAGGCGCCGGTGCTGGCCGGCGTCAGGCCGCGATCGAGCACCAGCATGCGCGTCAAGCCGTCGCCGTCCTGGCGGAAATCAGTGATGATGGCGGCGGCGCCCCGCTCGACCAGCGAATAGCACAGGCTGGTCGGGTCGAAGCCGGCAGCCAGTCTTTCGCTCGCCTGCGTCCATTTGCGGATTTCGAGGCGGATGCCCGAAATCACGGTGCCCGGTGGCGAAAAACCGTTGCCGAAGGGCGAATCCTCCTGCGCCCGGCCGTTTTCGGCCAGCGGCCCTTCCCAAAGATAGGTCGAGAATTCCGTATGCCGCTCCCAGCGCAGCGTGCCCTTGCCCCATTTCATGGCATGGTGGCGCGCATTGCGCTCGGGCGCGGCGATACCCAGCCGCCGCGACAGCTCCGAAAGCACGGCATGGTCGACAGCGGCGCCGCCCTCGGTCATGAAGGAAAGCTGGATCAGCACGCGCGGTTTTTCGATCAGCGGGTGCGGACGCGCATGGACTTCGCCCAGCGCGCCAGGTCGCCCCTCATGCGCCGGGAAGCCCATCACGCTGCCTTGGGCGCGCGGCTGGAATTCGAGTTTGGACGTCTCGTCCGACACGGCTGGTCCCCCTGGTTTTCGACCCATCGTGCAATCCGGTCGTCTTGCGGCAATCGGCGGGACGCGTAAACAGCAAATATTGGCGTCCGGGGAGGCTGACGCGCGGCGAACTCTGCGACCAGACGGGACGAATTGGATAAATAATTTGACCAGTTGGCGACAGAGGCTTTAATCTGGATCATCTCCGTCCCGTTCTCCAGGCGTCCCTTTGAGCGACATTTTCTCCAGGATCGAGCATTCGCGCACCGCCGACGAGGTGGTGCAGCAGATCGAGAGCCTGATCCTCGAAGGCGTGCTGCGCACCGGCGACCGGCTGCCCGGCGAGCGCGAGTTGGCGCGCCAGTTCGAGGTGTCGCGGCCGATCCTGCGCGACGCGCTGAAGGTGTTGGAAGGGCGCGGGCTGCTGACGACCAAGGCCGGCGGCGGCACGCATGTCGCCGACGTCATCGGCCAGCTCTTCACCAAGCCGGTGACGGACCTTATCTCCACGCACCGCAAGGCGGTGACGGACTATCTGGAATACCGGCGCGAGATCGAGGCGGTAGCGGCCGAGTATGCGGCGCGCCGCGCGACGCCGGAGGATCTGGCCCTGCTCGACCGCATCATGGCGCGCATGGACGAGGCGCACCGGACCGGCGACTTCGACGACGAGGCGGAAATCGACGTCGAGTTCCACCATGCGGTGTGCGAATGCGCGCACAACATCATCCTGCTGCACACGCTGCGCTCCTGTTACCGGCTGCTCTCCGAGGGCGTGTTCCAGAACAGGCTTCTGGTGTTCGGCGTGCCCGGCGCGCGCGAGGCACTGCTCGAGCAGCACCGTGCGATCCATATCGCGATCAAGACCGGCGATCCGATCGCGGCGCGCAAGGCGGCGATGGACCACATCACCTATGTCGAACGCTCGATGGCGGAAGCCGAGCGCAGCGGCGACTGGCAGCGCGTGTCCAGGCTGCGCCTCAGACAGCGCTCGGACGCCGGCGACATCGAACCCACACGAAAACGCTCCTAAGCACAGATTAGCGGGACAACCATGAGCGAAATCCTCACCATCGCCGACCTCAAGGACCTGGCACGCCGCAGGGTGCCGAAGATGTTCTTCGATTACGCCGATTCCGGCGCCTGGACGGAGAGCACCTACCGGGCCAACGAAGAGGATTTCGGCAAGATAAAGTTCCGCCAGCGCGTGCTGGTCGACATGAGCAACCGCTCGCTGGAATCGACCATGATCGGCGAGAAGGTGGCGATGCCGGTGGCGCTCGCCCCGACCGGGCTTACCGGCATGCAGCATGCCGATGGCGAGATGCTGGCGGCGCAGGCGGCGGAAGCGTTCGGCGTTCCGTTCACGCTATCGACCATGAGCATCTGCTCGATCGAGGATGTCGCCTCGGTGACCAAAAAGCCGTTCTGGTTCCAGCTCTACGTGCTGCGCGACAAGGATTTCGTGCTCAATCTGATCGACAGGGCCAAGGCGGCGAAATGCTCGGCGCTGGTGCTGACGCTCGACCTGCAAATCCTGGGACAGCGCCACAAGGATATCCGCAACGGGCTTTCGGCACCGCCCAAGATGACGCTTGCCAACATCATCGACCTTGCGCTGAAGCCGCGCTGGTGCCTGGGGATCGCCGGCACACCGCGCCGCACCTTCCGCAACATCGTCGGCCACGCCAAGGGCGTCGGGGACGTCTCTTCGCTGTCGTCCTGGACGAATGAGCAGTTCGATCCGCAGCTGTCGTGGAAGGATGTCGCCTGGATCAAGGAGCGCTGGGGCGGCAAGCTGATCCTGAAAGGCATTCTGGACAAGGAAGACGCCTTGATGGCGGCGCAGACCGGCGCCGATGCCATCGTGGTCTCCAACCATGGCGGGCGTCAGCTCGACGGCGCCGCCTCCTCGATCTCGGTGCTGGAAGAAATCGCCGATGCGGTCGGCGACAAGATCGAAGTCCATATGGACGGCGGCATCCGCTCCGGCCAGGATGTGCTCAAGGCGCTCTGCCTCGGCGCCAAGGGCACCTATATCGGCCGGCCCTTCCTCTACGGCCTCGGCGCGATGGGCAAGGACGGCGTCTCCAAGGCGCTCGAAATCATCCGCAAGGAAATGGACATCACGCTGGCGCTCTGCGGCAAGCGCCTCGTCACCGACATGGGCAAGGATCAACTTCGGCGCTAGCGCGCGGCGAGCGCCTCATCGCGGACATGGCAAGGATAAGCTGCAGCGCTAGGGCGTTGTTCATCGATTGGTCCTAGCTTGCGCGCGGCGACCAACACGAAAAGACAGGTTCCTTGACCGAAACCGGCATCCACTACCTCGACGCAAGCGGGCCGGAAGGCATGCGGCTTTACGCCATCGGCGATGTGCATGGGCGGCACGACCTGCTCGCCGCCATGCACCGGCGCATCGAGAGCGAACTGGAATATGCGCCCGCGTCCGACTGGCGCATCATCCATCTCGGCGACTATGTCGACCGCGGGCCGGATTCCAGAAGCGTCATCGATTTCCTGATCGAGGCGCAGAAATGCGATCCGCGCAACATCATGCTCGCCGGCAACCACGACATCGGCATGCTCGAATTCCTTGCCGAAGCCGAGCCGGACGGCCTGTTCATGAATTACGGCGGCGTGCAGACGGCGCAGTCCTATGGCGTGGATCTGCTGCGCGACGGCCATTGGTTCGGCAAGGCGGAAGCGATCGCACGGGGACATATGGCCCTGGTGAAAGCGGTGCCGCGCAGCCATGTCGACTTCCTGCAATCGCTGGCTTTTTCGGTGAGTTTCGGCGACTTCTTCTTCTGCCATGCAGGGATAAGGCCGGGCGTGCCGCTCGACGGTCAGAGCCAGCAGGACCTGATCTGGATCCGTGACGCCTTCCATGACCACCCCGGTCTCTTTCCCAAGGTGATCGTGCATGGGCACACGCCGGTACCCGAGGCCGAGGTCAGGGCCAACCGCGTCAATGTCGACACGCTTGCCTGGAAATCCGGAACGCTGAGCGCGCTCGCCATCGATGGCGGCGACAAACGCATCATCGCCGTGCAGGGGAAAGCGCTTTAGGCGCGATCCCGGCGCGGACGTGCCTCAGATTTTGTCGGGATCTAGTTCAGCGAGGCGGTGACGCCGTAGCCGTCGACGGCCCGGTGGTTGGTCGCTGCGTCGGCGGCATAAATGCCCAGGCCGCAGAGCACGATGGCAGACAGCATGACAAAAGACAGGAGAGCTGCTTTCACGGACGTCATCTCTGGTTAAGCTTTCTGCATCTGGGCACGAGGCGGTTACCAATGCGTTGAAACGATAAAATGCGTCTCAATGTTTCGACGATTTCGCGCTTCTAAGCAGATTCTGTATCGCCGGTGTGTCGGCTGGATCACACAAAAGGTTCATGGCGGTTGCACCGACGATACAAAGCGCGCCCTCTTAGGCGAGCGGCAGGACACAAACCAAGAAAGAAGAATGTTGTCCCCAGGCGGAAACCAGCAAGCGTGCCAATTATGCCACGCCTCGTCCAAGGATGGGCTTGGATCAGATCGTGGCCACCCAGGCGCGGGCAATTGCCAGCCCGGCAGCGTCGGCGTCGGCGCCATTGCGGGCGAGCTCGTCGTCGAGCCGGTCGTTCCAGTCGGGATGGCGCTCGGCGATCATTGCAGCGAAGGACGTGCTCCAGTCACGCACCATCGGCGTATCCGCCTCGAAGTGGAACTGGAAGCCATAGACGGCGCGGCCGAGGCGGAAGGCCTGGTTTTCGGCGACTGAGCTGCCGGCCAGCCGCACGGCGTTTTCCGGCAGGCCGAACGTGTCGTCATGCCATTCGAAGATCGGGAATTTCTCGGGAAGCGCCGCCAGGACCGCGTCCGATTTGGCGGCCGGCGTCAGCGACACCTTATGCCAGCCGAACTCGGTGGCGCCGCCGATCTGGTTGGCGCCGCCAAAGGCGCGCGCCACAAGCTGGCTGCCAAGGCAGATGCCGAGCACCGAACGATCCTTGTCGGCGAAATCGCGGGTCAGGTCGAGCAATGCAGGGAAGTAGGGGCAGATCTCGTCGTCGAGCGCGTTCTGGGCGCCGCCCAACATCACCATGGCGTCATGCTCGCTGCTGTCCTGCGGCAGCGCTTCGCCGTGGTAAGGCTTGCGCAGATCGATGTCGGCGCCGGCTTCCACAAGGGCCGCGCCGATCTGGCCAAGGCCCTCATTGTCGAAATTCTGGACGACCAAAACCCGCATCGAAAACCTGCTGACGTGAAAATGCTGGGGCGAGCGATATCATGCGGCCCGTGTTTCAGCCAAGATGCGCAGCGGAGAGAAAGCTATGCCACTGCAGAACCGGGTCGATCCCTTCGGCGCTATCCACGCCGTGCCGGAACGTGGCCTGTTCACCGGCAACCGCGGCATCATCCATGACCCCGAGACCAGGACGCTTCTGAAGAAGCGCTGGGCCCTGCCGGCCTGGATCATCTGCGTCTGCCAGTTCCGCAATGTGCGGCGCGAGCCGATGGGCCGCAATCGGCCCGGCGGCAAGGCCGGCTGGACCGAGCTCTTCTTCCTCGACGAGGTGACGGCTTTGGCCGCCGGCCATCGGCCCTGCTTCTTCTGCCGGCGCGAACGGGCGACCGATTTCGTGAGCCGCTTCGGCGAAGCGTTCGGCATTGAACTCCCCCGCGCGCCGATGGTCGACAAGCGGCTGCACAAGGAACGGCTGGCCTCGGGCGGACAGGGGGCAAGGCTCGATCCCGCATCGCTCGCCAGCCTGCCAGGCGGTACCATGATCGCCGTGGGCAACAAATGCTACGCGCTGCTTGATGGTTCAGCCCTGCCCTGGAGCTTCGGCGGCTATCAACCGCCGATCCGGCTGGACGCGCCGGAACTGGCCAATCCGATCATGATCACGCCACCGACAACCGTCGCCGTGCTCCGCGCCGGATATCGACCCGTCTGGGCGGGCTGACCGCGGTTATTTCAGATCCGATTGCGACACCATCGGCACCGCCGGCAGATCGTAATAGTCACCGGCCGATTCCGGATAGAGCTGGCGTTCCATCTTAAGACCTGTCTTGCCGTCGATGGTCCCGGCCCAGACAGATATGAAAGGACTGCCGAATCGGCGCCAGAACAGGTTGCCGCCGCATACGGAACAGAAGCCCCGCTCGGCATGCTCCGACGATTTGAACCAACGCAATGTATCGCCCGTGATAGCCGCCGACGCCTGTTCGACCTGGGTGGCGGCCGCGAAATGACCGCTGGCCTTCCTGCATTGGTTGCAGTGACAGGCAACGATCGGACGCAATTCGCCACGCAACTCGTATTGAATGGCGCCGCATAGGCAACTGCCACGTGTAATCTTGCTCATTGATCCCTGGATCCCTCGCAATTTCCTGGCTCGCAGCTTCTATGATCGCAAGGCAAACCGGCGTTGGTGTTCCGACCTTCGCGTGTCGTCTTTTCCGTACGACTTGACGCCGGGGGGAGCCTCGCTCATTGCTCGGCCATGCGCGCCAATTACAAGATGCAACGCCTGTTCGTGCCGGACGATCTCGGGCCCGGCCTCGAATTCGATGCCGGACAGCAGCAGAGCCATTATCTCGCTCATGTGCTGCGGCTCGGCGAAGGCGCCGAGGTCCTGCTTTTCAATGGCCGTGATGGCGAATGGTCGGCTTCGATCGCCGCGAAGTCCAAGAAGGTGGTCCGGCTGAAGGTGCTCGAGCTGCAGCGGCCGCAGCCGCCGCTGCCCGATCTCGTCTATTGTTTTGCACCGCTGAAGCAGGGCCGGCTCGATTACCTGGTGCAAAAAGCCGTCGAGATGGGGGCCGGTGAGTTGCAGCCGGTCATCACCCAGCACACGCAGGTGGCAAAGCCCGGCATCGATCGGCTGCGCGCCAATGTCGTCGAGGCGGCCGAGCAATGCGGAATCCTGGCGGTGCCGGAGGTGCGCGAAGCGGAAAAGCTGGAACGGCTGCTTGCCAATTGGGACAAGGAGAGGCGTCTGATCTTCTGCGACGAGGATGCCTCGACCAACAATCCACTGCCGGCCTTGCAAGCGGTAAGTGAGAAGAAACTTGCGCTTCTGGTCGGACCCGAGGGCGGATTTTCCGACGACGAGCGCAAGATGCTGAGAGCCTTGCCTTTCGTCACCGCCATTCCGCTCGGACCACGCATCCTGCGCGCCGATACGGCGGCGGTGGCAGCGCTTGCCGCGATCCAGGCGACGATCGGCGACTGGTGATCAAATCCTGTTGAGGCCTGGCTCAGGATTTTTTGCTTGATCGGCTGCTGACATTTCGTCCATCTAGCGCCGGCGGCCGTCCGGCCCCTGCAGCACCGCGCCTCCTTTTCGAGGAGCAGAGGGCGCTGTAGCATTTGAAGTCTTGCGCAGGACGTCCAGCGGAAATCGGTGCCGGTTTTCGGATATCATGCGCACGGAGGGGCTAGATGGCGCGCGACACAACCGATACCCAGCCCATCGAAGGCATCGACGAACTGGTTGGCTATCTGGCCGCCGGCAACAAGCCGCGCGACAAATGGCGCATCGGCACGGAGCATGAAAAATTCCCCTTCTATGTCGATGGCAACGCGCCTGTGCCCTATGGCGGCGAGCGCGGCATCCGCGCCATCCTCGAAGGCATGCAGGAGAAGCTCGGCTGGGATCCGATCATGGATGCCGGCCGCATCATCGGCTTGGTCGAGCCGACCGGCCAGGGCGCGATCTCGCTGGAGCCCGGCGGCCAGTTCGAGCTTTCCGGCGCGCCGCTGGAATCGATCCACCAGACCTGTCGCGAGGGCAATGCGCATCTGGCGCAGGTGCGCGAGATCGCCGAACCGATGGGTATCCGCTTCCTCGGCCTTGGCGGCAGCCCGAAATGGTCGCTTGCCGACACGCCGAAAATGCCGAAGTCGCGCTACGAGATCATGACCCGCTACATGCCGAAGGTCGGCACCAAGGGCCTCGACATGATGTACCGCACCTGCACGATCCAGGTGAACCTCGACTTCGAGAGCGAGACGGACATGCGCCGCAAGATGCAGGTGTCGCTGAAGCTGCAGCCGCTGTCGACGGCGCTGTTTGCCAACTCGCCCTTCACCGAGAGCCGGCCGAACGGCCTGCAGAGCTGGCGCGGCGACATCTGGCGCGATACCGACAACCAGCGCTCCGGCATGCTCGAATTCTGCTTCTCGCCCGATTTCGGCTTCGCCGACTATGTCGAATGGGCGCTCGACGTGCCGATGTATTTCGTCATCCGCGACGGCCATTATCACGACATGACGCGCTACACGTTCCGCCAGTTCATGGAAGGCGCCGCGCGCAACGAGATTCCCGACGGGCTGCCGACGATGGGCGATTGGGCAAATCATCTCTCGACCCTGTTTCCCGACGTGCGCCTGAAGCGTTTCCTCGAAATGCGCGGCGCCGACGGTGGCCCGTGGCGGCGCATCTGCGCCCTGCCCGCCTTCTGGGTCGGGCTGCTCTATGACGAGCAGGCGCTTGACGCCGCCGAGACGCTGACCGCGAGCTGGACCTACGAGGAAGCGCTGGCGATGCGCAACGCCGTGCCGGAGCAAGGCATCGCGGCGCCGTTCCGCAACGCCACCTTGCGCGATGTCGCCCGCGACGTGCTCGCCGTCTCGCGCATGGGCCTGAAGAATCGGGCCAAGAAGAACCGCGACGGCTATGACGAGACGTCGTTTCTCAACACGCTCGACGAAGTGGTCGCCCGCGGCACGACCAGCGCCGAGGAGATGCTGTCGGCCTACCACACGCGCTGGGGCGGTTCGATCGAGCCCGTGTTCATGGAATATGCGTATTAACCGTCCGGCATGCGCCGAGCGGTTGGGCGCCAAAAGCCGCTTCAATCGGTGATGGAAACGAACTAGGCTCTCCGATGAGGATATTCTCGAAGGAGAACCCAAATGCCTTCCCTGTTCGACATTTTCGCCCAGGCCCAGAACGGCGCCGGCATGCAGGCGCTGGCCCAGCAATACGGGCTTTCGATGCAGCAGACGCAGGCCGCGGTGCAGGCGCTGTTGCCGGCCTTCTCGCAAGGGCTGCAGCGCAACACCGCCGATCCCTACGGGATGGGCGCGTTCATGACGGCGATGGCTAGCGGCCAGCACGCCAAGTATTTCGAGGACGCCACGAGGGCCTTTTCGCCGCAAGGCATCGATGAGGGCAACGGCATACTCGGCCATCTGTTCGGCTCGAAGGACCTGTCGCGCGCCGTGGCGAGCCAAGCCGCGCAGGCGACGGGCTTGAGCCAGCAGGTGCTGCAGCAGATGCTGCCGGCCATGGCTTCGATGATGATGGGCGGGCTGTTCAAGCAGACCAACAATCAATTGAGTGGGGGGCAGATGCAGGCCGCCGGCGGTTTCGGTGGCGGCAACAATCCGCTTGGCGAGATCATCGAGCAGATGATGCGGCAGAGCGGCGTTGCGCCGGCGCCGCAGCAACGCCAGGCGCCGCAGCCCGCGCCCAATCCCTATGGCGAAAACCCGCTCGGCAAAGTGCTGCAGGACATGTTCGGCGGCGGCGCGCCGCAGCCGCAAAACCAGCCCCAGCAGGCGCCCAGTCCGTACCGCGAAAACCCGCTCGGCAAGGTGCTGCAGGATATGTTCGGCGGCGGCACGACGCAGCAGCCGCAGCAGACTCAACCACAGCAGACGCAAAGCCCCTATGGCGACAACCCGCTCGGCAAGATCTTCGAGGAGATGCTGCGCCAGGGCGGCGGTTTCGGCCTGCCGGGTGGGCAGCCGGCACCGCAGCCGCAGCAGAGCCAACCGCAGCCAAGTGCGCCGCAACAGCCGCAGACCAACCCGAGCGGCCGGCCGCGAAACCCGTTCGACGATATCTTCGGCAAGATGTTCGAGACCGGTGCTCAGCAGCGCGACGAATATGAAAAGAATGTCGGGACGATCTTCGATCAGTTCAAACGCGACATGGACCGGCGCTAGGTAGCGCGTCGACGGCGAGGTCGTCATCCACGGGCGGAGCGACGCGAAGCGGAGCGTAGACCCGAGGATCCATGCCGTTACCTTCGCCGAAGGGTGCAGCGGAGCAGAATTCTGCACAGTACATCAACGTCACGGCATGGATTCTAGGGTCTGCGCGCGTCGCTTCGCTCCTTGCTCCGCCCTAGAATGACGAACTAAAGAAAAATGCCCGGTCCTGGAGGAGGAACCGGGCAATGTGCAGGCTGGCCGGCGGGGAACCGGCAGGGAGTGTGGGAGCCTGCATGAGACTTGGTCGCGCCGAGCCGTGAAAAGGTTCAACGCGACCGGAAATCCAGGCAACGCGGCCGTTCAGGCTACCTGACGAGCGAGATCCTCGATGGTGTCGGCGCGCTCGCTGGCGATGGCGCGCAGCTTCACCGTCGGTCGCGGCCGAAGGGCACGGCGACGGCGACATGGAGGTCGGCGCGGGTCAGGCCGATATCGGCAAGCTCGGCGTCCGACATCTCGCCCAGGCGATAGAAGGCGCGGCGATTTTTCCAGGCGACATAGGCGTTGGCGAGAGCATTGAGCGCACGCGTCGCAACGGCCGGACGCGTGGTGATGCGCGGGGTCTCGGAAGCGAATTCAATCGTGGTCATGTCAGTCTCTCCTTCCAGGAGTCGAGCGGACGAAACCAGGCAAGCGGCGCCTTGGGAGAAGCGCCGTTCCGGTTTCCATTCATTGACGTGATGCATGTCGTTGCCGCCAAACCCGGGGGCCACTTTTGGGCGACATGCACTGCTTTCATGTGGACGATGCCAATTTGCCATCGCGCGATTGATTAATCCAACGAATGTTTTTAATCTGTAGCATCAACATCAATGATAGGTTGGACCGATGAAAGCGCCGCTCGACCTCGATCAGTTGCAGACCTTCATCTCGATCGCCGACACGGGAAGCTTCACCCGCGCGGCCGAGGAGGTCCACCGCACGCAGTCGGCGGTGTCGATGCAGATGCGGCGGCTTGAGGAGCGGATCGGCAAGCCGCTGTTCGAAAAGGACGGCCGCACCAACAAGCTGACCGAGGAAGGCGACCGGCTGCTTTCCTATGCGCGGCGGCTGATCCACCTCAACCGCGAGACTCTAGCCGCCTTCGACGACCAGCGGCTGGAAGGCACGATTCGCATCGGCACACCCGACGACTATGCCGACCGCTTCCTGCCCGAGATCATGGCGCGCTTCTCGCGCTCCAACCCGCGCGTCGAGCTGACGGTCGTCTGCGAGCCGACGCCGGGGCTGGTCGAGCACATCAAGCGCGGCAATCTCGACCTGGCGCTGGTGACGCACAACGACACGCGCGGCCAGTCGGAGGTGGTGCGGCGCGAGCCGCTGTTGTGGGTCACCTCGGCCAACCACGCCACGCATGAGCAGGAAACCCTGCCGATGGCGTTCGGGCGGCCGAACTGCATCTGGCGGCGCGCCGCGGTCGACGTGCTCGACCGCCAGAGCCGCGAGTACCGCGTGCTGTTCTCCAGCTTCTCGGCCACGGTGATCACCGCGGCCGTGCTTTCCGGCCTGGCGGTCTCGGTGCTGCCGGAATGCGCGCTCCGGCCAGGCATGCGCGTGCTCGGCGAGGCCGACGGCTTCGGCCAGTTGCCGGACTGCCGCATCGGCATCATGCGCGGCCAGACCTCGCAGCCGGAAATCGTCGACGCCTTGGCCCGCCATATCGCCGAGAGCCTCGACAACATTTCCGTGCCGGTCAGCGAGGAGGCGGGAAGCTTCGATTTCGCCGCGCTCGCCTTCGCCAAGATGAAGCGGGTCAAGGCGAACCAGATCATGCCTGGCTGGTAAAGTCAGGCGCGAGCTGCCGAAAGTTCCCGGTCGGCGGACGAAACACCCGGCAGCGCAAGCAATTGGCCGGGCTCCAGCGGCGGCGACAGCAGATAGCCCTGCAACTGGTGGCAGCCCATGCCGACCAGCAAGACTTTTTGCACGTCGGTCTCGACGCCTTCAGCGGTCACCTCGACCTTGAGCGCCATTGCCAGCTCGATCAGCGTCTTGACGATTGCGCGGGCGCTTTCGTCCTCGTCGAGCAGACGCACAAAAGAGCGGTCGATCTTCAGCTTGTCGATCGCCTGACGGCGCAGATAGCTCAGCGAGGAATAGCCGGTGCCGAAATCGTCGAGCACGATGCGCACGCCGGACTGGCGCAGCGCGGCAATCACCGTGCCGATCGCGTCATCGTGCTCGAGCAACACGCTTTCGGTGGTCTCTAGCTGCAGGCGGGACGGGTCGAGCCCGGTTTCGCTCAGGATCTCGGCGACCTCTTCGGCAAAGCCGATGTTACGCAGCTGCATCGGAGAGATGTTGACGGCGATCCACGGCAATTCGGTCGTGACGGCGAAGCGGCAGGCTTCGCCCAGCGCCCATTTGCCGAGCTCACCGATAAGGCCGCGCTCTTCGGCAATCGCGATGAATTGCGCGGCCGGCAAGGCACCATGCACTTCATGCCCCCAGCGGATCAGCGCTTCGGCCCCCAGTATGCCGCGGCCGTCGGCCGCGAATACCGGCTGATAGGCGAGCTTGATGCCACCTTCGCCGTCGAGCGCCTTGCGGAGTTCGGATTCGACCTTGCGCTTGCGCAACAGGAGATCGTCCATGTCGCCGGCAAACAGCTCGTAGCGGCCACGACCGTTCTTCTTGGCCTCGTAAAGGGCGATGTCGGCCTTGCGCAACAGGTCGTCCGCGTCGGCGTCCGATCCGGACGACAGCGCGATGCCGACGCTCGCGCTGACGAAGACCTGGTCGTCGATCAGCCGGAACGGCTCGCGCAGCTTCAAGAGCAGCCTTTCGGCGATGTCCTCGGCGCTTCCGGCGTCGGGAACGTCAAGCAGGATGACGGCGAATTCGTCGCCGCCGAGTCGCGCGACGGTATCGACTTCGCGGATCGTGTGCTTGAGCCGCGCCGCCGTCTGACGCACGAGCTCGTCGCCGGCCGGATGGCCGAGCGTGTCGTTGATATGCTTGAAGCGGTCGAGGTCGAGGTAAAGCAGCGCCACGCGCGTCCTGTCCTGGCTGGCGAACAGCAGCGTGCGCCGCAAGCGGTCCTCGAACAGCGCCCGGTTGGGGAGGCCGGTGAGCGTGTCGTGGAAGGCGAGATACTGCGCCTGGTCCTGGCTGGTCTGCAGCGCGGCCGAGGCGCGACGCAACCTGCGCAACAGGAAGACCAGCACACCGCCCGCCAGGAGCAGCGCGATCGCCAAGGCAGGAGCGATCTCGCGCACCAAGGCAAGGCCGGGCCGCAGCTGGTCCCAGCCGATATAGCCGAGGATGACGCCGCGCGAATCGACCAGCGGCACGGCGGCTGGGCCAGCCGGCTGTGACAAAGGCACCAGCCGCGCGCCATCAAGCAGGTACTTTCCGGCGATCTTGCCAATCACCGCGTCGTTGATGAATTCGACCGACACATGCAGGCACTCGGTGCCGCGCGCCTGAGTGATCCTGTCCGAGCTCGGCACCAGCGGCATCACACTCAGGATCGCCGGCTTGCCGTCGAGCGACACCAGATCCCCGGCCATCATCTTCGCAGGCTGGCCGTACGCATCGGTCTGCGGCGGCCCAGCCAGCATGCGACGCAGTTTTTCGATGATGGGAAGAAGCGTGGGCTGGTCCTCGCCATAGGCGGAAGCGTCGACCACCTTGCCCTCGCGCATGGCGTGGATCGCATGATTGGCGGCGTCCAGAATATAGACCCGGTTGTGACCGTAGTAGGTGTACATCCAGACACTGAGATTCTCTTCGATCCAGGTCTGGTTGCCTGCCCTCACATTGATGATCGCGTCATCCCAGACCGAAACGCTTTCCTGCTCCCGCTGAACAGACGCAATCTGGTCCTTCAAACCATCGGCGATGAACATCTTTTGTCGTACGAGCGAGGCATCATCGGCCTGGCTGGCCGCGTAGAAGCCGAAGCCTACGACGATGACCAAAGCGAAAGCGGCGAGCGTCAGCACGGTCAGCGTGACCTGACGGGTCAACGGGCTGCTGTTTTGGCGTACGCTCATCAGGTCCCCGGCCGGCTCTTCTGGGCCTGTCAAAGCAAATCGGGCTTAAGATCACGTTATAATATTAGCGCGGTTTCTCCGCGCTTGACGCGGGCCGATAAGCGTTCCCCAATCGCCAAATGAGTGAAACAGCAACCGAATCACGCAGCAACGCCACCGAATACACGGTGAGCGAGATTTCCGGCGCGCTGAAGCGCACTGTCGAGGACGCCTTCGGCAATGTGCGGGTGCGTGGCGAGATTTCCGGCTATCGCGGCCCGCATTCGTCCGGCCACGCCTACTTCGCATTGAAGGACGACCGAGCGCGGATCGATGCCGTGGTCTGGAAGACCACCATGGCGCGGCTGAAGTTCCGCCCCGAGGAAGGCATGGAGGTGATCGCCAGCGGCAAGCTGACGACCTATCCCGGCAAATCCAACTACCAGATCGTCATCGACAATCTGGAGCCGGCGGGCGCAGGCGCGCTGATGGCGCTGCTCGAAGAGCGCAAACGACGGCTGCAGGCCGAAGGCCTGTTCGATGCCGGCCGCAAGCGCCGGCTGCCGTTCATGCCGCGCGTCATCGGCGTCGTCACCTCGCCGACCGGCTCGGTGATCCGCGACATCATCCATCGCATCAAGGACCGGTTTCCGCTCCATGTGCTGGTCTGGCCGGTGAGGGTTCAGGGCGACACGACCGCCAGGGAAGTCACGGCTGCGGTCAACGGCTTCAACGCGTTGACATGGGAGGGACCCATCCGTCAGCCCGATCTGTTGATCGTGGCGCGCGGCGGCGGCAGCCTCGAAGACCTCTGGGGCTTCAACGACGAAGGGCTGGCGCGGGCCGTTGCGGCGTCCGGCATCCCGGTGATCTCCGCTGTCGGGCACGAGACCGATACGACTCTGATCGACTTCGTCGCCGACATGCGCGCGCCGACGCCGACGGGTGCGGCCGAGATCGCCGTACCGGTCAGGGCGGACCTGGAGGCGACGCTCGCCAGTCTCGGCGCGCGGCTCAACGCCTGCGCCTCGCGGCATCTGGAGCGCAAGCGCCAGGCGGTGCGCGCGGCGGCGCGGGCACTCCCCTCGCCCGACCAGTTGCTGGCGCTGCCGCGCCGCCGTTTCGACGATGCGACGAGCCGGCTCGGCCGCGGGTTGACGGTGAATATCGAGCGCAAGCGAGCAACGCTGGAGCGGCAAAGGCTGACGCCGGCGACCCTGTCGCGGCGCCTCAACGAAGCGCGCACGCTGACCGGCCGCGACATTGCCCGGGCGCGGGCCGCGTTCTTCGCCATCGTGCGCGAGCGCCGCGCACGCTTTCAGCGCAATTCTACGCGGCTGTCGCCGGCGCCGATCGTCCGACGGCAGAAGCTGCAGGCCGACGCATTGGCCGGACTGTCGCGCAGGCAGGACCAAGCGACGGCGCGGCGGCTCGACCGGCTGCGCGCGGCTCTCACCCAGGCGGACCGGCTGCTTTCGACATTGTCGCACAAAGCCGTGCTGGCGCGCGGCTTCGCGCTGGTCAAGGACGCTGACGGCGCCGTCATCAAGCGGGTCGCGGAGGTGGCGCCCGGCGTGGCGCTGCAGCTGGAATTCGCCGACGGCAATGCCGAAGCCATCGCCACCAGCGGCGGCGCACGGCCGAAGCTGGCCGCGAAATCGCCCGCGAAAGCCAAGGAGCCGGGCAATCAGGGCTCGTTGTTCTGAGGTTTCCATAAGCAACCACGGCCCGCATCTTCGCGCGCCATCGGGCAAGCCGCGCCTGCGCTCCTTCAGTATCGCGCTCCGGAGGCCGCCCAGGCGGCTTCCAGCCGCATCGCCCGCGCGGAGTTCATCCCGGATGTCGACATCGACCCGTTCTTCGACGCGGTCGTGCAAGATGTCGAGGAAGCGATCCTCAACGCATTGATCGCCAATGAGGATATGACGGGACGCGACGGCAATTTCGTGCCGGCGCAGCCGAAGACGTGGCTGAAGGAAAAATTCGGATAGAGCGTTTCACGGAAACGCTCTATCTTTTTGTTTTTACGCAATTCCGGATGGAAAACCGTTACACACTTTTCTTGGAATTGCTCTAAGAGCCGGCCTGTGGCAGGCGGCTGTTTATTCCGCCGGCTTGTCGGGCTTCGCTTCGCTGGTGCCCTCTTCGGCGGCTTCCTCGAGGCGCGACGCGATCAGTTCCTGGATGTCGCCGACCTCTTCCTGGATGTCCTCCAGGAGAATGCCTGCCTCGGCAGCCTTGGCGCAGCACTCCTTGGCAAGGGTCTCGGCCTGCTCGATCTTGATCGGCGAATGCTGGCGTTGGACTTTCTCGCCAATCCATCCGCGCAAGAACTCGATCGCATGTTCACTCATACTGCTTCTTCCCTAGCGGCTAAGCCGGTTGGTAGCCATGAACGTCCGCCCCCCATTCGAGCCGAGTCGGCCTCGACCGGCAAGACATCTTGCCCGTGGTTCGCGAAACCGAAGGAATGGAAGGGTTGAAGGTGCACGTTCAGATCGTTGAGAATGATGGGATTGTTGGCCGGGATCGACAGAAGGCCGCCGTTGTTGTTTTTGCTGGCTTTTTTCTATGTTCGACAGCGCATTTGTATCACGATGGGTAGCACAGACTGTGTCACAGCTTTCCGGTCAACGTTGCCCCGGCTTTAGCTGGAGCAGGCGCTATATAGTGGCATCCTCATGCGATGTCGACTCGGGGTCCTTCATCGGGGCGGCTACCTCCCCAGAAGATTGCGCTCGACGGTCCTCAGATGCGTCAGCATCGCGTTGCTGGCGCCTTCGGAGTCGCGCGCCAGCAAGGCATCCAGGACGAGCTGGTGCTCGCTGCAATAGGTGGCGCGGCGCTCCTCCGAGAAGGAACGCTTCTTCATCTCGAACCACGGCCGCTGATTGCGCAGGACGCGCATGAGATTGTGGATCTCCTTGAGGAAGTCGTTGCGGGAGCATGCGAAGATGCGGTGATGAAATTCCGCGTCCCAGTGCTCGAACGTCGGCATGTCCTGGGATGCGCAGGCGATCTTGTGCGCCTCGCGCACGGCGTTCAATTCGCCGGCGCTTGCGTTGGTCGCGGCGAAGGATGCCGCCGCCGGCTCCAGCAACTGCCTGATCTCCATCATGTCGGCCGGGCTGGTCCCTTCCATCCGCGCGACGGTCGCGGCCATGGAATCGGGATTGGCTGCCGTCAAAAAAGTTCCGCGACCAACATGCCGTACGACCGTGCCGTCATCCTCGAGCAGGCCGACGGCGCGGCGCACGGTGTTGCGCGCCACACCGAACTCGCTCGCCAGGTCACGCTCGGGCGGCATACGGCCGTTTTCCATCCATTCGCCCAGCGAAATCCGTTTCTTCAAGGCGATGGCGATGTCGTTGGCAACCAGCTTGGGCATATTTGGCAGCGTTTATCTGATCCAATGATGAACCATTCATAGCAGCTTTTCGTGCGCCCGTCCATCATGCAGGCCTGCAAACAGGCCCACATTTGTACGGCCGCGAGCGTTGGAACTATTTCAAGCGGCCAATCCGAATCCGGCTTGCGGCCTAAGCCAATTGGCGCTAGCGTGTTTCAAAAGAGCAGAAAATTGGCTCAAAATTGGTTCACGGGAGGAAATTCATGCGGGTCGCGACTTTCTCGCTCGCCGGCGAAAGGCGGGTCGGTCTCGTCGATCTTGCCGCCCAGACTGTCGCCCCCTTCGATTTCCCCGTCGAGCGCGCCGAGACCGGATTGCTGGCGTTGATCGAACGCAACGGAGCCGGCCTGCCGCGCACCCTCTCCCCGGTCCCGCTGGCGGGCGTTGAGATCGAAGCTCCGATTCCACAGCCACGCCGCAACATCTTCTGCGTCGGCAAGAACTATTACGAGCATGCGCATGAATTCGCCCGCAGCGGCTTCGATTCCAGCGCCGGCGCCGGCGCGGTGCCAAAACACCCGATCATCTTCTCCAAAGTGCCGGAATCGGTCGTCCCCAATCACGCCAGCGTGTTGATCGACTCCTCCGTGTCGACAGCGATCGACTATGAGGCGGAGCTCGCCGTCATCATCGGCAAGGGCGGGCGCGGCATCTCGAAAGAGGAAGCCCTCGACCACGTCTGGGGCTACACGATCGTCAACGACGTCACGGCGCGCGACCTGCAAGGCAAATACAGCCAGTGGCTGATCGGCAAATCGCAGGACACGTTCTGTCCGATGGGTCCATGGGCCGTCACCAGGGACGAGTTCGATCTCGCCAGCGCCGGCATCCGCTGTTTCGTCAACGAGGACCTGCGCCAGGACTCCAGGATATCGCTGCTCATCTTCGATATCCCGACCATCATCGCCACGCTGTCGCAAGGTATCACGCTCAAGCCGGGCGACATCATCGCCACCGGCACGCCCGTCGGCGTCGGCATCGGCTTCGACCCGCCCAGATATCTCAAGCCCGGCGATGTCGTGCGCATCGAGATCGACGGCATCGGCACGCTGGAGAACCGCTTCGTGGAGAGGCCGCAATGACGACCGTGACCGTCGGCCAGGTCGTCGGGGAAGTTACAGGCGAAGGCGCGGCCGTGGTGATGATCCACGGCCTCGGCGGCACCTCGAACATGTTCCAGCCGCAGATGGGGGCGCTGTCGGGCTACCGCGTCGCCCGGCTCGACCTGCCGGGGTCGGGCCGTTCGCCGCGGCCGATCGAGCCGCTCACCATCGAAGGGATGAGCGAAGCCGTGATCCGCGCCATGGCCGGCATGGGCGTAACGTCGGCGCATTTCGTCGGCCATTCGATGGGCACCATCGTGTGCCAGCAGATTGCGGCGACACAGCCCTCCTTGGTAGCTTCGCTCGCGCTGTTCGGCGCTTTGGCCGAACCTGCTGAAGCGACCCGGCAAGGCTTGGCCAACCGAGCCCGTCTGGCGCGCTCCGGCGGCATCGCCGACATCGCCGATCAGATCGTCGCCAACGCGATCTCGGCGCACACCAGGGAGACATCGCCCGCGGCAGCGGCCTTCGTGCGGGAATCGATCACCCGCCAGGACCCCGAATCCTATGCCCGCACCTGTGAGGCCCTGGCCAAGGCGACAGCTGTCGATGCGCGCCGGATTTCAGCGCCGACCCTGGTCGTCACCGGCGATGCCGACACGGTCAATCCGCCAGGCGTCGCCCAGGCGCTTGCCGACAAGATCAAGGGAGCCGTATTCTCCTCGCTCGATCGGTGCGGACACTGGGCCACGGTGGAAAGTCCGCGCGAGAGCAGCTCGAAGCTCGCCGATTTTTTGAGACGGGTTGATAGGTGAGGATTTCGGATCGGGCGTAGACTTACGCGCTCGGCAAGTTGGGAGGCTTGTTATGGCAGACGAAAACTGGGCCGGAAACGGGTCGGGAAGCACGCTCTTCACCAATGTGCGCGTGCTGGACGCATCAGGTGAATATCCCTACACCGGCGAGGTGCTGGTGCAGGGCAACCGCATCAAGCAGATCACAAAGGGCTCGTCCCGCTTCGGCTCCTCCGCGTCGTCTTCCTACAATGGCGGCGTGCCAGGGGGCGTCACCGTGATCGACGGCATGGGCGCGACGCTGATGCCCGGCATGATCGACGCGCATCTGCATCTGTCCTGGAACAACGCGCCCGGCATCGATCCCATCCAGATGATGGAGATCGAGGAGCACATGTTGGTCACCATGGAGATGGCCAAGCTGGTGCTCGATGCCGGCTTCACCGCCGGCCGGGGCGCGGCCGCCGCCAAGCCGCGGCTCGACGTCGTCGCCAAGAAGTTCATCAACCAGGGCCGGTTTCCCGGACCGCGTTACCTCGCGGCGGGACCGGAGATCACAACGGTCGGCGGCCTCGGCGATTCCGCGCCCTCGCATATTCCGCATGAGGGCCTCAATCTCGGCATCGTCGTCTCCGGTCCGGAGGAAATCCGCCGCACGGTGCGCCAGCTGATCAAATACGGCGTCGATTCGATCAAGCTCAACCTATCCGGCGAGAGCATCACCGGCATGGGCGCCGAGGAGACGCCGATGTCGGAAGAGGAGGTCGCCATGGCCGCCTCCGAGGCGCGTTGCCGCAACAAGGTCCTGTCGGCGCACGCACGCTCTTCTGGCTCGGTCAAGCAGTGCGTGCGCCACGGCATCCAGAACATCTACCACGCCTCCTTCGCCGACGAGGAAGCGCTCGACATGCTCGAGGCGGTCAAGGACAAGCATTTCGTGGCGCCGGGCATCGCATGGCTGATCAACACCGCGCGGTACGCCGAGCAATGGGGCATCAAGCCCGGCTCGCCGCTGTCGCTCGAATATGAGCGAGAGCTTGAAATGTGCGTCGACACGATGAAGAAGATGCACCGGCTCGGCATTCGCGTGTGCATCGGCGGCGACTACGGCTTTGCCTGGACGCCGCAAGGCACCAACGCCAAGGACATCCAGACCTTCGTCGAGATGCTCGGCTTCTCGCCGATGGAGGCGATCCAGGCCGGCACCAAATATGGCGGCCAGATCATGGGCATGGGCGACGAGCTTGGCCTGATCAAGGAAGGCTACCTCGCCGATATCCTGTTGATCGACGGCGACCCGATCTCGGACGTGCGCATCCTGCAGGACAAGAACCGCATCCTCGCCATCATGAAGGACGGTAAGTTCCACAAGGCGCCGCGCATGAACGAGCAGCGCCGGCGGCTGACCGCATGAGCATACTCGACCAGCCATCGTCCTCGCCGCTGTCGGGCGGCGGCATGACACGCCGCCAGGCCTGGGGCCTGGTCGG
Source organism: Mesorhizobium sp. B3-1-9 (assembly GCF_006439595.1). NCBI lineage: Bacteria > Pseudomonadati > Pseudomonadota > Alphaproteobacteria > Hyphomicrobiales > Phyllobacteriaceae > Mesorhizobium > Mesorhizobium sp. B3-1-9. The sequence continues at coordinate 224,902 of NZ_VFTJ01000004.1, forward strand.
CCTGCTGGCGGCGGCGATCGTTGCCTGGCTGGTCTTCGCCGTCTGGCCCGCCTGGCTGAACGCCATCCTGATCTCCAAGAAGGCCTTCGTCAGCGCCATCCTCAACGGCCTGACGCTCGCCGGCCTCTATTTCCTGGTCGCCAGCGGGTTCACCCTGATCTTCGGCCTGATGCGCAACATCAACCTGGCGCACGGCTCGCTTTACCTGCTCGGCGCCTATATCGGCTACGAGGTCACCAGCCGCACCGGCTACTGGCTGCTCGGCGTCGCCGCCGGCTTTGCGGTGCTGGCCATCATCGGCGTCGCCATGCAGGTTTTCGTCTTCCGCCGCCTGGAGGGCGACGACCTCCGACAGACCCTGGTCACCATCGGCATCTCGATCGTCGCCGCGGACCTGATGCTGGCGGTGTGGGCCGGCGGCACCTACCAGATCGCCACGCCGGAATGGCTCGACGGCGCCTTGACCCTGCCAGTCATCACAGCAGTGCGCTCGAACGGCGCTTCGGTTTTCCTGACCTATCCGCTCTACCGCGTGGTCGTGCTGGCGGCGGCGATCGTCATCGGAGTCGGGCTCTGGCTGATGCTCAACAGGACCCGCGTCGGCATGATGATCCGCGCCGGCGTCGACGACCGCGCCATGCTGTCGGCCTCGGGCGTCAACGTGCATGCGGTGTTCGCCATCGTCTTTGCGGTCGGCGCCGGGCTTGCCGGTTTCGCCGGCGTGGTCGGCGGATCGGCCCTCTCGGTCGCACCCGGCGAGGACGTGCGCTATTTGCTTGCCTCGCTGGTCGTGGTGATCGTCGGCGGCATGGGCTCCATTACCGGCGCGGCGATCGGAGCGCTGCTCATCGGGCTGGCCGAGCAGATCGGCCTGGTCTATTTCCCGACCTACGGCGTGGTGCTCACCTTCGTCATCATGGTGGTGACGCTGGCGGTGCGGCCGCAAGGCATCATGGGGAAGGCGAGATGAGCCTGACCACGGTCGCCGACGGCGCGGTGCCGCAACAGAACTGGCTGGACAAGATCGGCGCGGGTCACGTCATCCTTGCCGTCGCGCTCGTTCTCTATCCGCTGGTGGCATCGGATTTCTTCCTGACGCAGATCGCCGGCTACTCGATGATCTTCGGCGTCCTGGCGCTGTCGCTGATGCTGCTGGCCGGCTATGGCGGAATGCTCAGCCTGGCGCAGATCACGGTAGCCGGGATTGCCGCCTACGCCGTCGCCATCCTCGGCAGCAACAATTCCAACGTGCTGGGCTTCGGGTGGCCCTGGTGGATCGTCGTCCCCTTCGCGGTTGCCGCGGCCGCGGTGTCGTCGGCGCTGATCGGCTGGATCTCGGTGCGCACGGAAGGCATCTACACGCTCATGATCACACTGGCGATCGCGACGGCGACCTTCTACTTCGCCCAGCAGAACTACGCGATCTTCAATGGCCATTCCGGCTACGCCGGCATCCACGCGCCGGTGTTCTGGGGCATCGACTGGCGTGACCCGAAACCCTTCTATTACCTCTGCCTCGGCCTTGCGGCGCTGTCCTACGCGGCAGTGCTCTACGGCTCCCGCTCCACCTTCGGCATGACCTTGCAGGCGATCCGCGACAATCCGCGAAGGATGCGGGCGCTGGGCTATCATGTCACCGCGCACAAGGTCTTCGCCTGGTTCCTGGCAGGCATCCTCGCCGGGCTGGCGGGCGTGCTTCTGGTGTGGTTCAACGGGCGCGTCTCGCCCGGCACTATCGGTGTCGACGTGGCGATCGACATCCTGATCATCGCCGTCATCGGCGGCCTGCGCCATCCGATCGGGCCGTTCGTCGGCGCGATCGTCGTCATACTGATGCAGACCTTCGCTATCGACATCGTCGGTGCCGAGCGTTTCAACACGCTGATCGGCCTGGTGTTCCTGGCGATCGTCTTCGTCTCGCCGGATGGAATTCTTGGGTTGTGGGGGAGGATCAAGCCACATCTTGCCCAGGGATCCTTGCGCGCCGGCCCCTAGCGGCTGGCGCGGATGAAGCACTGCTGACCAATCAAACGGGAGGAACCGAAAATGCACAGACGTACACTGCTGGCCCTGGCGCTGTTCACCGGGCTGACCGCGCCTTCGATGGCGCTCGCCGCCGACGACACGATCAAGATCGGCCTGCTCGCCACTTTCGAGGGGCCGTTCACGGTGCTCGGCGAGGACGGCGAACGCGGCGCCATGACGGCGGTCGCCGAGACCAACGGCACCGTCGCCGGCAAGAAGATCGAGATCGTCAAGGGCTCGTCCGACGCCTCGCCCGACAGCGCCGTGCGCGCCGCGCGCAAGCTTGTCGAGCAGGACGGCGTGAAGGTGCTGGTCGGCCCGCTTTCGGGCGATGAAGGCCTCGCCGTCAAGGACTATGCCAAGACCAAGCCGGACGTGACGTTCATCAACGGCACCTCGGCAGCGCAGGACACGACGCTGCGCAATCCGGCCGAGAACTTCTTCCGCTTTTCCACCGACGGGGCGCAGTGGATGGCCGGCCTCGGCACCTATGCCTTCAACGACAAGGGCTACAAGAAGGTCGCCACCGTCGCCGAGGATTACTCCTTCCCCTACACGCAGGTGTTCGGCTTCATGGCCGAGTTCTGCAAGGCCGGCGGGCACGTGCCGTCGAAATCCTGGGTGCCGATCGGCAACAAGGACTTCTCCTCCGTCATCGCGGCGATTCCCGAGGATGTCGACGCCATCTATGTGGCGCTCGGCGGCGCCGACGCCGTCAACTTCCTGACCCAATACCAGCAGGCCGGGGGCTCGGCTCCGCTCATCGGCGGCTCGATCACCGTCGACCAGACCGTGCTGACTTCGAAAGGCAAGCTGAAGGATGTGCTGAAAGGCACGCCGTCTGCCGGACCGACCGCCGACACCAATGACGCGCCCGCCTGGAAGACGTTTGTCGACGCCTACGAGAAGCAGCCGGGAGCGTTCCCGTCCCCCTCGCTCTTCGCCCATGGCTACTATGTGAACATGAAGGCGACGCTGCTGGCGCTCGACCAGGTTGGCGGCGACGTCTCCGACGGCGGCAAGAAGTTGCGTGAGGCCTTGTCGAAGCTTTCCTTCGACACGCCGACCGGCAAAGTGTCGCTCGACAAGAACCGCAACGCCGTCGCCGACATCTTCTTGACCGAGGTTACCGAAGGCTCGGACGGCACTCTTCTCAACAAGCTGGTCAAGGTCGTGCCGCAGGTCAATCAGACGCTGGGCATTCCCGAGGACGAGTTCATGAAGCTCGGGGCGGTCAACCGCGACAATCCGAGCTGCCCCTAACGGCACGCGCCAAGAGCATCGTCAGTGACCGAAAACCTGGCCGCGAACCGTCTGCAAAGCACCAGTGCCTACGCGCTGGAGCTCGATGGCGTGGCGCGGCATTTCGGAGCGCTGGTGGCGCTCTCGGGCATCGATATGAGGATCGCGGCCGGCGAGCGGCGCGCGGTCCTCGGCTCCAACGGCGCCGGCAAGACCACCCTGTTCAACGCCGTGACCGGCGACTTCCTGCCGACTGCCGGACGCATCCGTTTCTTCGGCGAGGACATCACCGACCTGCCGCCGCACGAGCGTATCCGCCGCGGCCTGCGCCGCACCTATCAGATCTCGCAGCTGTTCAAGGGGCTGTCGGTCCTCGATTCCATCTTTCTCGCCTGCCGAGGCGTCTCGCGCCAGCGGTTTTCGCTGCTGAGGCCCACCGCCGCCGACGTCAACATGGTGCAGGCGCGATCGATCCTCGAGGCGGTTCATCTCGAAGCCCATCGCGACGCACTGGTGGCGACGCTGAGCCACGGCCAGCAACGCCAGTTGGAAATCGCGCTGGCGCTCGCCGGCGCGCCGCGCTTCATCCTGTTCGACGAACCGGCGGCGGGTCTTTCGCCGACCGAGCGGCGCGACCTCGTCGCCATCCTCAACGCGTTGCCGAAGCATATCGGTTTCATCATCATCGAGCATGATCTCGACGTCGCCCTGCGCGTGGCGGACTACGTGTCGATGATGCACAATGGGTACCTGTTCAAGGAAGGCACGCCGCAGGAAATCGAGGCCGATCCGGAGGTCCAACAGATCTATCTCGGAGGCAAGCATGGCTGAACGCCCCGCCGGCAAAAGCCCCAGGGCGGTGCTGAAGATAGAAGACCTGCAGGTCTTCTATGGCGAGAGCCATGCCTTGCAGGGGATTTCGCTGACGCTGGAGAGCGGCGTGCTTTCCGTGGTCGGCCGCAACGGCATGGGCAAGTCGACGCTGTGCAATACCATCGTCGGACTGAAGCGCGCGCGCTCCGGCTCGATCCGCTTCGACGGCCGCGAGACCACCGCGCTCGAACCGCACGAGATCCACCGCCTCGGCGTCGGCTATGTGCCGCAGGGGCGGCGCGTCTGGCCGAGCCTGACGGTCGACGAGCATCTGCGCCTTGCCGGCGGCAATCGGCGTGACGCGAGTTGGACGGTCGAGCGTGTCTACCAGACCTTTCCGCGCCTGGCGGAGCGCCGGCACAATGGCGGATCGCAGCTGTCGGGGGGCGAGCAGCAGATGCTCGCCATCTCGCGCGCGCTCCTCAGCGACCCGAAGCTTCTGGTGATGGATGAGCCGACCGAGGGGCTGGCGCCCATCATCGTCGACCAGGTCGAAAAGATGCTGGTCGACCTTGCCGCCGAAGGCGAGATGGCGGTGCTCGTGATCGAACAGAACATCGGCGTCGCGACCGCTGTCTCCAGCCAGGTCGCGATCATGGTCAATGGCCGGATCAACCGGCTGATGGACGCGGCCGCGCTCACCGTCGACCGCGACCTGCAGCAGCGGCTGCTCGGCGTCGGACGCCATGCCGAGGAAGCGCCTGTCACGCCGACGGAAGCGGCACAGGCAAAGGAGCAACTGGCGGCCGTCTATCGCGTCGACCGCGCGTCCGCCGGATCGCTCGAGCCGGCGGGGGGCGACGGCGTCTATCGGCCCGTCACCCAATTGCCCAACCGCTGGAACGTGCCGGTCACCGAATTGAGGCAGGCGGCCGTCGACAAGACGGCGCCCCAGGACGACCCGAGGAAGGTCTTCGCCATCCCCTTTGCCGAGCGCATCGGCAAAACCGTGCTGGTCGTCGGCACGTTCGACACCAAGGGCAAGGAATTGCGCTTCGTCGCCGACCGGCTGAAGTCGCTCGGACTGCCTGTGCGCACCGTCGACCTGTCGACGTCGGGAAAGCCGTCGAGCGCGGACGTGCCCGCCATGCAGGTGGCCGGCATGCACCCGCGCGGATCCTCGGCCGTCTTCACCGACGATCGCGGCGACTCGGTCAGCGCCATGGCGGAGGCTTTCGCGCGCTGGATCGAGCGCGAGCCGCGCATCGGCGGCGTCATCTCGGCGGGCGGCTCCGGCGGCACCACGCTGGCGACGTCGGGCATGCGGGTTCTGCCTGTCGGCATTCCCAAGCTGATGGTCTCGACGGTGGCGGCAGGCGACGTCGCCAAATATGTCGGGGGCGCCGACATCATGATGTTCCATTCGATCGCCGATGTTCAGGGGTTGAACTCAATCACCGAGCAGGTGCTGTCCAACGCCGCCCACGCCATGGCCGGCATGGTCGCGCAACTGCCCAATGCCGAGGCGTGGGACGCCAGGCGCAAGCTGGCGCGCCCTGCCCTCGGCATCACCATGTTCGGTGTCACCACGCCGGCGGTGCAGGCGGTGACGAAACGGCTCGAAGCCGACTATGACTGCCTCGTCTTCCACGCCACCGGCATCGGCGGGCGCGCCATGGAGAATCTCGGCGACTCCCGGCTGCTGTCGGCTTTCCTCGATCTCACCACGACCGAAGTGGCCGACATGATCGTCGGCGGCGTCTTCCCGGCGACCGAGGATCGTTTCGGAGCGGCGATCCGCACAAGGCTGCCCTATGTCGGCTCGGCCGGCGCGCTCGACATGGTCAATTTCGGGCCGCGCGAGACCGTGCCGGAAAAGTTCCGCGGCCGCAAATTCGTCATTCACAATCCAAATGTCACGCTGATGCGCACGACCCGCGACGAGAACCGGGCCTTCGGCGAATGGATCGGCGGGCGGCTCAACGCCATGGACGGACCGGTGCGCTTCCTGCTACCCGAGGGCGGCGTGTCGCTGCTCGATGCGCCTAGCCAGCCCTTTCACGATCCGGAAGCCGACAACGCTCTGTTCGAAGCGATCGAAAAGACCGTTCGCCGGACGCCCCAGCGCCATGTCGAGCGGGTGCGCGCCAACATCAACGACACGCCCTTTGTCGATGCGGTGATCAGCGCGTTCCACGCGATCACCCCGAAGCTGCAGAGGCGGGCATGAACAGTTGGACTTTACCGGACGGCGGACGGATCTTCGAAATTGGTGCCGGGCGCCTGGCACTGACCGGATTGTGTAGGGGAGAATAAATCATGGACGCGCAGAGCTTTGGCGCTTTCCTGTTGTGGCTGATCGTTGCCGCGGTCGTCGTGGTGATCGCCGTCTACATCTTGCGATGGCTCTATCGCCGCTCGACCAAGGAGACGGCGTTCGTGCGCACCGGCTTCCTGGGCGAGAAGGTGGTGGTCAATGGCGGCGCCTTCGTCATTCCGGTGCTGCACGAGATCACCCCGGTCAACATGGGGGTGCTGCGCATCGAGGTTCGCCGCGAGGACGCGCTGGCGCTGATCACCAGGAACCGCATGCGCGTCGATCTCATCGCCGAGTTCTTCGTCCGCGTCGGCGCGAGCCGCGAGTTCGTCGCTGCCGCGGCGCAGACGCTCGGCCGCCGCACGCTGCAGCCCGACAGCCTGCGCGAACTGCTGGAGGGCAAGTTCGCCGGCGCCATGCGCACCGTCGCCGCGCAGATGACGCTGGAAGAGATGCATGAGCTGCGCGGCGACTACGCCGACAAGGTCCGCGCGCTTGCTTCGGATTCGCTGGCCGCCAACGGGCTGGAACTGGAAAGCGTCGCCATCGTCGACCTCGACCAGACCAGCCTCGAATATTTCGATCCGTCCAACGCCTTCGATGCCGAAGGCCTGACGCAGCTGACGGAGTCCATCGAGACCAGGCGCCGCATGCGCAACGAGATCGAGCAGCGCACTTTGGTCGACATCCGCAACCAGAACCTCGACACCCAGCGCAAGGTGCTGGAGATCGAGCGCGACACCGAATATGCGCGCCTTGAACAGGAGCGCGAAGTCGAGATCCGCCGCGCGGCGCAGCGCTCCGAGCTCGCCAGGGAACGCGCCGTACGCGACCAGGAAGCCGAACAGGCGCAACTTTCCGCGCGCGAGGCGGTGGAGAAATCGCGTCTTGCCCAGGAGCGCAGCATCACCGAGGAACGCATCCGCAGCGAGGAAGACACGCAGCGCCGCGAGATCGCGCGCCGCCGCGCGCTCGACGAGGCCGAGATGAAGATGCGCGAATTGACCGAGCGCGAGCAGATCGCTCTCGGACTTGCGCTGGAGAAGGCGCGCATCGAGCGCGAAGGCGCGCAGAGCGGGCTCGAGATCGAACGCAAGAAGGCGCTCGAAATAGCCGAGCTCGAACGCCAGATCGCGCTAGCGGAAAAGGCGCTCGAAGTAACCAGGGCGGAGGCGGAGAAGCGCCGCGCCGAGATCGTCGAGAACCAGGCAACCGAGACCGCGCGGATCGAGCAGGAACGTGCCGTCGACGAGGTGCGGATCGCCAGGGAACGCCATCTCGAAGCCCTGCAGATCGCCAAGCGTCAGGCCTTCGAGGAAGCCGAGATCTCGGCTGGAGAAGAGGTCGAGCGAGCCCGCATCACCACCGAGCGCGGCATCGAGGAGACTCGCCTTATCAAGGAGCGCGACCTTCGTCAGCTCAGCGTCGACCGCGACCAGAAGATCGAGATCGCCGAGATCCAGAAGGCTATCGACATCGCCAAGAAGACGCAGGAACGCTCCTCGGCGATCGCCGCGTCGGAAGCCGTTCGCGCCAAAGCCATCCAGGCCGAGGAACAGGCCCTGACCGCCCGCGAGCGCGAGATCGCCGAGCGCCGCAAGCTGACCGACCTGATCGGCGCCAGCCGAGAGGCGGAGCGCGAGGCCCTTCGCGTGACAGCCGCCGCCGACGCCGAGATGAAGGCCGCAAAGAGCCTGGCGGAGGCACAGAAGATCGCGGCCGTCGCCGCCGCGGAATCGGAAAAGATCCACGCCCTTGCCGCCGCCCAGCGCTACGAGGTCGACGCGACCGGCCATCGGCAGATCAACGAAGCGGAGAACCTTCTTTCCAGCGAGGCGCGCGCCGGGCGCCTGCGCGGCAAATTGCTGGATCACATGGAAGGCATCATCCGCGAGAGCGTCAAGCCGATGGAGAAAATCGACGGCATCAAGATCCTGCATGTCGACGGTATCAACGGTGGATCTGGCGGCAACCGCAACGTCACCGACGAGGTGATCGATTCGGCGCTGCGCTACCGGGTGCAAGCGCCGATGATCGACAATCTGATGAAGGAGATCGGCATCGAGGGCGGCTCGCTCGGACGGATGACCGACGTGCTGCGCGATGCCAAGGACATTTCGAACCTCGCCCGCGATAAGAAGGGCAAGGGCAAGGCCGCCAAGGACGATGATGACGACCGCGACCATTGAGGTGACGGCGGTGTTTTCTTGCCAAGCGGTTCCCCCACTCCGTCGCTGCTTCGCAGCGCCACCTCTCCCTCCTCCGGAGGGAGAGGAAAGGAGCCAGTTGGAATCGCCTCGCGCCTTTCCTCTCCCCCGTCGATCGGGGGAGAGGTGTCGAGCGAAGCTCGACGGAGTGGGGGTCGATCTGGCGCGGCGCAAGACAATAAATGCTCGGACCGCCATGCCCACGGCCGGCCCGCAAGCATGACCAAGGTCTATGTCTCCTCGGTCATCCCGGCTCCGGCCGCGGACGTCTGGAAGGTCGTGCGCGACTTCAACGGCTTGCCGGACTGGGCGCCTTTCGTGGCCGAGAGCCGCATCGAGCAGAATGCGCATGCCGACCGGATCGGCTGCATTCGCAGTTTCAGGCTCAAGGACGGCGGACGGATCCGCGAACGACTGCTGGCGCTGTCGGACTACGACCTCTCCTGCAGTTACGCGATCCTGGATAGCCCGATGCAGGTGGAGAACTATGTCGCCACCTTGTCGCTGACGCCGATAACCGACGGCAATTTGACGTTGGCCGAATGGCAGGCCGAGTTCGATTGCGCCCCCGAGCGCGAGGCCGCGCTGACGCAGCAGATAGGCAGCGGCGTGTTCCAGGCCGCGCTTACCGCGCTGAAGCAGCGCTTCGGACGCTGACCGCCGCGAATGGTCCAAGTCCGCCAGAGCACGATCATTGATGCCCCGATCGAGGAGGTCTGGGCCATCCTGCGCGATTTCAACGGCCACGACCGCTGGCACCCGGCCATCGCGTCGAGCGAGATCGATGGCGGCGAGCCGGCCGACGCGGTTGGCGCCGTGCGCCATTTCCGTCTGGCCGACGGCGGCGAACTGCGCGAGCAGCTTCTGGCGCTGTCCGACAAGGAGCGCCGGCTGAGCTACTGCCTGCTCGAGGCGCCGCTGCCGTTGATGGGCTATGTCGCGTCGATACGGCTGAAGCCGGTGACCGACGGCAACGCCACCTTCTGGGAATGGCGCTCCGAATTCCACCCACCGGCGCATCGCCGCGACGAACTGGTGAAGCTGGTCGCCGAAGATATCTATCGTGCCGGCTTTGCCGCGATCCGCAATCTCCTCGGGCGCCGCGACGCCGTCGTGCCGGCCGAGGCAAGGCCGTCGCCGGCAATCATGCCGTCGAGGCCGACAGGCGTGGCACCCCGTTCGATCCCCGCGCCGTCGATCCTAGCACCGCCCCGGGACACACAAGAAACGACGCGCGCGATCCTTGTCGAGCGCTATGGCGGACCGGAGGTTCTGCAGTTGAAGGAAATCGCATTGCCGCCGCCGGCGTCCGACGAGGTGCGAATCCGCCACACGGCGATCGGCGTCAACTTCATCGACGTCTATTGCCGCACCGGCTTCTTCGATCTGCTGCGGCCGCCGGGCGTGCCGGGCATGGAGGCGGCAGGTGTCATCGAGGCTGTCGGCGCGGCAATATCCGGCCTGTCGGTCGGCGACCGTGTCGCCTATGCCTGCCCGCCGGTCGGCGCCTATGCCGAGCGCCGCAACATGGCGCCCGATCTGTTGGTGCGGCTGTCGGACGACATTTCTGACGAGGTCGCCGCCGCGAGCCTGCTCAAGGGCGTGGCAGCCAGTTTTCTCCTGCACGACGTCCATGCCGTTCGGCCAGGCGAGGTCGTGCTCATCCACGCCGCCGCCGGTGGCATCGGCCAATTGCTGGTGCAATGGGCACGCCATCTCGGCGCCACCGTGATCGCAACCGTGTCGAGCGATGACAAGGCGCGCATCGTCGAGCGTCTTGGCGCGCACCATGTCATCGTCTATTCCCGGGAGGATTTCAGCGAGGCGGTGATGCGGCTGACCGCCGGCGCAGGCGCCAACGTCATTTACGATGCCGTCGGTGTCGATACTTTCGCCGGCTCGCTCGCGGCCCTTGCCACACGCGGTCATCTCGTCAGCTTCGGCCAGGCATCGGGGCCGGTCGGCGCCTGGGACATCGACCGCCTGGCCTCGAAGTCGATCACCGTTTCGCGGCCCAATTATGCTCATTACACCGACACGCCCGAGAAGCTCGCGCCACATGTCGGCCGCTTCTTTACGGCATTTCGCCAGCGCGCCGTCAGGATCGGGCAGCCAGCGTCCTACGAGCTGGCCAAAGCCGCAGACGCCCATCGAGACCTGGAAACCCGCAAGGCCAGCGGGGCGCTCGTTCTGTTGCCGTAGCCACCCACGGCCGGTCAGAGCGATGGGAAGCTGTTGACGCGCCGGTGCGCATCGGGTTTTCCGACTTCCATTTTTCGAGCGGGTTCTGCGATTCCATTCGGCGGCATAAGCGCCGAGAGTGGTGAAATGCACGCCCGCGCAGGCTTTCATGCGCTGGATCAGCCGGTCGAGCATCATGATGCGATGGCCGCGGCCGATGAATTCGGGATGCATGGTGAGCGTGTAGATGCCGCCCTTGCAGTTCTCGAGCGCATACTGAAAGTCATCCCACCCGATTTCCTCGATGTCGGGCGGATTCGAATAGCCCTGGTTCCAGCCGGCAACGACCTCGAAGGCTGGATAATCGTCCAGCCCCCCGGTGACGGGAAGCTCGACGATATCGGTCGCCGGGCCGAATTTGTAGGGCTCGTCAAGGCCCCCTACCTCGTCTCCCGTGTCGGGCAACCTGAAAAGCGACAGAGCGGTATGGTCCTACTGAGTGGCTGGCCCGATGAGAATTCACCAGTTCCGGACCGTCGCAAGTGACGCCTTGAAGTTTTGCCGTCGGGGCCAACGCAATCTCGATCGGCGCCGACGTTAGATTTGCCGCCAGGATGCGGATTTCGTCGGCGAGCTGAAAAGCGACGGCCGCCACTGCCGAATGATTGACCGAGACGTTGTAGCGCTGGGTTCCTGCTGCAGCCACGAGTTGGGCATGGATGGCCTGTGACGGTCGCGGGGTGCCATCCTCATTCAAAAGCCCGAAAGGTCCGGTGGGTGCTGCCAATATCAATCGATCGGCGGCTGCCGCGGCTGCCTGGGTCGCCACGCCGACGGCAAAGGCGGCACCGAACAATGCTTGCTGGCGCGGGTCGATGCGGGCGGCAGGTATCCGGACAAGATCAGGATTGGCCGCAACTGACTGTCCGTAAGGATTATGTCGCATACCGATCGTGCACGGTCCCAGCCAGATCGACTTGTCAGGACATAAATGCCGCGCCGTCTCCATCACGGCTGAATAAACCGTCAGGGTTTCCATGACCGACTGCTCGTCGGCGGCATGCACGATCGCGCTGTTGCCGAAGAAGACAAAATCCGCATCGCCGCTCGGCGGATTGCGGTTGAATTCGGTGAACAGGGAGGGAGTTCCCGCGCCTATCAGGCAATCGATGCCACTTGCCTTGAGCGCATCGACCAGTTCGCCGACGGGCCGTTCACCCGCCGGCAAATCGTTCGTGGGCCGCGTCTTGAATTCGCGCCGGGGCGAAACCAGCAGCGCGCTGGGTTTGACTTTGGACAAACGAAACGCACCGGCAATGGCCGCTGCTTCTGCTGAGGGATCGACCGTTTCAACAATCGCCTCGACCGCCAATCGGGCGCCGAGCGCATCCGCAAGGTCGGCTGATTTGCGAAGCATCCGAGCGTCATGCCCGCGCGCGCTGTCGAAGCGAACAATGATCTCCGGAACCGGCCCAAGCAAAGATGCGCTGGCCGTCGCGTCAGGCAAATCGTCTGGATCGAGGAACAAAGCAATAGACGGCATGCGTCCAGCCGGTCCGCCAAGCGTCAGAGTTACAACGCCGCCGGTTGTCTTTTGGGTTGCCGACGCATCGGCGCGCACGGAAACAGTGATGCACTGACGGTCCTGCGTATCTTTGCGAATGATATATGGACGGGGTTTTGAAAGTGGCCGGATATAGGTCTTGAAAGAGGCGTCCGTCCAGTTGCGCTGGTCCTCCATTTCGAAGGCATCGCCTTCCATGGTGACGGTGCAGGTCATGCCAGGCGCCGGGTAATGCGTCAGCGCCGAGATGTCGAATGCAGGCTGATCCGGACTGATCAGAGAGGGAAAAGTCGTATCTTCGATCATTCCGTTGCTGTGCCGGATGGACAGCTTTCCGCCCGCTGCCTCGGCAGGGTGAAGCACGACGAAGCCTGTGCGGTTTGTCGGAAAATCGGTGAGTGCAACACCTTCGGCCTCCAGGCTGAGTTCGCCCGAAGCGTCGCCGGTAATCGTCATTCGATAAGCAAAGCGGCCTTGCGGACCGCTGCAGAATCCATCGTAGCCTACTTTGAAGGAGTCCCCTTCCGTCGCCACAGAGACATTGGAGAGCTCGGCCTTGTAAGTCCCCCAGGATGAATCGCGCGCGAGATAGTTTATCGCTCGAACCACCTCGACGCCGGCAAAGGAAATCGTCCGCAGATTGCCGTCCTCAAGGATAGCGGTCAGCGATCCGGCAGTCAGAAGCCGTCGTTCCGGCAGGGGCTCGTCGGTGCCGTAAAGCGCCAGAGGATCCGGATCGGCTGTCACAGCTTCGCCTGCTTGAAGTTCTCATCGACCTTGTATGTCACGACCGTCTTGCTGCTCACCATGTCGCGCGTGCTGGCATCGAAGCTGCGATAGTGCTCGGAAGCAAGATGCAGGTCGAAGGCTGCGCGATCACGATAGATCTCGTAGAGGAAGATCTGCGACGGTTTCTGGGGTCCCAGCGGTGTCAGCACATCGAAGCGCAGGCATCCCGGCTCAAGCTCGACAGATGACGCCGCATTCTCCGAAACGAGCCGGTAGAACTCGGGAAAGGTCCCCTCGACGAGCTCGAAAACAACGGTCAGCGCAAAGGCCGCTTCGGAAAGCATGCTCATCCAGGCTCTCCGTTGTGAATGGGATTCCATTGCATGGGTTGAATGGCGCGCCGTTCGTCCGCGGCGCGATAGGCGGCGTCGACCAGCGCGTATGTCTTGAGATTGTCCTCACCGCTGGTTTCGGCCGGGACGCCACGCTGCAGACAGTCGAGAAAATGGCCGCATGCGCCGATCACGCCTTGCTGGGCGACATGCCAGGGATGACCGGTCCAGGTCAGGAGCGGCGCGCCAGCATCTTGCGTCCAGGTCTTGCCATCGCTCGTCACCGTTATCCTGCAGCCGGCTCCAAGCGAAATCGCGCCCTTGGGACCTTCAACGACCAGCAGCGTTTCAGGAAAATGATCGGGCAGACGTCGCGACTCGTACGTGCATTCCACAACCGACACCGCGCCACTTGCATGGCGCAGCAGCATGGTCGCCGTATCCTCGGCGCGAACGCGCGGATTGCGCTTCTGGGTTTCACTGGAGATGTGCTCGACCTCGCCGAGGAAGAAGCGCGCAAGGTCCAGCATGTGGATGCCGACATCAGCAATCGCCAGCCGCTCCTCGTCATAGAAATAGGGCTGGGTCTTGTAGACATCGAAGCCGGTCCTGAAGCGAATCCTCGCCCAACTCGGCGTTCCGATCGCGCCGCTGTCGATCACCTTGCGGACCACGCGCATCGGCGCCTGGAACCGGAAGTTCTCGTGCACTGCAAGCCATACATTTGCCTTACGGGCCGATTCGACGATCGCAACGCAGTCTTGCCAGGTCGACGCGAACGGCTTCTGGACGATCGCGGCAACGCGATGCGCGATGGCGATCTCCGCCAACAGCCTGTGCGTGTCATGGCGCGTGACGATATCGACCACGTCGAGACGCTCAGCCTCGAGCATGCTTTCGGCGTCCGAGTAAAACGGCACGCCGAACTGCTCCCCAGCCGCGCGCGCCTTGCCGGCATCGACATCGCAAACGGCAGCGAGTTGCGCTCCCGTTTCGGCGAGGTCGCGCCAGGAATGCAAATGGTTCTGCGCGAAGAAGCCGCAGCCGATCACACCAATGCGCAAAGGGCGGGCCATACCTCTATCCGGCCACGATCGGCGTTCTGAGCACGCCGATGCCAGTCGCCTCGATCTCGACGATATCGCCCGCCTTCATGAAGATCTGCGGCTTCTGGAAGGCGCCTACGCCAGCCGGCGTTCCGGTCGAGACGAGATCGCCGGGCTCAATCGGCACATAGTGTGAGAGGAAGGATATCAGCCGCGGCAGCGAGAAGAGCCAGTCGGACGTGCTGCCATTCTGCAGCAGCTTGCCGTTGAGCCGGGTCTTCAGCGCCACATCATCCGGCCTGGTCAGTTCATCGGCAGTGACGATGCAGGGGCCGATGGGCGCGAAGCCGGCGAAATTCTTGCCGATGGTAATCTGGTTGTCCTTGAATTGAACGTCGCGGGCGGAGATATCGTTGAGCAGCGTGTAGCCGAAGACCGCCGGCATCACATCGGCCTCCGCGGCCTTGTGCAGGCGCTTGCCGATCACGGCGGTGAATTCAACCTCGTAGTCCATCTGTTCGGTTCGAACCGGCTTCTCGACCGCCACGTCCGGCCCGACGACCGATGACGGCAGCTTTGCGAAGAAGAACGGCTCGGTTGGCATCTTGGCGTTAGGATTTTCCTCGGCATGCCCTTTGTAGTTGATGCCGGAGCAAAGAACCTTGCCGGGGCGGATGGGGGCTTCGAGCATGACATCGACAAGCGCATAGCGCGGCGCCTGGGTAAGTCCGCCGCGAATTTTGTCGAGCGCAGACTTGCCGCCCTGCACGATGTCGAGCACCGAGGCCGCTAGCCCGGCTTCGGTGAGGCACACCACCTCCTCGCCGTCGAGGACGCCGGCGTGGTGGTGATGCCCCGCCTTCTTATGGGAGAAAGTCACGAATTTCATACGGCCTCCGAAACGAAGACAGCCTTGTGCAAGGCCATCGGATTGTCAGCGAGTGTTTTGAAAACGGTGGGTGCCTCGGACAGCGAGAAGCTGCTGGCGATCTTGGGATAGTGGATCTTGCCCGACGCAAGCAGATCGAGCGCCTCGGGAAAGCAATCGACGGACGCGCGCGACCCGAGGATCGTGACTTCCTTGCGGGTGAAATCCAGGCCGGGAAACGTGACGCCCTGCCCTTTCTTGACGAGGCCGAGGATGACGATACGGCCGCCGGCGGCGACGAGGTCGATGGTCTGTTCCATCGCTGGCGCCGCACCCGTCGCCTCCATGACGACCGGCATCCCCTCGCCGTTCGTGATCTCAAGCACGCGCTCGAGCAGGCCCGCGCCGCCGGCGATCGGAGTTGCACCCATGTCCGCGGCGGTGGACAGCCGCTCCGCCGAAAGGTCGGTTGCGTAGACTTTGGCGCCGAGCGCCCGCGCGACCTCGACGATCGCCAGACCGATCGGACCGACGCCTAGAACGAGGACCGTGTCGTCGGCGGTGACCATTCCACGCCGGCAACCCTGGACGCCGATGGCGACCGGCTCGGCGAATGCCGCCTCGAAATCGGTCAGCCCGTCCGGCACAGGGTTCAAATTGGTCGCGGGCGCGGTGACGAAATCGGCGAAGCCGCCCTCGCGATGCACACCGATAATGGCGAGGTTGGCGCAGCAATTGCGCTTGCCGACCCGGCAAGGATAGCAATGGCCGCAGCCTATGAACGGGTCGACGACGACACGCGTCCCGACCTTCGGACCGGCGGTCCCTTGACCGTAAGCCTCGACCGTGCCGGCGATCTCGTGACAGCCGATGCGCGGGTAGATCACGTAAGGATTTTTGCCGGTGTAGATGTAGAGATCGCCGGCGCACAGGCCCGCTGCCCTGACGCGCACCAGCACCTCGCCCGGTCCAGGGAGCGGCTTCGGCACATCGGCGATGCGGATCGACCGCGGCTGATCGAAAATGGCGGCCTGCATCATGCCGCCTTTGCGGGGCGCACCACCCTGCCTTCGGCGTCGAATTCGATCCAGTCGCCGGCCCGAAGCAGATAGGGGTCGGCGATAGGCTCGCCGCGCGCCCTCGCCGCGCCGTGATGCTTCATGTAGTCGGCGACATCCTTGTCGCCGTCGAGGGTGATGTAGTGGCATGGCAGCACGGTCTCGAGCCCGAGCCATTGGGTCGCAAGGACCCCCTCGTAGGGGCTCATCTCGCCCGTCAGCATTTCGCCAGGCATCGGATTGAGATGCAGGACCTCCTGCGGATTGGCGATGCCGATGCATCCGACATTCGGCTTGTAGAGTTGGCCCTGCAGCTTCAGGTCGGAGAAGATGGCTGTGTCGCCATAGTGGTAGAAACGCAGCCCGTCGGCATAGACGATGAAAGCCATCGGCACGCCTGATATGAAGGAATTGTCCTTCAACCTGATCTGCGACCAGTGGTGACATTCGAGCGGCTGTATCTCGATGCCCGCCACCTTGACACGGATGCCCCAGGTGGTTGCACGAATCTGGTTTGCGGGGATGCCGCGGTCCATCAGCCAGGCCTTCACCTCGCCGCCGCAGACGACCGGGCATCCATATTTGGCAGCGATTTTGTCGGTGTCGCCCAGATGATCGAAGGCCGCATGGCTAACGATCACCAGATCCACGTGGTCGAATTCGGTGGATTTGGTTGCGGCGCCGGGGTTCTGATCGAGAAAGGGATCGCACAATATGCGCATGCCGTTCTCGGTCAGAATCTCGTAGGCGGCGACGCCGTGGAAGCGGATGCGGGTCGTGGGTCGAAGCGTCATCGGTTCAACTCGTCTTTCTCGTGTCGATCTTGAGCGGCAGGCAGGAAAGTCCGTGCCGATCGCCGCGTGTCTTCCAGCGAAGCTCTTTCGTCGTGTCAGGCGCAAGGCTCAAGCGAGCTTCGATCAGCGTCTCAAGTGTCACCGCCATTTCCATGCGCGCTACACCCGCACCGGCGCAAAGATGTGGGCCGGCCCCGAAAGTGAGATGCTTGTTCGGATTGCGATCGAGGCGCAGCTCGTTCGGCGCTTCGAATACCGATGGATCTCGGTTGGCCGAGCCGAAACCGAGCGCCACAATATCGCCCTCGCGTATGTTGCGACCGTGCAGGCACAGGTCGTGCGAGGCGTTGCGGCCGAAAATCTCGATCGGCGAGGAATAGCGCAGGAACTCCTCCACCGCGGTGGGAACGAGCGCTGGCTCCTCGGCAAGCCGCTCCAGGGCCTTCGGGTGTTCGGCGAGCCAGTGCAGCATTACCGAAAGACCATCCGCCGTGGTCTCGAAACCTGCGCCGAAGACGACGGTCATGAATGAGCGTATCTGATTGTCGTCCAGCCGTTCGCCATCGATCTCGGCCGCAATCAGCATGCTGATGAAGTCGTCGGTCGACTTGGAGCGCCGCGCCGCGATCAGCTTCTCGATATAGGCGTTGAGTTCACGGCTCGAAGCCGCGCCGGCTGCAGGGTCGCTCATGTTGAACATGCTGGTGATCCAGCCGATCCACCTGTCCGAATCTTCCAGCGGCACGTCGGTGAAGGCCGCCAGCGAGGCGACGGCAACCGGCACGCAGAATTCGGCAACGATCTCGGCCTGTCCCTTCGCAGCCATCTTCTCGAAGAGGGACCGGGCCAGCGCCCTGACGCGCGGCGTGATGGCGGCGACACGTTGTGGGGCAAAGACCGGATTGACCAGCGCGCGGTAACGCGAGTGCCGCGGCGGATCGACTTCGATCGGCAGCTGGGGTTCGGTGCGCGGCGTGATCACGGGAATGGCCGTCACGCCGGGAACGCTGGATGTGTAGTCGCGCCAATTGATTGCCGCGGACCGCACGTCGTCATAGCGGCTCAGCAGCCAAAAACCTCCGTGCCTGTTCGACCGGGCCACCGGACATTCGCGCCGCAGCCTGTCGAAGGCCGAGAATGGATCGGCGACGAACGCAGGATCGTGGATGTCCACGTCGTCCGGTATCGTCTGTGGTGTCACTGTTGCGGCCATGGTCGCGACTTGATCGGGTTGGTTCGCTTCAAAGGTGCCTCCGGCGGCAGGGGTGAACCGCCGGAGGAAGGGGCGACAGCCCTCGTGGAGATCGACTACTTGACGCCGAGCGCGGCCGTCACCTTGTCGACATTGTCCTTGGTGACGAGGAGTACGCCGGTGTCGAGCGTATCGGGGACCGGACGACCGCCATCGGCGGCGCCAAGGCCGGCGGACTTCAGACCGTTGTGATTGTAGTCGTGCAGGATCTTGACGGCGTAGTAGATGAAGAGCTCGCGGTTCTGCACCACGATGCCGTCGACCCAGCCTTGCTTGGCTGTCTTGAAGAAGTCGGGCGTCTGCTCCATCGCGGTCACCTTGATGTCGCCTGGATTCTTGCCGGCCTCGCGCAATGCGGTGACGATGCCGGCGCCGGATTCCGAGTCGAAGCCGGCGATGCCGGCGATGTCCGGATTGGCGGCCAGGATCGCGGCCGTCACCTGCGCGGCCTTCTGCGCGTCGCCGCCGTCGTCTTCGTTGGAAACGATGTTGTACTTGCCGCCGCCATTGGCCTCGATGTAGGCCTTGAAGCCAGCGACCGCCTCACGCATGTTGCCGGCATTGATGATCGACATCATGGCCAGCTTGCCGCCGCTGGGCAGCTTCTCCATTATCTTCTTGGCCTGCGCGACGCCGACCTGTGTCCAGTTCGTGCCGATGTAAGCCAAGCGGCCCGAGTCCGGCAGATCGCCGTCGTCGACGACGGTGGGCACACCCTGTTCCAGGCACTTCTTGACCGATTCCGTCAGAGACGGATCCCAGCCACCCACCACGGACACGCCATTTGGCTTCTGCGCGCAGACCTGGTCGACTGCGGCGATAAAGCCCGGCAGGTCAAAATCGGTCGGCCCGGCAACGACCACTTTCACGCCGAGTTCCTCGGCGATCTTCTTCATGCCGACATAGTCGTACTGCACGAAGAGCGGAAGGTTGGCCTTGTTGGAAATCCAGTAGTAGGTCTCCTTGGCGTCGGCTGGGCCAAACGATGATTCCTGCGCGCGCGCAGGTGCCGTCACGGCCGATGCAAGCGCCGTCATGCCCAAGGCGATCAATGTCGATTTCAGCATAGAGCCCATTCCTGTTTCCTCCTGATTGGGTTCTGATCCCAGTTTTTGCAGTTCCCCCGGCTCTGGCCGGATTTCCCCCGCTTGCTGCCCGATCAGGCGCGGCCCGCGGTCTTGAAGCGGTCGAGCGAGACGGCGAACAGCAGGACGAGACCGACGACCAGTCCCTGCCAGAACACGCCGACCGCATTGATGATCATGGCGTTCTCGATCAGGGCGATGAAAAGCACGCCGAGAATGCCGCCCAGAACCGTGCCCTCGCCGCCCTTGAGGCTGGCGCCGCCGAGCACCGTCGCGGTGATGACCTTGAGCTCGATGCCGACGCCGGCATTGACGACCGCGCTGTTCAGCCGCGCCGCCCCAAGCACGCCGGCGATACCCGCCAGCGCACCCATGATCACGAAGCCGATGAGAATCAGCCTGTCGACGCGGATGCCCGACAATTGCGCCGCACGAGGATTACCGCCGACGAAATAGAACTGGCGGAAGAAGCGGGTGCGGGCGATCAGCCAGCCGCCGATCAGGACAAGAACCAGCATTGCCCAGAACGGCGACTGGATGCGCAAGATAGGATCGGCGGCGCGGCCATACTCGGCGAAGCTGTCCGAGATCGGGGTGACGCCCGTTCCGGCCGTCACATAGGTGAGGCTGCGGTAGATGGTCAGCGTGCCGAGCGTCGCGATCAGCGCGTTGATGCCGATGCGGGTGACGATCAGCCCGTTTATCAGCCCAGCCACAGCCCCGACCACGACACCGATGAGGAGAGCCGCCTCGGCGGGCCAGCCCCACCAGCCCGCGACAACGCCGGCCCATACGCCGGCCAGCGCCAGCGTCGAGCCGACCGAAAGATCGAACGTGCCCGCAATCATCAGGAGCATCATGCCGCAGACGAGGATGCCGACGGGCGCGAGGTTCAGAAGCACGGCCCGCATATTCGGTCCGGTCGGGAAATTGTGCGGATAGACGATGGTCATCGCCAGCGCCAGCAGCACGACCAGAACGAACAATGTCAGCTCGCGCGAATTGGCCAGCCGGCGCACGATGCGCAGCGGCAAGGCCTCGCGCTGCTCCACCGACGCCTGCGCTTCGTTGCGGGAAATCTGTGCCAAGCTCATGCTCCAACCGCTTCCTTGCGTACGTCCGCCACGGACGATGTGAACCGGGTCGCCAGCCGCAGAACCTGCTCTTCGGTCGCGCCTTCGCCGGCGAGTTCTCCGACTGTTCGGCCTTCGGCCATCACCACGATGCGGTCCGCGAGCGCGAGCACCTCGGGCAGATCCGAAGAGACGACCAATAGCGCCACGCCCCGCTCAGCGAGGCCACGCAGGAGGCGATAGATTTCGGAGCGGGCGCCAACATCGACGCCGCGCGTCGGCTCGTCGACGATGAGCAGGCGGGGCTCCATGGCTAGCCATTTTGCCAGCAGCACCTTCTGCTGGTTGCCCCCGGAGAGCTCGCCGACGATCTTGTGCACGCTCGGCGTCGAGATGCGCAGCTCGCCGATGAAGTTGCCGGCCAGCGCCTCGGCCTTCCTGTTGGAGAAATTGACGCCCGACGAGACCTTCGACAGGACCGTTGCGGCGATGTTGTTGACGAGATCCATTCCCAGGAAGAGGCCCGAGGTCTTGCGATCTTCCGGCACCATGCCGATGCCGGCGTGCTTGGCATCCCACGGTCCCTGCGGGTTGATCGGCGCGCCTGCTATGCGGATTTCGCCGGCCCTGCGGGCCCTGGCACCGAAGATGGCCTCGCAGAATTCGCTCCGCCCTGAGCCGATCAATCCGGCCAGGCAGACGACCTCGCCCGCACGCACGGTGATCGAAGCCGATCGCACAAGCGGCGGCGCGGAGATCTCATTGGCCTCAAGAACGATCGGCCCCACTTGTCGTGGCGAAGCCGAGCGCGCGAGATGGACCTCGCGCCCGACCATGAGCCGGATCAATTCGTCCGTCGTGGTCTCGGCGACCTTTCGGGTGCCCGCCAGCCGCCCATCCTTCAGCACAGTGACCGAATTGCAGAGCGAGAAGATTTCGGCGAGGCGGTGGGATACATAGATGACCGAAACGCCGTCCCTGGCCAGCTGACGCACGATCTCGAACAGCTTTTCGGTTTCGGTCAGGGTCAGGGCCGCCGTCGGCTCGTCAAGGATCAAAAGCTTCAACTCGCGCGACAGCGCCTTGGCGATCTCGACGATCTGCGCCTGGGCCGGCGACAAGAACGCCACCTTCATGGCTGGATCGATGGCAACGCCGAGTTGGGCGATGAGAGCGTGGGCTCGTTCACGCATCAGTCTCACATCGACCTGGCCGAGCCATTTCGTCGGCTGCCGGCCGGCAAAGATGTTCTCCGCGACCGAGAGCTGCGGCACCAGCGAGCCTTCCTGATGGACGATGCCGATGCCGAGCTCGCCGGCCGCTTTCTCATCGAGTTCGCCGAGAGCGACGCCATCGAGGCGCACCTCGCCGCTGGTGCGGGCATAGACACCGGCGACGATCCTGCCGAGCGTCGACTTTCCGGCGCCATTCTCGCCCAGAAGAGCCCGGATTTCGCCGGGCTCAACCGTCATCGATACATCGTCGAGCGCCCTCACGCCGGGGAACGATTTCGAGAGCTGCGAGACTTCGAGGCGCGCCGCCATCTCAAGCCTCAAACGCTGAACGACAAGGCCGGCATCGTTATGCCTTTGCCTGAAGATAGTGGGCTTGTTTGGCCTGGATCATCCAGACCATCGTGTCGTTGACCGGCGTCGCCACACCGATGCGCTTGCCGGCATCGACGATGGCGCCGTTGATCACCTCGATCTCCGTCTGGCGCCTGGCCTCGACGTCCTGCAGCATCGAGGCCTTGCCGCCAACCGCCTTCTCGAGCAATCCGGTGATGGCCGCCCAACGTTCGTCGTAATCGAGCGAAATGCCTTGCGCATTGGCAACGGCCACGACCTCCCTAAGGATCGCGGCCATCAGCGACTTGGTCGCGTCAAAAGCGACCAGTTCGTGCGACATGAAATGCAGCAGGCCGGCGACCGGCAGCGTGCAGGCGTTCAAGGCAAGTTTCTTCCAGACCTCGTCCAGGATGCGTTCCGATTTCGTGGTTTCGATCTGCGCGGCGCGGAAGGTTTCGATCACCTTGTCCAGACGCGGCGTCGTCTTGCCGCTCAGCTCGCCGATATAGGTCATCCCCACACCAGGATGCTTCACCCTGCCGGGACCAAGCAGCGTGCCGCCGTGATAGGTCAGGCCGACAAGCACCTTGTCTTCGCCGACAATGCCGGCGATGCGCGGTGCGTTTCCCCAGCCATTTTGCAGGCTGAGCACCGCGGTAACGCCCGAGATCATCGGCGCCGCGGCGCGGACCGCGGCATCGGTGTGGTAGCATTTGACGAAATTGATGATGAGGTCGACGGGCCCGACCTTGGAAGGCTCCGTGCTTGCGGGAACGCGGATGATCGGCTGAGTGCCGTCCTTCTCCTCGATCGTCAGGCCGTTGTCGTTGATTGCCGCCACGGCAGGCTTCGACACATCGATCAGCGTGACGTCATTGCCGGCGCGGGCTAGGTATCCGCCAAAAATGCCGCCCATCGCGCCGCCGCCGCCCAAAATGGCGATCCGCATGTCTTCTCGCTCCCTGACCCGCCACGGGGTTTTTTGGCAAGGCCGTGCCATCGCTTCCGATCGTTGTCGGAAACGCGCTTTCGGCGAACGAAGCCGTTCGCCGATCCGGCCTTGTTTTGGTTTATCTTGCCGTCATCCTTGCAAGCAGTTGCATGGTTGTCAAGTATGATGGTATGAAAGGTCTATGGTCGACCCTCTCGTCATAGAACGCAAGAAGCTCTTCGAGCACGTAGCCTCGCATCTCGAGGCGCAAATCCTGTCCGGCAAACTGAAGCCCGGCGATCAGCTGCCGCCCGAGCGCGACCTGCAGATGCGCTTCGGCGTCGGCCGGCCGGCAATCCGCGAGGCTCTGATCTCGCTGCAGAAAGCCGGGCTCGTCGAACTCACCAACGGCGCGCGCGCCAAGGTACTGATGCCGACCGCCTCGCATATCTTCACCGGCATGGCCCCGGCGGTGCGCCAGATGCTCTCGACCGAGGAGGGGCATCGCTACTTCCAGGGCGCTCGCCTGTTCTTCGAAGTCGGGTTGGCGCGCGAGGCAGCCCGCCACGCGACGGCCACGGACCTTGAGGCGCTGGCGGCTGCGCTCGAAGCCAATCGCAAAGCGATAGGCAACCGCGAGCGGTTTACCTCGACCGACATCGCCTTCCATTTCGAACTGGCGAAGATGGCGCGCAATCCGGTCTTCATCGCGCTGCACGACCAGATTTCGGAATGGCTGAAGGAACAGCGCACCGTCACGCTTGCCGCCAAAGGGCAGGAAAAGACGGCTTTCGAGGCGCACAAGGCGATCTATGAAGGCATCGCCGCGCGCGACCCCGACCGCGCCGAGCAAGCCATGCGCACGCATCTGGAGCAGCTTGCCGTGACCTTCTGGCAGCAGCGCACGCACGACTGACGGCCATGCGGATCGGCGTCATCGGTGATGACTTCACCGGCTCGGGCGATATCGCGAACACGCTGGCCAAGGCCGGGGCACGGACGCTGCAGTATATCGGCACGCCCGCACATCCGGCACAACCGGACATCGATGCGGCAGTCATCTCGCTGAAGACCCGCTCGATCGCTGTCGACGAGGCGGTCGCGCAATCCATCGCCGCTTGCCGTTGGCTCGTTGCAAATGGCGCCGAGCAGATCGTTTTCAAATACTGCTCGACATTCGATTCGACTCCGCAAGGCAATATCGGGCCGGTCGCTGCGGCGCTGCTCGATGAACTGGAGGCGCCGCTGGCACTCGTCTGCCCCGCCTTTCCAGCGAATGGGCGCACGGTCTATCAGGGCCATCTCTTCGTCTGGGACAAGCTGCTTAGTGAATCCGGCATGGAAAGCCATCCGCTGACGCCGATGACGGACGCCGATATCCGGCGCTGGCTGGCGCGCCAGACAAACCTGAAGGTTGGACATCTTCCGTTGCACGCCGTCCGATCACAGATGCTGGGCAAGGCGCTTACCGACGCCGAAGCCGCCGGCGAGCGGCTGGTTGTCGCCGACACGATCCTCAACGACGACCTTGTCAAGCTCGGCCGCGCCGCCGCCGGTCACAAGCTGGTCACTGGTGGATCAGGCATCGCTCTCGCGCTACCGGGAAATTTCGGCATTCGCGCCAGCCGCGCCTCCAAGGGCTTCCAGGGCGCGCATGGTCCGGCGCTGGTTCTGTCCGGCAGTTGCTCGGCGGCGACACGACGCCAGGTTTCGCTCTACCGGCAAACGCATCCGTCCATGGAACTGAGCGCCGAGGCTTTGAGCAACGACGGCGACGCGGTCGCAAAGCAGGCGTTTGCTTTCATCGAAAAGCACAAGGACGTTGCTCCGCTGGTCTTCTCCTCCGCGGATCCGGCGGTTGTGTCGGCGGCGCAGGCTCGATATGGCGGCTCGGAGCTTGCTGGCCGGTTCGAGTATTTTTTCGCCTCGCTGGCCACGCAAGCGGCAGCAGCCGGCTTTCGCCGCATGATCGTGGCTGGCGGGGAGACGTCCGGCGCGGTTGCCTCAGCGCTGGGGCAAGGACCGATGCGCATCGGCTCCGAGATCGACACCGGCGTGCCCGTGCTGGTTCTCGACGGGCCGCCGCGTCTGGCGCTGGCGTTGAAGTCGGGCAATTTCGGCGCCGATGATTTCTTTCAACGCGCCCTGAACATGCTGAAAGGCAGCAGCTGATGACACTGGAAGAACAGCAGCTTCGCGACGAAATCTGCCGCTGGGGCCGGTCGCTCTTCAAGCGCGGCTATACCGCCGGTTCCTCAGGCAATCTGTCGGCGAGGCTCTCCGACGGTTTTCTTGTGACGCCGACCAATTCCTGCCTGGGATATCTTGAAGCTTCCAAGCTCACAAAACTCGATTGGAATGGTGTCGCCGTTTCGGGGGACGCGCCGACCAAGGAAATTCCGCTGCATATGGCATTCTATGAGTCGCGATCACAGGCCGCCGGCGTCGTGCATCTGCACTCGACCTATGCCACAGCGCTATCTTGCCTCGAGGACACCGATCCTGAGGATACGATCCCACCCATAACCCCCTATATCGTGATGCGGGTGGGGCGTGTGCCTCTCATACCCTACACACATCCTGGATCGGCAGACACCGGTGCCTTGGTACGAGCACGCGCGCCCGACCATGCCGCAGTTCTTTTGGCCAATCACGGCCCGGTTGTCTCGGGCCGCAGTTTTCGCGATGCGGTTTTCGCGGCCGAAGAGCTTGAGGAGACCGCAAAGCTGGTTCTGCTGACAAGAAACATGTCCGTGCGTCGCTTATCCGACGATCTGGTTGCCGAACTCAATCAACGCCGAAAATCGTGAATGCCCGACTGCGCTTAGCCTTCGCACGCACTGGCCCGATCAGCCTCATGCCGCCTCTTTCATCGTCAAGCTGGAGGGCGGAACATCTCGACGCCGTCAGCGTCCACAGGCAGTGTCACGCGCTCACAAGCCGCATAATGGTATCGATATTAAACTCCAAGCGCTGATCTAGGGCGCCCTTGTCCATCAGGTCGCGCTCGAAAATAATTGAGCCCGTGAAGCGGTTCGTCAGATAATAGTATCCGATGGCAGCGATCGTAATATTCAGCTGCACGGGATCGATCCCCGCACGAAAATCCCCGCTGCTCACGCCCCTCTCGAGGATGCTTGACACCATGGCGACGAATTTGCGGCTGGCGGTCTTGATCAGCTCGGACTTCTTCACATGCTTTGCGCGGTGAAGGTTCTCGCTGTTGACCAAGGTGATAAACTCGGGATTCTTCAGATAATATTGCCATGTAAACCGCACGAGGCGTTCAAGGGCATCCCTGGGTTCGAGGTCGTCAAGATGAAGTTTCTGCTCGGCTGTGCGGATGTCCATATAGGCGTTTTCCACAACCGTCTGAAAGAGACCGTCCTTGCTGCCGAAATAATGATAGATCATGCGCTTGTTGGCATTGGCCTTCGCCGCAATGACATCGACGCGGGCGCCGCCGAGCCCGTTCTTGGCGAAATCGCTCTTTGCCGCTTCCAGGATGCGAAGCTTGGTCGCCTCGGCATCCCGAAGCCGCTTCTTCTTGGCGACATTGCCTGATTTGTCGGACGTTGCGTCCACTTTGGTCGCTCCCTTGATTCCAGTTCCAGCGTGTAGGCGACGATCGATCATACGCTGAAAGTCATTTCAATTGTTCGAGAAGTCAACAGGCCGCGCATTGCGCCGACGCTTGACTCTCGCCTGTTAAGGAAGTAACTAGATGGTGCATTAAGCGACCAGGGGAGCGGTTTGGACGGCCAGACTCTCGACGTTGCTCAATAGGTGCCCGCGCCTGCGGGTGGTTGCCAAATGGGAGGTAGCATGTCGACTTTCATCAAGGATTTCATCGAGCGCGAGACCATCAACCGGCGCAATTTCCTGCTCGCCACGGCTGCCGGCATGGGAGCCATGGCCGTGCCATTCGGCTTGGGCGGCGGCGGCGCTCAGGCGGCTCTCACTGACCCGGCGATCGCCTGGTCCTACCGCGACCGCGCCTCGGCTTACTGGAACTCGATCGTGTCGGGTGGAGAGGCTTTCGTGGAATCGCTCGGCAAACCGAAGGATTCCCTCGTCTCGCTGATCAACGAGGGCTCCTCCGAAAAATCGCTGGCCGACATCAAGGCGTTTCTTGCCAAAACCAACGGCAAATGCGCTATCGCCTGCGACGCCAACGACAGCCCGAACGCACGTCCCGTGGTCGAGGCGGTGCGGGATGCCGGCGCCTACATTTCCACTATCTGGAACAAGACCGACGACCTGCATCCCTGGGACATCGGCGACAATTACGTCTCGCATATGACTTGGTCGGACGAGAAGCCGGCCGAGCAGACGGCGCGTATTCTGTTCGAGGCCATGGGAGGCAAGGGTGGCGTCGTGCATCTGGGCGGCATTGCCGCCAACAATCCGGCCATCGAACGCCTCAATGGCTTGAAGAACGCGTTGAAAGATTTTCCCAACATCGAGCTTCTCGATGCCCAGCCCGCCGATTGGGACACGACCAAGGGTACGGAGTTGATGGCATCTTTCCTGACTCGTTTCGGCGACAAGATCACCGGCGTTCACTGCGCAAATGACAATATCGCGTATGGCGTGATCGAGGCCCTGCGCGCCGAAGGCATCGAGGGTATGCCGATAGTGGCCTATGACGGAAATCCGGAGGCGGTGAAGCTCGTCATGGACGGCAAGCTCCTGGCAACCGTCTTCACCAATCCGCACTGGGGCGGCGGCATCACGGCGGCGCTCGCCTACTATGCAGCGACCGGCGCCTTCAAACCCTCCGAAGAGCCGAAGGAGCACCGCGAATTCTACGGCCCGACGATCCTGATCTCCAACAAGGATGCCGCGGACTTCAAGGCCAAATATCTCGATACCGTTCCGTCCTACAACTGGAAGGACTTCTGGGGTCCGGGCAACGGGCAGATCAAGTACAAGTAATACGAAGCTCGATCGGGCGGCCCTTTTTCAGGGCCGCCCCCTCCACAACGGCACGCCTGGACGGGAGGCCGAAGTTGCCACGCATCCTCACGCGGGAGAACGCGATCCGCTGGGCACCTTTGCTGGTGCTTCTCGCGCTCATAGTGCTGTTTACGGCGATAAACCCTTCGTTCCTGTCGCAGCGCAACTTCGCGCGCATCGCGATCGCGGCTACGCCCGCGCTCATGGTGGCGGTCGGCGTGACCTTCATCATCGTGATGGGTTCCATCGACCTCTCCATGGAGGGTGTCGTTTCCCTGACGGCGGTCCTGTTCTGCTTCCTGATGCTGGCGCTCGGCGGAACGCTCGCGTCGGGCGGCTGGATCGCAATCCCGGTCATTCTTGCCGTCGGAGCCGCGGTCGGCCTGGTCAACGGCCTCATTCACGTCAAGCTGAAAATACCATCCTTCATGGCGAGCCTCGCGCTCGGATTCGTCGGCACGGGCGCCGCGATCCTGCTGACTGGCGGCGACATCGTCAAATTCAATGATCCGACATTCCGCGCCCTGCTGACCTGGCGCATTCTCGGTTTCCCGCTGATGGTTTATGTCGCGGGCCTGTGCCTCGTTCTTGCCTGGTTCATCCAGGCCCATACCCGCCTTGGACGCTATTTCTACGCGGTCGGCGGCGGCGAGGAACTCGCCCATGCCTCGGGCGTGCGGGTGCGGCAGGTGAGGATGGCGGGGTTTTCGCTTGCCGGCTTCTTCTACGCGATAGCCGCGATCCTGCAGGTGGCGAAGCTCGGCCAGGCCGAGTCGGTCACCGGATCCAATTTCATGTTCATGTCCATCACTTCGGTCGTGGTTGGCGGGGTGGCGCTGTGGGGCGGCGTAGGTGGAGTGTGGAACACGCTCGTCGGCGTCCTTATTGTCGCGGTGATCAACAACGGCATGGTGGTCATCGGCCTGCCCGACTTCCTGCAGGCCGCCGTTCTCGGACTGCTCGTCATCATCGCGGTCATCCTGTCGACGGACCGGCGTTCGGTCGCGTTCGTCAAGTGAGGGCGCCATGTACGAATTGAGAGCCGTCGAAAAGAAGTTTCCCGGCGTCAGGGCGCTGAAATCCGTCGACTTCTCCATCAGTCGCGGTGAGATCGTCGGGCTGGTGGGCGAAAATGGTGCCGGCAAATCCACGCTCATGAAGGTGATTTACGGCGCCTATCAGCCCGATGGCGGCGAAATCCTCATCGATGGCAAGCCTGTGCGGTTCAGCGGCCCCCGCGATGCGATGGAAAGGGGCATCGGCATGGTGTTCCAGGAGCAATCGCTGGTCACCAACCTGCCGGTGATGGAAAACATCTTCCTGGGCTATGAGGACCAGTTTTCGCGCTTGGGCGTGGTCAACTGGAAGGCAATGGCCAAAGCCGCCAGGAAGCAGCTCGCCAAGGTCAAGCTCGATATCGACCCGCGCGCGGTCACCTCAAGTCTTTCCTTCGCGCAGCGCCAGCTTGTGGAACTGGCCAAGGTGCTGACCCTGGAGGAACGGGTGCAGGGTCATCTGGTCGTCCTGCTCGACGAGCCGACCTCGGTGCTGGCGGAGGAAGAGGTAAAGCTGTTGTTCAAGCTCGTGCGGGAGCTGACGGCGCGCGCTTCATTCATCTTCGTGTCCCATCGCATGGACGAGGTGATGGAGCTCTCGGACCGCATCTACGTGATGAAGGACGGTCAGGTGGTCGATGTCGTCTCGCGCGGCGCGGCGACGCCGGAGGCGATTCAGCACAAGATGGTCGGCCGCCACGTCGACAAGGAATATTATCGTGAGCAGCGGCAAAAGCCCTACGACGCAACGACGCCTCTGGTCGAGCTGTCGGATGTCAGCCTGCCCGGACGGGTCCGCGACATCTCGCTGACGCTGCATGCCGGCGAGGTGCTGTGCCTGGTCGGCACCGAGGGTTCCGGCCGCGAAGCGATCCTTCGAACCATTTACGGCATGCGCGCGCCTATCAAGGGCACTCTGAAGGTCAAAGGCGAGATCATCCCCAGGCTGACGGCTCGCGGCGCGGTGGAACGGGGCGTCGGCTATGTACCGCGCGAGCGCAAGGTCGAAGGGATCGTGGCCGGCATGAATGTCTACGAGAATATGACGCTCTCGCAAATGCCGCGTTACGCTCGGATGGGTTGGCTCGACGTGGCCGACGAGCGTGCCCTTGCCAGGACGTGGATCAGCAAGCTCTCCATCAAGGCAAGTTCAGAATACGCCGATTGCGGCAACCTCTCCGGAGGCAACCAGCAGAAGGTCGTGCTCGCCAAATGGCGGTCGGGCGGCTCCGATATCATGCTTCTCGACCATCCGACCCGAGGCCTGGATATCGGCGCCAAAGAGGATGTGTACGATATGATCAGGGAGATGTGCGACGATGGGGTCGGCGTCATCCTCGTCGCCGACACGCTCGAGGAGGCGATCGGCCTTTCCCACACCATCGTCGTCATAAAGGACGGTGAGATCCAGAAGCGCTTCAACTGCGTTCCCGGCTCCAAGCCGACGCTCTACGACCTTCTGCACTACATGATCTGAGAGGCCACATGGACATCCAACGCCTCAAGCCACACTTCCCCTGGATCACCCTTCTGGTCCTGGTCACGATCGTCGGCATCGCCGATCCGAGCTTCCTGAAGCCGGCCAATCTGCTGAGCCTTGCAGGCGACATCGTGCCGCTGTTCATCATGGCGCTGGGACTGACCTTCGCGATCTACATCGGCGGCATCGACCTGTCGGCTCAGTCGATGGCGAACATGATCACCGTGGTTGCCTCGGTCTATCTGGCGTCGCTGGGCATATGGGTTGCCGCGCTGTGCATCCTTGCAGGCTTCGCGCTGGGCACCCTCTCCGGCTACCTGACCACCCGCATGTACGTTCCCTCCTTCATCTCGACGCTGGCCGTCGGCGGCGTGTGCTTCTCGGTGGCGCAATGGCTGTCTGGCAATCGAGCCCTGAACATGGACGCAACACAGCGCAACGAAACCTTCGGCTGGATGATCGGTCGAACCGGCATCGTGCCGCACGAGCTCTTCATCGCGCTCGGCCTGCTGGCAATCTGCCTGATCATAGAACGGCGCACCATCCTCGGCAGGGCGCTGAAGGCCGTGGGCGCCGGCGAACTGGCCGCGGCCGCGTCCGGCCTCAACGTCGCCCGCTACAAGATCCTCGCCTTTGCCATATCGGGAGCGCTGGCCGCAGTGGCCGGGCTACTCTTTTCCGTCAAGCTGTCGGGCGGCGCGCCGACGATTGCCAACGGCTTCCTTCTGCCGGCCATCGTCGCGGTGCTTGTCGGCGGGACGCCGCTGACGGGCGGCGTCGGCGGTGTGCTCAACACCGCGATCGGCACGCTGATCGTGGCGGTCATCCGCGCCTCGATGCTCTACTTCGGCATCGCCGCGACGCAGCAGCAAATGGTCTTTGGTCTAGTGCTGATCGTCGCGATCGCTTTGACCATCGACCGCTCCAAACTTCGCACCGTGAAGTGAGACACGCCATGGCAACAATGCGCGCGGCCGTTCTGACAGCTCCGCACCGTTTCGATCTGCGTGAGATCGCCATACCGGAGGTTGGCCCCGACGACGCCTTGATCCGCGTCTCGCGGACCGGCATATGCGGCACCGACATCCATATGTTCAACGGTCACTATGCCGCCGACCGGCTGCCGCTCGTGCCTGGCCACGAATTTGCCGGGACCGTCGCCGCGACGGGCGAGCGTGTGAAGCATATCAAGCCAGGTACGACCTGCGTCGCGGACGTCAATATCGGCTGTGGTGAGTGCTATTGGTGCCGCCGCAACGAGATTCTAAACTGCCCCTCGATGACGCAGGTGGGCATCGGGCGCGACGGCGCGTTCGCCGAATATGTTTGCGTGCCGGCGCGGCTCGTCATAGAGGCGCCGGACCATGTGCCGGTTCAGGTGCTTGCCCTGACGGAGCCTGTGTCCTGCGTGGTGCGCGCCGCGCGCAAGGCGCGCGCGAGTTTCGGCCAGTCAGTCGTGATCCTCGGAGCAGGACCGATCGGCAATCTGCATGTCCAGATGATGCGCTTGTGCGGCGCCGCCCCAATCATTGTCGCGGACCTGTCGGAAGACCGTTGCCGTCTTGCCCTTGAAGCCGGTGCGGATGCAGCCGTTGCCGATCCTGCCCTGCTTAAGGCAGAGGTCTTGAAAAGGACCGGTGGACGGGGGGCGGACCTGGTGATCGAGAGCGTCGGCTCCGCACGGCTCTATGCGCTGGCCTTCGAGCTCATCCGCAAGGGCGGCCATGTCGCTTTCTTCGGCCTTACCGGGCCGCACGACACGGTGCCGGTCGATATCCTGCGCACCATCCTCGAGGAGAACAGTCTGAAGGGCTCGGTGGCCGGCATGGGAGAAGACATGCACGACGCGCTGACACTTTTGTCGCACGGCCGCTTTCGGACCGAGGCGTTCACACGCGCGACTTTCCCGCTCGATGACATCCAGCGCGCCTTCGAGACCCTGGCCGAGCGGCCCCAGGACCTCAAGACGCAAATCGTATTGAACTAGGCGCCGGCGCGTTCCGCCCGCAACGGATCGCGGACGGCCGGCGCACGCCAGAACGGAGGCATTCCATGCTCGATTTCACTGACCGCGCAGCCCTCCCGGATGCACCGCGCGAATTTGGTTTCTGGTCGGACGGATGCTGGCGCAAAGGCGGCGCCATGTTCGAGCGCCGGTCGCCGGGCCACGGCGTGCCGGTGACGCTTACGCCCAGATGCACGGTGGACGACCTCAATGCCGCCGTCGCCGCGGCGCGCCGCACATTCGAGGATCGCCGGTGGGCCGGACTGCCAGGGGCCGACCGGGCCGGCGTGCTGCTGAGGACGGCCGACATTCTGCGCCGCCGTCGTGATGAAATCGCCTATTGGGAAGTCCTCGAGAACGGCAAGCCGATCTCCCAGGCGCGCGGCGAGATCGATCACTGCATCGCCTGTTTCGAGGTCGGCGCGGGCGCCGCGAGGCTGTTGCACGGCGACAGTTTCAACAGTCTCGGCGACGGCCTTTTCGGCATGGTGCTGCGCGAGCCAGTCGGCGTGGTCGGGCTGATCACACCATGGAACTTCCCGTTCCTGATCCTTTGCGAACGCGTTCCGTTCATCCTCGCCAGCGGCTGCACCGTGGTCGTCAAGCCTTCCGAGGTCACGTCCGCGACGACGCTTTTGCTTGGCGAAATCCTTTCCGAAGCCGGCGCGCCGGACGGCGTCTATAATGTCGTCACCGGATCGGGCCGGACGATTGGTCAGGCTTTGAGCGAGCATCCCGATGTCGACATGCTGTCTTTTACCGGATCGACATCCGTCGGACGCTCATGCGTCCATGCGGCTGCCGACTCGAACTTCAAGAAGCTCGGCCTGGAGCTGGGTGGCAAGAATCCGATCATCGTCTTTGCGGACAGCGACCTCGAGGATGCGGCGGACGGCGCGGCTTTCGGCATAAGCTTCAACACGGGCCAGTGCTGCGTGTCGTCGAGCCGCGTCATCGTGGAGCGCCCGGTCGCTCGCGAGTTTGAGGAAATCCTTGCCGCCAAGATGGCCAAGATAGTCGTTGGCGATCCGCTGCAGACGAAGACGCAGGTCGGACCCATCACCACCGATGCGCAGAATTCAACCATCCTGAGCTATATCGACAAGGGCAAGGCCGAAGGGGCGACGCTTGTCGCCGGCGGGCAGGCCCTGGATCTTGGCGGCGGCCAGTATATCGCGCCAACGTTGTTTTCGGGGGTCACACCCGGGATGTCGATTGCTCGCGACGAAATCTTCGGGCCCGTCCTGTCGTCCTTCCATTTCGACACGGTCGAGGAGGCCATCAGTCTCGCGAACGATACGGTGTATGGCCTGGCTGCCAGCGTGTGGACAAAGAACATAGACAAGGCGCTGGTGGTGACGCGGCGCGTGCGCGCCGGCCGGTTCTGGGTGAACACGATCATGGCCGGAGGGCCGGAGATGCCGCTCGGCGGGTTCAAGCAGTCCGGATGGGGAAGAGAGGCCGGAATGTACGGCGTGGAGGAATACACACAGGTGAAGTCCGTCCACATCGAGATGGGCAAGCGTGCGCACTGGGTCAAGTGATGACGACAGGTTTCGACTATGTGATCGTCGGCGCAGGCTCGTCGGGTTGCGTGCTTGCCGCGCGCCTGTCCGAGAATCCGGCTGTAAGGGTTTGTATCATCGAGGCCGGCGGCAAGGACAGCCATCCCTACATCCATATGCCGGTCGGCTTCGCCAAGATGACCACGGGGCCGCTCACCTGGGGGCTGGTGACGGCGCCGCAGAAGCACGCCGACAACCGCGAAATTCTTTATGCCCAGGCGAAGGTTCTCGGCGGCGGTTCGTCCATCAATGCCGAGGTCTATACCCGCGGGCACGAGACCGACTACGACCGCTGGGCGAACGAGGAAGGCGCGGACGGCTGGGCGTTCAAGGACGTCCGGAAATATTTCCTCCGTTCCGAGGGCAACAGCATACTCTCCGGCAAGCTGCACGGCACCAACGGACCGCTCGGCGTATCGAACATACCAGATCCGAACGTCGTCTCGCGCGCATTCGTCCAGAGCTGCCAGGAATACGGGCTGCCCTATAATCCGGACTTCAACGGCGCGAAGCAGGAAGGCGCCGGCATCTACCAGATCACAACGCGCAACAACCGCCGCTGCTCGGCTGCCGTGGGCTACCTCAAGCCTGCCCTGACACGCCCGAACCTGACGCTGATCACAGGAGCCCTGGTCCATCGCATCGTCTTCAAGGGCCGCCGGGCCGTTGGCGTCGAATGCTCGGTCGGCGGCTCACTGAAGGTCATAAACGCCGACAGCGAAGTGCTGGTGACCTCGGGGGCGATAGGCACGCCGAAGCTGATGATGCTGTCAGGCGTCGGCCCTGCCGATCACCTTCGTCACCATGGCATCGAAGCGACCCAGGATCTTCCGGGTGTCGGGCAAAACCTTCAGGATCATTTTGGCATCGACATCGTGGCCCAGCTGAAAGGCCACGATTCACTCGACAAATACAACAAGACGCACTGGATGCTGTGGGCCGGTATCCAGTACACGCTGTTCAGGACCGGGCCGATAACGTCGAACGTGGTCGAGGGCGGCGCCTTCTGGCATTCCTCGGGGAACCATGCGGGAGCGGTTCCCGATCTGCAGTTCCATTTCCTGGCGGGAGCCGGCGCGGAGGCAGGCGTGCCGTCGGTTCCGAAAGGATCGTCCGGCATCACATTGAACAGCTATACGCTGCGCCCGAAATCGCGCGGAAGCGTGACGCTCCGCTCGCCGGATCCACGCGACAATCCAATCGTCGACCCCAATTTCCTCGCGGAGCCCGACGACCTGAGAATATCGATCGAAGGCATCAAGATCAGCCGGGAGATCTTCAATCAGCCTTCGTTGCGCAAATTTATCAAGGAGCTCCGTTTCCCTGACACAAGCGTGCGCTCGCAGTCAGACCATGAAGCCTATGCGCGACGCTACGGTCGGACCTCGTATCACCCGACTTGCACGTGTAAGATGGGGAAGGATGCGATGTCCGTGGTCGACCCTCTCCTGCGAGTGCATGGGTTGGATGGCATCCGCATCTGCGATAGCTCGGCAATGCCGTCCTTGGTCGGCTCAAACACCAATGCAGCGACAATCATGATCGGCGAGCATGCGTCGGACCTGATCCGAGGCAACCGCTAGCATTTGCCAGTCACCTCGGATCTGCTCGCTCTCCCTGTTCGCGCGCTCAGGTGTCGAAATCCGGGGCATAAGGGATCAGCCGCTTCCCAACGACGCGGAAACCGACGGCATTCATGGCGTCGATGCGGCCCATGTCGATACTCGACAAGGTGAAGTCCATCACGTCGAAATTCGAGCGGATGTTGCCTGGCTTGGTGGACATCGTGTTGATCGGCAAACCCTTCTGCAGGACCCAGCGCAACACGACCTGGGCGGCCGACTTGCCGTATGTGGCGCCGATATCGGCGAAAAGCGGATGCTTGAAAACCTCGCCGCGCGCGACCGAGCAGTAGGACGATAGAGGGATGCCCGTCTCACTCGCGGCCGCCAGCAGCTTGCGCTGGTCAAGAAGCGGATGGAATTCCACCTGATTTGTTACGAGCGGCACGCCGGTGATCTGCCTCGCCTGCCGCATCATCGCCGCTGTGTAGTTCGAAATTCCGATGGTGCTGGCGAAACCCCGTTCCTGCGCCTCCTGAAGCAGTTCAAGTGAGAGCTTGATGTCGTCTCCTGGCGTCGGCCAGTGAAGAAGCAGAATGTCGACACGATCCAACTTCAGATCCCGCAAGGACTGTTCGACGGATGACATGAACCGCTCTTGCGAGAAGTTCTCCACGGTGACCTTTGTCGTGATGCAGAGCTCGTCCCGAGCTATGCCGCTCTCGGCCAAGGCGGCGCCAGTGTCGGCTTCATTGCCATAGGCCTGGGCCGTGTCGAAGGCGCGGTATCCCGTGTCGATTGCCGCCGCGATCGCGTTGCGCAGCGCATCGCCCTTGAGGGGAAAGGTCCCGAACACTCTCTGGTTCGCCTTCTGGAACATGATATTCATCGAAATCCTCCCACTCATTGTGGTCAGCCCGGAGCTTGCCTTGAAAGCCGCGGGCGGTTATACCAACGATATAACTGTTTAGTTACTTATTCAAGCTTTGTGGAGAGGAAACGTGAGCAAGGTCAGGTCCGCAGCGGAGGCCGTCACCCAGATTCGCGACGGAGCGGTGGTAGCCGTCAATTCGTCGTCCGGTCTGCTGTGTCCGGACGCCGTGCTTGAAGCGCTCGGCAAACGTTTCACAGTCGAAGGGGCACCCCGTAACATCACCACCATCCATCCGATCGCCGCGGGCGACATGTTCGGCACCAAGGGCGTCGACCACATCGCCTTGCCGGGATTGATCAGCCGCATCATCGGCGGCTCATATCCATCGGGGCCTACCAATGCCGAGCCGCCGCTGATCTGGCAGCGCATTCTCGCTGGCGACGTGGCGGCCTGGAATTTCCCCTCAGGCGTCGTCTTCGACATGCTGCGCGAGGGCGCGGCGCACCGACCGGGTGTGTTGACCAAAGTAGGCATGGACACCTTTGTCGATCCGGCACTCGAAGGCGGGGCCATGAACGACGCGGCACGGAAGTCACCGATCGTGCAGCGCGTGGAGTTCAACGGCGAGACATGGCTCCACTTCCCACCCCTCAAGCCGGACGTGGCGATCATCCGGGCGACGACGGCGGACGAGAAGGGAAACCTTACCTTCGAGCAGGAAGGGGCAACCCTCGGTGCGATGGAGATGGCGCTTGCGGCGCGCAATTGCGGCGGCATCGTCATCGCCCAGGTCAAGCGCGTCGCGGCTCAAGGCACGCTGCGGCCGCATGAGGTGCGGGTCCCCGGAATCCTGGTGGACTTCATTGTCGAAGCTCCGGATCAACTGCAGACCACGGGAACCGCATACGATCCAGCCATATCGGGCGAACTGTTCCGACCCCTGCGCACATTCCGTACGCCTGAATACAATGTCTCCAAGGTCATCGCACGCCGGGTCGCGCAGGAGCTTCGAGCGGGCTGGGCCGTCAACATCGGATTCGGCATCTCCGCCAACGTGCCTCGCATCCTGATCGAGGAGGGCCTGCACGGCGCCGTCACCTGGGTGATAGAACAAGGTCCGGTGGGCGGCGTGCCGCTGCTCGATTTCAAATTCGGCTGCGCCTCCAACGCAGAGGCCTTCGTCGCTTCCCCGCACCTTTTCACATACTTCCAGGCCGGCAGCTTTGACTGTTCCCTGCTGTCGTTCCTCGAAATCGGATCCGACGGATCCGTGAATGTCTCGCGGCTTTCGTCGACGCCGCACCGCACCGCCGGCGCCGGAGGCTTCGTGGACATCACCTCGCGGGCGCGTAAGATCGTGTTCTCGGGCAATTTCAATGCAGGCGCGAAGATGCGGCTGGAAAACGGAAATCTGGTCATCGACAAGGAAGGCAAGGTCGCCAAGATCGTGCCGAAGGTGGATCAGGTCAGCTTCTCGGGCGCGCGCGCCCGCAGCCAAGGCCAGGACGTCACCTATGTAACGGAAAGATGCGTCATCCGGCTGGCGGCCGACGGCTTGGTCGTCACCGAAATAGCGCCGGGGCTCGACCTCGAACGTGACGTCCTGCAGCAGACAGCCACACCGCTCTCGGTCTCCCCCCAACTGAAGGTGATGGACGAGGCACTGTTTCTTGACCAGCCGATAGGGCTGCGGTTGTGAGCGCCCCCCGTCTCGACCTGAGCGTTGACGGACCCGTCGCACGGTTGACCATCCGCAGGCCTGAAAAGCTGAACGCGCTTGACGCGGCGATGGTCGATGCGCTCGTCCCGCTATGCAGGTCGGTGGAGCGTTCCGCAGCCAAGGTTCTGATCCTGATCGGCGAAGGCGACAAGTCATTCTGCGCGGGCGGCGATGTCGCCGCCTGGAGCGCCCTCGGTCCAGCGGAGTTCGCACGCCACTGGATCCGCGAAGGCCACGCCGGCTTCGACGCTCTCGCCAGGCTTTCGCAGCCGGTCATTGCCGTCCTGAACGGACACTGCCTCGGCGGAGGCCTGGAGCTGGCGGCCTGCGCCGACTATCGGATTGCGGAAGGCCACGCCCGTATCGGCCTGCCCGAGACCAGCCTCGGAATCATACCCGGCTGGTCAGGGACCCAGCGCGCGGCCCGTCGTTTCGGCCCGCAGCTTATCCGGCGCATGTCGATCTTCGGTGAGGTCTATTCCGCCGACGAGGCGTTGAGACTGTCGCTTGTCGACAAGGTGGTCGATAAGGGGCGCGGCCTGGCAGCGGCCGAGGACCTTGCCGCGGTCGTTGCAGGCAGGTCCGCTACCGCGGTCGAACTGACCAAGATGCTCATCAATGCCGTTGAAGGCGAGGAGCGCGAGCGCGTGCTGGACGCCCTTGCCGGGCGTATCGCCGCCGGCAGCGAGGATCTTCGGCAGGGCCTGGCGGCCTTCCGACAGAAGAGCCAGCGGCCGAAAGACTAAAGCGCGTCGCGCTGAAGCGGATTCAGGCGACGCGCTTTAAGGCTTTATTTTCATGCATGTCGTTATCGCAAAACCGCTGCACACTTTTGCGCGACATGCATTAATCTCGGGACCGATCTGAGCGCGGCAGAAGGCTGTTTCGCAGGCGGTGGCTGACCACGCAACAGTCCCCCTTGCCCAGGGCGGGGTTGCGAGCGCTGTCAAACCTTCGTCTTCAACAGACGGAGCGGAAGCGCTCCACGCATGCGTTCAGGACGTCCCCGGGATCACGCTTCCACCAGTCTTGCGCCGAGAACACCTCCACCTCGCACGGCCCGTCATAGCCAGCCGCTTCCACCGCCGCGCGGATCGCCTTCAGGTCGGCCACGCCGTCTCCCATCATGCCGCGGTCGAGCAGCACGTCGCGGGTCTGCGCCAGCCAATCGCAAAGGTGATAGCCGAAAATGCGCCTCGGCCCGACCCGCAGCAATTCGTCGGCCAGCGTACGATCCCACCAGACGTGGTAGACGTCGACCGCAACGCCCACATTGGGTGCATCGACGGCGACGCAAAGGTCGACCGCGTCGCGCATCGTCACCAGGCAGGATCGGTCGCCGCCATAAACCGGATGCAGCGGCTCGATGGCGAGGCGAATGTTTCTGACAGCCGCGTAGGGCGCCGCTTCGGCAACACGATCCGCAACCAGCTTGAGGCTTTCGCCGATGCCTTTTGTTCCCGGCTCTACCCCGCCGGCGACGATGGTCAGAACAGGCGCGCCGAGGCCGGCAGCCATATCGATCGCAGCCCGGAAGTCATCCATTACCGCCTCGCGGTCGGGCAGCGCCAGGAGGCCGGTGAGATATGGCGCGCGGCACAGCCCGACCACCCTCAGACCGGCGGCGCGAACCTGTTCACCTATCTGAATGGCGCGATCGCCGAGTTCGCGGCGCCAGAAGACGATGCCGCCGAAACCGCGTTCGGCGCATGCATCGAGCACGCGCTCGATCGACCAGCCCGCACCGTACCCGTCGAGGTTGTGGCCAAGCGTTGCCGTATTCAGCGCCAATGCGGAATGATCCTTCGCAAAATCGCGCATGGCGCCGATCAGAGACCGTAAAGGGCAAGCAGCTTGCGCATGCGCCCAGCTGCGAGCTCGGGATCTCCAAGAAGACCGCATCCGTCGGCCAGCTTGAACACCTCCACGAAATAGGGCAGCGGCCGCATCGACTGAGCGCCTCCGAGCATGATGAAATGGTCCTGGAAGCCGTTCAGCCAGGCAAGGAAAACGACCCCGGTCTTGTAGTATTGCGTGGGCGCGCGGAAAATCAGCCGCGCGAGCGGTACGGTCGGATCCAGCGTGGCGTGGAACCCTTGGGTATCGCCCAGACCGAGCCGGTCGATGGCGTAGGCGGCGGCCGGCGCCAAAGGATCGAAGATACCAAGAAGGGCATGCGAGAAGCCCTTCTCGTCGCCCGCGATCAGCTCCGGATAATTGAAGTCGTCACCGGTATACATCTTAACGCCGGCAGGCAGACGACGGCGCATCGCGATTTCCTTCTCCTTGTCGAGAAGCGAGATCTTGGTGCCGTCGATCCTGGCGATGTTGTCCCCGATGATCGCCAACACCGTCTCGAGCGCATTCTCGAAGCGGTCAGCCCCCCAATAGCCCTTGAGGGCCGGATCGAACATCTCTCCCAGCCAGTGCAGGATCACCGGGCGGTCACAGCGCGCAAGCACGTCGCGATACACCGATATGTAGTCGTCCGGCGAACGCGCCACGGCCGCCAGCGCCCGGCTGGCCATGACTATCAACCTGCCGCCGACCTTCTGTATGACCTCGATCTGTTCGAAATAGGCTCGGCGGACATCGTCGAGCGAGCGTGCATCGGCCGGTCCGAGCTGATCGGTGCCGGCGCCGTTGAAGACGAGTGCGTCCGGCAACTCCTCCTTGGTCCTGCGGATGAGCTGCAAAGCCGAGGGCCAGTCGAGACCCATCCCGCGTTGCGCGGTGTCCATTGCTTCGGCGATGCCGAGGCCGAGCCCGTCGAGGTGGCGCCTGAATGCCATCGTGGCCTTCCAGTCGATGGCGGCGGGGCCGCCGGGATCGCTCACGCTGAAAGGATCCGCCACAACATGGGCCGCCGACAGCACGGTGCGTGGCGCATCGGGAGGCAACCGCGTGGCCGGAATCGCTTTGCCCTGCAGCCGATAATCGGAAAGTCTGCCTGTGGTGTCCGGCAGTTGGATGATCATGGCGTTCTCCCTGGCGCTGCGCAGTCAGAACCGCGGCACCAACATACCTGCATCGACGGCAATGACATGGCCGGTCGTATATGGCAGCTCGCCTGTGGCGAGCGTCGCCATGACGCGGCCGACATCTTCCGGCTTGCCGAGGCGGCGGATCAATGTCAGCCCCTCCTCGTCGATGCGGCGTCGGTAGGTTTCGCTGACCGCCGTGGTCATCGCCGTCTCGATCAGACCAGGCCTGATGTCGTAGACGGCGATGTTCTCGCGGCCAAGGCGGACCGCGAAGACTTGGCTCACCATGGCAGATCCCGCCTTCGATACACAATATTCGGCCCGGGTCTCCGCCACCGCCGTGGCATTGGAAGAGGAGACGTTGATCAGGCTGTAGAAGCGGCCGTCATCGCGCCTGCGGGCGACAAGCCGCCTGGCCCAGCATTGCGACAGGAAGAATTGCGCCTTCGTGTTGATTGCCTGACAGCGGTCATAACTCTCTTCCGTCACATCGAGCGGATCGCCACGCGAAATGACCGACACGCCGGCATTGTTGATCAGCGTCGACAGCGGCCCGATGGCGGCCTCGACGGCGTCAAGCATGCTTTCGTGCGCACTCAGATCGGCGACATCGCCCGCGATGCGCGCGACCGGAACGCCGAGCGCGGCGACCGCGGCTTCGGCGGATTTCAATTCCTCGTCGTCGGCCGGGCCATTGAGCGCCACGCCGAATCCGCGCCGTGCGAGCTGCAATGCCGCTGCAAGCCCGATGCCGCGGCTCGATCCCGTGACGAAAGCCGCATGGCGCGATCCGGCACTCACGCCCGGGCTCCATGCTTGAGGAGTTCGCGGGCGATGATCATGCGCTGGATCTGGTTGGTGCCTTCATAGATCTGCGTGATCTTGGCGTCCCGATAGAGGCGCTCGACCTCGAAACCGCGTATGTAGCCGGAACCGCCGAAGACCTGCACGGCATCGGCGGTGCGCGCCACGGCTATGTCTCCCGCGAAACATTTGGCGATCGAGCAGGCCTTGGTTGCATTTTCCCCCGCATCGATCTTCTCGGCGGCGCTGCGCACGAGCAGACGAGCCGCCTCGATATCCTTTGCCATGTCGGCAAGCAGCCATTGCACGCCCTGGAAGTCGGCAATCGGCTTGCCGAACTGACGCCGCTGCTGGGCATAGTCGACCGCTGCCTCGAGCCCGGCCTGCGCAATGCCGACGGCCAGCGAGGCTATGCCCACACGCCCCTTGTCGAGCACGCTCATCATCATGTGGAAGCCGCGGCCTTCTTCTCCCAGCAGCGCTTCAGGACCCAGAACGACGTCGTTGAAATTGAGCGCGCCGACCTGGCTGGCCCGCTGACCCATCTTATGTTCCTTCGGCCCGCGCTCTATTCCGTTGGCATGCAGATCGACGATGAAGATCGACATGCCGCGATGGCCCGCATGCTTGTCGGTGCGCGCCAGCACGAAACCGACGTCGGCGACCGGTGCGTTGTGGATCCAGATCTTGCCGCCGTTCAGTCGCCACCCGTCCCCGTCGCGCCTTGCGGTGGTGCGTATCCCGGAAACATCGGTGCCGGCTTCAGGCTCGGTGATGCAGTAGGCAGCCTTCTTCTCGGCGCGCATCGCAGGCCCCAGCCACTGCTGCCGCTGCGCCTCGGTGCCATGCTGAACAAGCAAGGTGCTGATCAGTTCGACGAGGCCGCATTGATCGGCGACGGACGCATAGCCGCGCGACAGTTCCTCCATCACCAGCGCATAGGTAAGCGTGTCGAAGCCGGGGCCGCCCATGGCCTCCGGGACGCCTATCCCGAAAAGACCGAGCTCACCCATCTGCTCATATATCTCGCCGGGAAAGCGCTCATCCCGATCGAGCGCCTCGGCAACCGGACGAATGACATCCTCGGCAAATTGGCGCGCCATCTCGCGCACCTGCTGCTGCGTTTCGCTCAGCGGCACGGTCGACCTCCGTATGTAACTATCTAGTTACTACTATGCCGGAATCGCCGCCGACGTCAAGCGGCGGACTTTTGCATCGCGAGGCGTTGCCGTGATCAAGTGCTTGCGGCGTCGCGTGAACTTAAATATAAATAACCAGATGGTTACTAATGGAGGATATCATGAAGCCGTCTGGCAAGCGTGTATTCGGCCGGTCCGGGCTCGAGGTTACGGCCTTCGCGTTCGGAACCGCTCCGATCGGAAATTTCCTTCAACCCATAGAGGAGCAGACCGCGGATGCCATGATCCAGACCGCATGGGATGCGGGCGTGCGCTTCTACGACACCGCGCCGATGTACGGCCACGGCCTCTCGGAACTGCGAACCGGGCATTCGCTTCGGTGGAAGAAGCGCGACGAGTTCGTCCTCGCCAGCAAGGTGGGCCGGATGCTGAAACCGGCAAAGCGCTCGCAGATCGACTTCGCGCCGTGGTCGAACGCCGCGCCGAACACCATGAATTTCGACTACTCCTACGACGGCACCATGCGGTCGTTCGAGGATTCGCTGCAGCGCTTGGCCCTCGAACGCATCGACATGCTTTTTATCCACGACATCGATCGGTTCACCCGCGGGGACGAGCAGCCGGAGGTCTTCCGGCAGGCGATGGATGGCTGCTGGAAGGCGCTGGAGAAGCTGCGTTCGGAAGGCCTTGTGAAGGCGATCGGCGTTGGCGTTAACGAATGGGAGGTTTGCCACGAAGCCCTGAAGCAGCGCGACTTCGACTGCTTCCTGCTGGCAGGTCGCTACACGCTTCTCGAACAGCAGGCCCTGGACGCTTTTCTCCCACTTTGCGTCGAACGTGGCGCGGCGGTGCTCGTCGGCGGGGGATTCAATTCCGGCATCCTGGCCACGGGTGCCGTTCCCGGCGCCAAGTACAACTACTCACCCGCGCCAAGCCACATCGTTGAAAAAGTCGCGAAAATCGAAGAGGTCTGCCGCGCACACGGCGTGCCGCTGCCGGCCGCCGCCTTGCAGTTCGTGGTAGCGCATCCGGCCATCCCCTCCTTCTGCGCTGGCACCCGCACCGTCCAGCAACTCGAGCAGAATCTCTCCTGGTTCAGCTACTCTATCCCGGGCGATTTCTGGAAGGACCTGAAGAAGAAGGGACTGTTGCGAGAGGATGCTCCGGTGCCGGCATGAGTGTCGAGCCCAAGGGAAAATCGCTCACAGGCTTCGGGTTGAGCTACGAAGACGTGGAGATCGGCGACCATTTCGAAACGCCTTCCCGAGAAGTAACGGCAACTGTCATCGAGGCATTCGCGGAAATGACCGGTGACCGGTTCGAAATCCATATGAGC
Organism: Mesorhizobium sp. B3-1-9; assembly: GCF_006439595.1. NCBI lineage: Bacteria > Pseudomonadati > Pseudomonadota > Alphaproteobacteria > Hyphomicrobiales > Phyllobacteriaceae > Mesorhizobium > Mesorhizobium sp. B3-1-9. The sequence goes on from NZ_VFTJ01000004.1 coordinate 269,470, forward strand.
GACGTGGCGGCGCGGCGGCACGGCTTCCCGGCCCGTGTAGCTCATGGCTTGCTCGTGCTGTCTCTTGTCGATGGACTGAAGAACAATGCCGTCGCCCGGTTCAGGGCGGTAGCGTCGCTCGGCTGGACGTGGCGGTTTTCAGGCCCGGTGTTCGCCGGCGACACCATCAAAGCGGAGGTAACGGTCGCGGACAAGCGGACCACGCGCAATCCGGCCCGCGCAGTCCTTCGCCTGCGTTTCGTCGTTCGCAATCAGTGGGGTGGGATCATGCAGGAAGGCGAGAACCAGCTGATGATCTATCGGCGAGACATGGCTTGAGGAATCCCGCTTCTGCATCCTCAAGGGTGCAGGCATGCTGTCTGCTTGTCGAGCGTGCGCTCGATCGCGTTGCCGAGATTATTGTAGCGCATCAACCCAAGGCGAGCGGTCGGAGCCGCCGCTATACAGTGACATGGTCATGCGATGTCGGTTCTCCTCGCTTCCCTGCTTCTTTCCGCCGCGCCGCCGGGAGCCAAAGGACGTAGCTGGACATCCCGCTGCAGAAGGATGGCCGCAGATACTCCTTCCGAAGGAACCCGTGTACGGCAGGCCCGGCGGTAAGCATTAAAGCTTAGTCAGGGCGAATGCCCGGAGACTTCGCCACCATGTAAACTCTATTCTCACTCGGATCGGCCGTCTGGGCGCTAGGCGCGAAAAGATGCTTGCCAAAAGTCGCGAGGAACTGGCTGACGAGACCGGGCGGGTTGGTTTTGCCGGTGATCACAGGTTGCTGCCAAAGTTGGCCATCTCTTCGGGCGCGCAGGGCGGTGCTGATAGACGAAGACGGCGATTTGCTTGGCGTTTCAACGCAAGAAGGGGAAACGGTATGGCCAGGCAGATTATGCGTGAGACGTTGGGAGCCAAGGAGGTCCGGCAGCTCAAAGAAGTTTACGACCGCGCTCGGGCCGTCCAAGCCAGGTACGCAGAATCCCACCTTGCAGGCAGGGCAGCAAAAACGCTGATCGATGCCTTCGAAGCCCCCACCGATCCCGACGATACGGCTCTCGATCCTCAATGGCTGAGCAAGGCCGCCCCCAAGGGGAACGCCTGAAGACCAAAACGTTATCATGCATTCGAAGACAGCGGCTGCGGCGGCCCAGTAGCTGGCCTGCCGACCTCACATTTTCGAGGCTCGGCGGGCGAATTCCCAATTGCAACTTTCTGCAAACGGCCAAATGCGCGTTTGGACGCGAAATGCGCAAGCCAGGCGGATGTAAATGCCGCCTCGCCTGAAGGCCGCACTATCGCCGGCGAAGACATCGGCCTTCGATTTCTCCACCGTGGGGGGCTGATACGGAACTTCGAAGTCGCAGCGGCGTTGCAGACGTCGGAGAAGAGTTCTTTTCCGTCGGGCATTGCAACCATACCCAGCTCACTGTGAAGTCGCTCACATCTGGCTTTCAAGAATTATCTATTGTAGGTTGTGGTAGAGTTGGAGAAACTGGGGATCTCCATGCAGACGCTGTCGCAATTCATAGGCCCACGTCCGGTTGGGGGGACATGGTCGAAGACTGAGTGGGCCAACAACGATTTTCTCGGTGTTGCCGCCAGAGCCTACAAACCCCATTCGATCGTATGTCGCCAGGATGACGACGACGATACGATATTCATTGTAAAGTCAGGCTGGACCCTGCTCTACCGCGGGTTGCCGGACGGAGAACGGCAGATCATCGACACTCCCCTTTGGGGAGACATTGTCGGCTTCCGCTCCGTGGACGGGCCCCGGTTCGCTTCGCTAGCCTCCATAACGGATGTGACCGTTTATCCAATACCAAGGAAGGCCCTGGTCGAGGGAATCATGTCCGAAGCTAGCTTCGGCAGCAGGATTGCCCACTCCCTGGCACGGATGAATGCCATTCTAGCCGAGCACCTGGTGAATGTCGGGCGGCGCAACGCAATGAGCCGGACCGCCCATTTCCTGCTCGAATTGGAGGAAAGGCTCTCCAACGTTGGCCTGTCGGCCCACGGGAAGTATGACTGCCCTCTCACTCAGAATGAGCTGGCGGACATCCTCGGAATGACCCCCGTTCACGTGAACCGGACATTGAGGGAGCTCCGCAGTGCCGGTCTCGTCTCATTCAAGGCTGGCCATGTCGAGATTCTTAACCGCAAGAACCTCGTAAAATCGGCCGGATTTGAGAAAGAGTACCTCAGCTAGATCTTCTGGCGGATCCAGCATGCTCCCGCGATTGCCTCCTCGGTTCAAGCAGGAGGCACAACGGCGTGCCTGGGAACCAGCGGCGCAGCGTCTTCAAGGCCTGGTCGGCTTCGCTTATTTGGAATTTTACTAAAAATTAACCTAGGTTAGCGACCGCTAATAATCTCACCCTAGAGTAACGTTAGCAGTTCTTCGCTGGGTAGGCGGGAACTGCTGTGTGGTCAGAATGAAGCGATCCAGCCTTAAACTGGACGGGTGGGATTGCTTTTCCAAATTCTAGAATAAGGGGTAGTCGGCCGCGCGAGGCGGCTGGTATGCAAAAGGGCTGGTAGTATGAGCTCCTCAGCTGGACTGGTTAATTACAACTCTATGAATCAACCAACGGTTTCGAGCAACGGAACCGAAAATGCTCGTCATGAGCAATGCCTTCTCATACTGGATGGAAGGGCCTTGGACCGAGAATGCCTTGCATCGGCCCTCGTAGACCACGAACTCGGCATGGCGGTCGCCGCCATGGGTTCAATCGAAGAATGGCGCATGAAGAAGGGCTCAGCCCCTCCCCTGGTCGCCATACTCTTCAACCTTGGCGGTCGGAAGGCCGCCGATCATGCCACGGCAGACGAGATCAGGCGCATATCGTCTGAGTTCAAATCGATCCCCGTAGTTGTCCTGGCGGACAATGAGGACCTTGCACAGATATTGGCAGCTCTCGAATGTGGCGCACGAGGCTACATTCCGACCTCAGTCGGTATCGATGTGTGTGTCGAAGCGATCAACCTTGCTGCAGCCGGAGGTATCTTTGTCCCTGCAAGCAGCGTTCTCTCCATGCGGCATCTGATCGAGTCAGACAGCCGCGACACGCAGCCTTTGTCGAGAATGTTCACTCTAAGGCAAACCGAGGTCGCCCAAGCGCTCCGTCGCGGGAAGGCGAACAAGATCATCGCCTATGAGCTGAACCTGCGTGAAAGCACCGTGAAGGTGCATATACGAAACATCATGAAGAAACTGAAGGCGACCAACCGCACGGAAGTCGCCTACAAGGTCAACGATCTCTTCACGGAAGGAACTATGCGGAAGTGACGATCCCAAGTCGAGGGACCTCGTTGCAGTGATTGGAGCGGAGTGAAATTGCCTCCGGTCATCAGGCGGGCGGGATCAACCCGTTCTTGATGTTGGACCTACCGCGCCCGCCGGCGCGCCGCGTCAACACGATCCTGCTCAGCTGCAGTCAGCGCCTTTTTTTGTGCGGCGTGCACGAATTCGCAGACCGAGCGATGGTCGACCTTCAGGCCGCGTTTGCCAAATTCGGCCACCGGAAGCTAACCGCGCGCCGGGTTGCGGAAATCCGCTGATCAATCAAGGGCATTAGGGGAAGGTATGTCTGCCCACCCAGCTTACGGCTTCCTCGATCGTATCGAAATTCTTGTGCTGACCGCTCAGCAACCCGAAGCCTGTCTCGAGGAACCATTTGCCCTTTGTGGAGTAGGCTTCCTCGTCGATCCGAGTAAGGACTGCAACCAGTTGGTCGAATTTCCAGACCAGGAGCCCAGATTCTCCGCCCTCGACCGTTCCAATTCGGGCTTCGTTGAGCGAAAATCCAGGAGCAATTTTTGCGTTGCCCACCTTAATGCATCCCCTCAACTTCAAAGAAGGATAGTGAGATCTGTTAGCTTTGAATGGGCTGCTTCCGTAATGTCTTCGCTGTAAAATGTCCCGACGAGACATACAAATTTTTGTTAGCAGATCGTCGGGCGAGTTCAAGCGCTTTCGCTCATGATCCACCGTTAGTTTTTCGCGAGAGAATTTAACTGCCAAAGAATTTGGCCTGCCCGAGCTGAGAGCCATGGCGAAATACTCGGGTTCCCGCAACCTGGAGGCGATCACATCGGATGAGTGCTCTCGAGAAAGCGGTACCCCTTTTGCGCTTCAATTAGCTCTTGCGGATCATGAGAGGGCTGAATTGCGATCTTTTCATTCCCTGACAGGCCATTGCCGGCGGAGGGAATGAGCAAGCCATGATTCATCGCCCAAACTGCAGCCTGAGTACGGTTGCGGACCCGTATCTTTCGAAGGATGGCCTTGACGTGTACCTTCACCGTAGCTTCGGCGATGTCAATCTTGCGCGCGATGATTTTGTTAGACTCCCCTTCGATTAAAAAATGAAGAATATTCTTTTCACGATTTGACAAAACCGACAACTCTGTCTCCTCGTCCTCCGTTTTAAGAGCCACTTTTGCCAAATCATGTGCCGCATCATATTTCATGCTAGGCCAAATATCTTGAATAAACATCGACGTTTCTGCAGGCAGCACCGTCTGCCCAAGCATAACCAATTCGATGGTTTTGATGAAGGTTTCGCGAGCAGCGGCTTTTGTCAAATACGCGTCAGCTCCCGCACGAAAGGCTGAAACTATATCGTTCGATCGACAGTTATCGGCTAGCGCAACGACATGACTGGTCGGGTAAATTGCTTTAAAGTCTGCAATTTGTGCGAATCCAGCGTTGGCATCAGTACCGCCGACATCCATGATGAGCAAGATGGATCGGTTCTGGGGAAGTGGCTTCTGCAGAAGATCGTGAACACAGTCTGCAGAGGAAAGAATACGAAACTTTTCTGCATCGAGGATTCGAATAAGACCCTCTCGTAGTAACTCGCTCGTTCCCACAAGCACTGTTATAAAAGATTGTCTTGTCATCGCAGCCTTCCTCTGATCTGTGGCGCTCGACCTCTCTTATGGCCCGTTTGATGTACGAACCCGGCACTCGACGCGCCAACCGCCATGGTTTCTTTTCAGCCTATATTACCTTACGCCACGAAACCCCCATGCCAAGATACCCTCTTTAGGCGCCAAAATACCCTCTTTAGGCTTAGGGCAGCATCGTCGAGATCTATCCGGATTCTCAAACCCGAAACCCTCGATCGGGTTTGCGGCCAGGAGCCGTGGATGGTGATCGGCCCGTTCTCCAAGGCTTGGACGATGAAATTGGAGATGGCCCAGCCGTCCTGCGATTGCATGTTGGGGCCGCAGGCGGTTCGAGACGCTCCGTCGATAGACCAATATTTCCGGTTCTTCGCTGCGTTCGATCGCCTTGTCTCGTTTGCCCGTCAAAGAGGTTCTCCTGCGGCGCGGTAATCTGCTCATTGAACGAGTTTGTGCAAGGCGGTGTTTATCCCGAAGGAGTGCCCACAAAGGGATAGTTGTGCCGCTGGCGGTGAAGGGTCACGATAAGGCAGAGCCTTGCTCGGCTCGACCAGTTCGGGACGGGATGGCCACCATTGAAAAAGCGAAAGACACACGCCATGGCCATGGATACAAAATACAACTCCGAACCCGTCACTTCCTCCTCGTCGCATTTGGCCCGGAGCGGCATGAAAGGCGTCCTGTTTGTCATGGGGCTCTCTGGCGTCGCCGCCCTGGGAGCAGGCGCGATCAGAAACTGGAAGGCCATCGAGGATGTCTCCGGCCCCGTGATGCAGAAGGTCGAGGAGGTCTCCGGACCCGTGATGCTGAAGGTCGAGGAGGTCTCCGGAACCTTGGCACAGAAGGTCGAGGAGGTCTCCGGAATTCTGGCACAGAAGGTGTCTGCTGCTATCGACAGCTGGCAAGATCAACCGGCCCAAGCCACGGCCGAACCCTCCCGCGCGATCGTGCCGTTGGCCGCCGCTCTGATCGAACCGAGCGCCGCGCCTACCGTCCTCAGTACCGAGCGCTCCAAAACTCTCAGCACGGGACCGGATGCGTCTACCGCAGCGTTGATCGAAAGGAGCGCCGCCCCTGCCGTCGCCACCAATTCCGAGCGCTCCAGAACGCTCGGCATGGCGCCAGACGTGCCAACAGGAGGCCTATTCGGCGTCGGCGATCGCCTCAAGGTCGCGTTCTACGAGCGAGTCGACGTCGAGGAAGACAAGTGGGCGGGCGCGTCCTCGGGCTCGGCGCTGGGCGGCATCCTGCAGCGTCCGGAACTGAGCGGCGAATATACCGTCCAGGAGGACGGCACGATTTCCGTGCCCTTGCTTGGCTCCATTGCGGTCGCCAACCGGTCGGCGCAACAAGTACAGGCCGACCTGGTGGAAACCTTCGAACAACTGCTTGGCCGCAAGGGGCTGGTCAACATCGTGTCGCTGGAGCGCTCGCCCATTTACGTGCTGGGGCCGGTCAAGAATCCAGGCTCGTTCAAGTACGCGCCCGGCATGACGATCCTACACGCCATCGCGCTCGCCGGCGGACTGAACCAGGGCCAGAGCGAGCCGTGGCAGAAGATCGAAGCCGTGCGTGAAACCCAGAAGCGGAGCGGGGCGATCGACGCCATGGTGAAACTGCTCGCGCGCGGGGCGGTCCTGGAGGCCGAGCGCGACGGTACGGCGCCCAAGATCCCGTCCCAGTTGCTGGAATTGGCCGGCGCGGTCGAAGCCGCCAACCTCGTCAATGAGCAGAGCGACCGTCGTAGTGCCCTCGCCATGGCCCGCAAATATCGCGAACGCGCGACCCTGACTGCGCTGGAGGCGGCCAAGCAGGATGTCGTCGCGTATGGACACATGGAATCGCTCGACGAACTCGTCAAACTGCGCCAGGAGCGCGTCAACAGTATGCGCACGCTCGTGGACCGCAAAGTTCTCAACGTGACGATGATGGACCAGGCCCAGAGCGAGTTGTCCGACGCGGAACAGCGTCGGCGGGACGCCCGCAACCAGTACGCGAGCGCCAAGCAGCGCGTCGCTTCGCTGGAGGCTGAGGTGTTGCAAACCCGTGCCGACCTCAGGAACGATCTGGAGGTCGAGCTTGAGACGACGGAGAGCCAGATCGCGGCCAATGTACGCGATTTGAACGCCAGCGAAGGCATCCTGTACACGTTGCCGGTGACCCGCGCCCAGTTTGCGGCCCAGTTCGCGACGAACGCGAACAGGGTGACCTATCAAATCGTGCGGCAATCGACAGCCGGGCCGGTCAGCATCGAGTCCGCCGGGATGACCCTGTTGCGGCCAGGTGACCTCGTCAACATCATCGTGGGCGAAAGCCAGCCAGGAGAGCCAGCCGGTTCGCCGGTCCCAACCTCGTCGCCGACCGGCGACAGCTTGCCGGCCGCGAGCACTCTCAACGACGTAGGGCCTGGCCGCGTGCTGGCGGATCAGGTGATTAGTCCGAATTGATGCCTGGCAAAGGATTTTGCCCCGGACATGGCAATTCGCCTCCGGCGGCCGCAACGCTAGTAATCCAGGGCGCGTCCCGCTGGAATCATAACGTGGGGCGTTGGCGAAGTATTTAGCCAATGGCACGGCGTCGAAGACCGAAGCTGCCCTCTCTAGCGACGGCCTTAGTCGTTTGTTTTTGGCCTTGCTTCAATGTTTTGGCCTGAAACTATTCTATTGGCAAAGTATTTGAAAGACGGGGGCATGTCAGAATCTGGCGACATCTCGGTTGTCGATGCGAAGCGCTATCGTGTTGCTTCAGACGAGCCTGCCATGCCTCAGGATACGGTCATCGACGTTAGCGTGGAGATCTTGCAGAACATCGCGAAACTTGAGACCGATTGGAAGGAGCTCGAAGCGCGAGCAACTCACTCATTCTATCTGTCCTGGCTTTGGATCGGAACTTGGCTGCGGCATCTCCCGGCGGGGGCGCAACCCCACGTTTTAGTCGCTCGGACGTCAAGCAAGATCGTCGGCCTGGCGATTATTTGCCGGCGGAGGGCGTGGAGTTTCGGGCCGCATGCGCGAGCGCGTTGGCTGCTCAATGAAACCGGAGACGTTCATTTCGATCGATTGTTCATCGAGTACAACAATATTCTTGCGGAGCGATCCTTGGCCGATGCCACCAGAGTGGCATGCCTCGAGGCTTTGGCACATCACTTGCGCTACTCCGACCAGCTGGTGCTCTCCGGAATTGATCCGGACTTCGAGTTGGCCGCTTGTCGCACCGCGGGTCGGGCTGGGTTCCTTACCGAGGTCAAAGCGGAAGATACGGCACGGTGGATTGATTTCGCCAAAGTCCGGCAGAAAGGCGGAAATTACCGCGCCACATTGGGCCGCAATACTCGCCAAGCGGTAAGCCGTGCCATGCGGTTATATGCGGAACGCGGCCCCATTGAGTTCCGGACGCTGGAAGCGACATCGGAGGCGCTCGCCGCGTTTGATTTGCTCGCCGAGCTTCATCAGGCGCGGTGGAGACACAAGGGATCCTTTGCCAATCCGAGCTTCCGTCGTTTTCACGAGGACCTCATTGCGCGCGGAGTTCCCACGGGGACCGTCCGCATCTCACGGACGCTAGCTGGGGATCAGACAATTGGAGTCTTGTACAATTTCGTGCATGACGGTCGTGTTCTCAACTATCAAAGCGGCTTTCTGTTTGAGCGCGACGGCCGACTCAAACCCGGGCTTGTCAGCCATGTGCTGGCCATTGAGGACAGCTTCGGACGCGGGGAGCGCGGCTACGATTTTCTGGCAGGCGCCGCCGGGCACAAGTCACACCTGGCCAATGCCGAGCATCCTTTGACGTGGATCGCAATAGGCAGAGACAGTCCAGAGCGCCGCATCGAGGCAAAGCTGCGCGGTGCCAAGCGGGTGCTAGGGACCATTGCCACTCGCATGAGACAGGCCGCGGCTTGAAGTGTCGAGCAAAATAGGAGTTGCCACTTTGTATCAAGTTTTTTGGGCAGGCTCTTGGACCATCGATCGGCAGGTTCGGCAGGCGAGGACAAAGGAGAGGTTGGATTTGTCTAATCTATGTTTCAGCGTGGCGGAATTGGTAGACGCACCGCACTGTTGATGCGACGCCGGAAGGCTTGTAGGTTCGACTCCTACCGCTGGAGCCATAGATTCCAAGTGGCCGCGTAGCCACCATGGCCGATCAATCAGTCAGAAGAGGTAATCCGAATTGGACCTTAACTGACGGTGGCATCGCAAGCGAAGCGGAGATTGCTTTGATCTGACGCATTCCGCATCCAAGTAAACTGCTCTTTGGCCAGCAGCCTTATTCCTCAGAGCAGGAGATCAATGGGGCGCGAGTTCATCGTCAAGATAGGTATCAAGATAAGTTCGGCCGTTTCGCCTCGACAGACCCCTCGCGAGCAGCAGCATGTCTGGGTCTTTATAGCACATCCATACATCAAAATATCCACCGGCCGCTCCTTGCTTTCGCTCTTACGTGATTGTTTCATCGGGATTCCGCATGAACGAGCGTTCCCAGCGATCGGGATCCACGTATGACTTCTGAGTGCTGCCCCGTGCTCGACTTTATCCAACTTTCCGGCGCGGGCGGGGACGATCGCCATGGCGCATTTGGCGCGAGCTGGAATTTTCACGCTGTCTCGGCTCGGCCGGGACATCGATCAATTCGACCCAGATTCGACGTCAGTCAGCCTCTTGTGGAGCCGGCACCGCCCCCCTCAAACTCGTTGGATAAAGTCGGGCTGAGACCCGGGATCATAATGCCGGTTCTCGACAAAGATGGTTTGGAGGTCCTGGCATTCATGCTCGATGCTGAGCAGGACGTCATCCGCGAGATAGGCGTTTGCCTCAACGAAGAGGAACGTCGGCGCGCCGAGGGGTTGAGACTGGAGCGGGACCGCCGCCGCTTTGAAGCTACCCGTGGGCTGCTGCGACGGCTCCTCGCCTCCAAACTGGGAATCTTGCCGTCCGACATCGAACTGGAATATGGACGCCTGGGCAAACCCCGCCTCTCGCACCGCATGCCTGCTCGCGATTTGCGCTTCAGCGTCTCACGATCCGGAGATGTCGCGGTCGTCGCCCTCTCGACCAGGGAGGAGGTCGGGGTGGACATCGAGGCAGTTCTGCCGGTGCCCGAAGCGGACGAGATCGCAGCGCTCTGCTTTTCCGCCTCCGAATACGGGTCCTACACCGCCCTTGCTCCGCAAGGCCGGCTGGAAGGTTTCCTCCGGCGCTGGACCCGGCTGGAGGCTATCTCCAAGGCCTTGGGATGCGGTTTAGGACAGCCCCTTTCTTGGGAGGAAAGGGATTGGGCTGTCCATAGGTTCGTACCGAAACCCGGGTACATCGGGACCGTGGCAGTCCGGAATTGAGTGGTAGTCCGGAATTGAAATGTCGGCGATGCCATCATTCACCTACGATGCACTGCGGATAAGCGAGGAGGTCAACCAACTCGAGAGGCCCTATGTCGGCGGACTTGATGCAGATCCCGGAGCTTCTCGCAGACCTCGCGGTCAAGGACATCAAGGTCTGGGTAGAGGGCGACCGGCTGCGCTGCAACGCCCCAGTTGGCTCACTGACTGCCGAGTCTTCCGACCAGTTGCGTAACCGGAAGGGCGAAATCATCGCGTTTCTGAACATGGCCACGGCTGCAGCCCGGCAACAGCCAGCAATCATTCCCCTGCAGTCTCGCGGAACACGCACGCCCATTTATGCCGTGCCCGGGCATATCGGGGCGCCCTTCTCATTCTCGGACCTGTCGAAGCACCTGGGTGGCGATCAGCCGTTCTACGCACTCCAACCGTCTGGCTTCGATGGGCAGAGCGAACCGATGGAACGCGTCGAAGATATCGCGGAGTATTTCGCCCGCCAGATCGTCGCATATCAGCCCACCGGTCCGTACATCATCGCCGGTTACTGCTCCGGCGCTGCAACCGCTCTCGAGCTGGCGAAAATCCTGCGTCAACGCGGAGCGGAGGTCCCGTGCATGGCGCTCTTTGGCCCCCTACACCCCATCATCTTTAAGGAATTGCCGCGTCAGCTATATTTCTTTGCCAGTCGCACCGCCGATTCATTTCTGCGAGAGATAGCAAAGCTGCCGACATTCGGCGCTCGTCTCCGGTATTTCGGCAGGCGTCTCGGGAACCTTGGCGGGCGCGTCGGCGCCCTCGTGACCCCCGTTCGCAAAAGCAAAGAGCCTGTCACGGCAGATCCGGTGCTGGCGAGCAGAGCTCGACTCAAATCCACGGCGATCACGGCTTTGCGGCGGTACATCCCCACCCCGTATTCGGGTCGAGTATGCATATTCCTTCCGAACAAGGCTTGGATGCGATCGGGTGCGGCGCCGCGCCAATGGCTTCGAGTGATGCCCCAAGCCGAGTTTTATTTCGGGCCCGAGGACTGCAACGATAGCCGTATGCTGGAGGAGCCGGACGCACCTGCCATCGCAGAGCTCTATCGCCAGGCAACCCGAAGGGCTGAGCGATTGACGTGATTGATTTTTGATTTCTGCAATGGAGAGCGTATCTCATGAATGAAGTCCTACCTATCGTGGCGAAGGGCGTAGCACTTCCCCTGCCGAAAGATGCTGAACATCAGGCGCTGGTTGTCGAGTACAACGCCACGGCGGCGCCCTACCCGTCGGACAGGACGGTCATCGATCTCTTCCGCGACCAGGCGAGGCGTAGTCCCAACGCCGAAGCGATCCGTTTCGGTGACGCAATGCTGACGTACCGGCAGCTCGACGAACGCTCCAACCAGATGGCCACGCATCTAAGTTCGACCGGCGCTGGGCCAGGTCGGATTGTCGTTGTGTTCATGGAGCATTCCATTGAGGTCGTCGTCGCGATCTTGGGCGTCCTGAAGTCCGGCGCGGCCTATGTGCCGGTGGATGCGGCAACGCCCAAGGGGCGTCTCGCAACGATCCTGAAGGACATTGCCAACGGGACCGACGGGCGGGCGCCGGTGGCGATCACACAGGCGCGCCTTCAATCCGTCATTTCCCCGAACCTTGCAGACATTTTCGTGCTCGACGCCGATTTCGGGTCGATTTTGACTCAGCCGGACTCGACCCGACCGTCCGCTGCCACTCCGGACAGCGCCGCCTATATCATCTTCACCTCCGGCTCGACCGGCACGCCCAAGGGCGTGGTGATCGAGCACCGGAGCCTGGTGAACTACATCTGGTGGGCCGCTCGGGTATACGGTTCCAGCGAAGGTGACGCATGGCCCCTTTTTTCATCCCTCGCCTTCGACCTGACCGTTACCACGCTCTTTACGCCACTCGTCACCGGCGGCCGCATCGTGGTCTATCTCGGTGATCCCGGAGTCCAGAGCATGGTCGTGCTCAAGGTCATCGACGACAATGCCGTCAATATCATGAAGCTGACGCCGGCGCATCTCGCGATGATCCGCGACCGCAATCTCGAGACCACAAGGCTGCGCAAGTTCATCGTGGGCGGCGAGGATTTCAAAACTGAATTGGCTCGCGATATCACGAACGCCATCCCCCACCCCATCGAAATCTACAACGAGTACGGACCAACCGAAGCCACGGTTGGCTGCATGATTCACCGTTTCGACATCGACCGGGATCAATCCGCATCGGTGCCGATCGGCGTTCCGGCCGCCAATGCGGGCATCTACGTCCTCGACAAAGCACATCAGCCCACCGCCTCCGGCACCATCGGTGAGATGTTCATTGCCGGCGACGGTCTCGCGAGAGGCTATTTCAATCGCCTTGACCTGACCGACGAGCGTTTCCTTACGGTCCCCGATCCTAGAGATGGGTTTTCGAAGCTGCGGCTGTACAAGACGGGGGATCTCGCCCGCTGGAACTCGGAAGGGCGCCTGGACTTTCTCGGCCGCGCCGATCATCAGGTGAAGATTGGTGGCGCACGTGTCGAGCTGGGCGAGATAGAAGCGCGGCTTCTCAAGCATCCACACGTTCAGGAATGCGCTGTCATCGCCATCGCCAACTCGACGACGACACCAGCGACACCAACGATGGTCCAAATGGGCGATGTCGAACCGCTAGCGGCCGAAGACGGCATCGCGCGACTTGTGGCTTACTATGTCTCGTCGAAACCCCTGACCGTCGCGGACCTGCGCGCGCACCTCGCCGAAGAGCTCTTAGGATCCATGATTCCGACGCACTATGTCTGCCTCGAACGGATGCCGCTCACGTCCAACGGCAAGATCGACCGCTCGTCGCTTCCCGAGCCGATCGCGGAAAACTTCCAGCCTGCGCAAGAATTCGCCGCCCCGTTGACGGAGACCGAGAAGACGCTGGCCGCGCTGTGGTGCGATCTCCTTAAGGTCGAGGCAATCGGCCGTCGCGACAACTTCTTCGGCCTGGGCGGGGAGTCGCTCCTGGTGATGCGGGCGGTGTCGCGCATGCGGAAGATCTTCGGCGTCGACGTGCAGCTTCGCAACCTCTTTGAGCGCCCGACGCTCGCCGAACTGGCGGAAGTGATCGACGGAATGCGTTGGATGGCAAATTCCAAAGGCTCCCCACTCTCGGAGGGACCGAGAGAGGAGGTCGAACTCTAGCTTGCCGGAATGCCCCCGACCTTGGGCACCAATCCAGGCGGTGCCTTTGCATTGGACGCATGCAGAGCGGATGAAGATGATGGACAAAGCTTGGGTATCGGCACGAGAATCCGGACTGCCTTGGATGGCGGCGGAATATGAGCTCTTGCGCGACCAAGTGCGCCGGTTCGTGGATGAGGAAATCAAGCCGTGTGCGGATCTCTGGGAAGAGAACGGATTCATTCCTCGTCCGATCCTGCGCCGCATGGGCGAGCTCGGCTTCTTCGGCATCCGCTACCCTGCCGAGTACGGTGGTGCCGAGATGGACGCGGTCGCATCAACGGTCTTCGCCGAGGAGCTCGGGCGCTCGACCTATGGCGGCGTCGCCGATGCAATGCTGGTCCATGCCGACATGGCTTCCTTGTATGTCTTTCACGACGGCACCAAAGCCCAGCGGGCGCGCTGGATGCCGGGCATTATCAGCGGCGAGGTGATCACCGCGGTCGCTATAACGGAGCCGGATGCGGGCTCGGACGTGAAGGCCATCCGCACGCGTGCGCTGCGAGATGGCGACTCCTATGTGCTCGACGGTACGAAGCTCTACATCACGAATGGCGTTCACGCGGATCTCTACTGCGTCGCAGCCAAGACTGATCCCTCGGCAGGAAGCCACGGGATCACGATGTTCCTCGTCGAAAAGGGGACGCCAGGCTTCAGTGTCGCCCGCGAGCTGGACAAGCTCGGCTGGCGCTCCTCCGATACGGCGGAGCTCGTCTTCGACGGTTGCCGCATCCCCGCCGAGAACGTGCTCGGCGCGGAGGGACAGGGCTTCTACTCCATAATGCGCAACTTCCAGAATGAGCGCCTTGTTCTTGCAGGCATGGCGACAGGGATGGCCGAGGCCGCGATCGATATGACCCTCTCCTGGGTAAAAACGCGCCGCGCATTCGGGGGCGTCCTGTGGGACATGCAGGCGATCCGTCAACGTCTTGCGATGCTCTCTGCGAAAGTGGAGGCAAGCCGTGAGTTTCTCTATGCCACCGCTTGGCGCATGGCGGCGGACGACGACTGCCTGCGCGAAATCTCGATGTTGAAGGCCATCTGCGGCGAACTTGTCAACGAGGTGTTGTATGCATGCGTGCAGTTCCACGGCGCTATGGGCGTTATGCGAGAGAGTCCGATCGAGCGCATAGCGCGGGATGCACGCGTCCTATCCATCGCCGGCGGCGCGACGGAGGTGATGCTGGAGGTGGTCGCGTCGTTGTCGTGAGCCCAATGGGGACATCGCTCCCTGGCGTTGATTGTAGGAGGGCTGCGTTAAGGGCTCTTCGGACGGCGGGCAGGTTGATGGGGTCTTTCGGCTGTTTTTCCCAACCGCTCTCAGGCGGCGCTGAGTGGTATGAGCACCTGTCGATGCAGGCCCCGCCAGGAGCCACGTCACGTCTGGAGCGCCGATCCGGCGCCCACCGACGGCTTGCAGCTGCTGCGCCGGCCCGTCCCGCCGCTCGCCGCTTAATGCATGTCGCGCAAAAGTGTGCAGCGATTTTGCGATAACGACATGCATGAAAACAAAGCCTTAAAACGCGTCGCCTGAATCCGCTCACAGTACACGACGCAAGGGTGAGGACGGCTTGAAGTGATTTGATTGGAGGATTCTTCGCCAAAAGGATCCGCCGATGCCGATCACGATTCACACCGCCCTCATCGAGACCCTAAGCCGTCATTTTGCACTGCGCAATTCGCGCCTGGAAACACTCGCGGTTCTGATCATCGGCATGGTTCAAGGCCGCACGGTCAATCTGAGCCATGTGGCGAGCCAGTTTCCGGGGGCCGCGCAACACGGGTCGAACTATCGCCGCCTGCAGCGCTTCTTCCAGTCGATCCGGCTGGATCAGGCACTCGTCGCGCAGCTCGTCGTGCGCATGCTGAACCTGTCGCGGCCCAAATGCCTGGCGCTCGACCGCACCAGCTGGAAGGTCGGCTGCAAGGACATCAACATTCTCATGCTGGCCATCGTGACGCGACGCTTTCGCGTACCGCTGCTGTGGACGGTGCTCGACCACCAGGGCAACAGCAACACGCACCAGCGCATCGAGTTGATGCGGCGCTATCTCGACCTGTTCGGCGCGGCTTCGATCGAACTGCTGCTCGCCGACCGCGAGTTCATCGGCGCCGATTGGGTCAAATTCCTGATGCAAAACAAGGTCCCGTTTGCCATTCGCGTCAAGGTCGGCCAGTGCGTCGCCCTGGCCGATGGAAAGCTCTGGACACTCCAGACCCTGCTGAGAAAGCGCCGCAAGAGCCGCAGCGTCACGACGCTTGAGGCCGGCCTGCCGGCTGCATCCGTCCGTTTATCCTTCGCTGCCAAATGGATCGACGGCAGAAAAGGCCAGCAGGGCGAATGGCTCATCGTCATGACCAACAGCCAGGACGCCAAGGCCGCCATCATAGCCTACAAGAGCCGTTGGGCCGTCGAATGCCTGTTCGGCGATGCCAAGACCCGCGGCTTCAACATCGAAGACACCAGAATGACCGCGCCAGACAAGATCGATACCCTGACAGCCATTCTCGCCATCGCAATCACATGGGCCTATCGATGTGCAACCCAAACCATGGGTATGAAGGCCATCAAGCGAAAGGCCCACGGCCGACGCGAAAAGTCATGGTTCCGCATCGGACTAGACGCCCTCAGGGCATGGATCAACTTCTCACCCCAAAACGCGCTAACCGCATGGCTCAGCACTTTCCCTAAGACCATCAAAACCCAATGAGTCGTGTACTGTGGAATCCGCTTCAGCGCGACGCGCTTTAGTTCCTGCTCCGGTCTGTCGAGCGGTGCGTAACGCTCACCTTCGTGTCGTCAAGCCTCAATGCTGTCGGT
Organism: Mesorhizobium sp. B3-1-9; assembly: GCF_006439595.1. NCBI lineage: Bacteria > Pseudomonadati > Pseudomonadota > Alphaproteobacteria > Hyphomicrobiales > Phyllobacteriaceae > Mesorhizobium > Mesorhizobium sp. B3-1-9. The sequence goes on from NZ_VFTJ01000004.1 coordinate 285,742, forward strand.
CCATGCTCAGGCGGTAGACCTGAACGTCGGTCACCTCCAGTACGAGCGTTGCCGGCGTCGAACTGTCGTAGGCCGTGTGCCAGCCAGACGCGCTGCTGTTGGCGATACTCAGACTAATGAGCAGGGTCATGGCACCGGCCGGCACGTTCTTAGTGACGGTTCGCTTGAGCACACCATCGAAATAGAACTTGATTGACACGCCCGGTATGTACTCCATGCCCCAGACGTGATAGCCGGCCGACAGGTCCACACCAGCATCGAAGAACCGCTGCTCGTTGGTGGCAGCCAACAAAGCGTTTGCCAGCACTGCGTTGGCCGACACGGAGCTGCTGAGGAACCCGCCCTCCTGCGTGTCGATCTCGGCCCCGCCCTCGAGATGCCAGAAGCCTGGCCATCCGCCAGTGCTGACGTCCGGTTGCTTCATGCGTATCTGGGCGTAGCCACCGGCAAACGTGAACTTGCCGTGCGTGCAGATAGCGCCCGACTTCCACGTGTACCCCGCGAACCGGTTGCTTCTCGTCGCAACGATCTTCAAGCCTGATGGACCAGTGCTGATCTGAGCCGGGTCGAAGTACTCGGCGTCGAACCCGCCAGCGTTCATCGCGGAGTACGGCGACGGCACGCTCTGCTGCCAGATACCGTTCTGGTCCGCGATCGCAGGTATCCACTTCGTGGAATCGAGCGAGTGCCCGGTGAAGGTATCCTCGAATATCAGCTGACTGGTAGTGTACCCAGCTGGCGGGGGCAGCGACGACCCACCGCCTCCACCACTCGTGTCGCACGAGACGATCATGAGCGTTATCAATGAAATGTACTTCGAGATACTTTTCATATGCCCCCCTCGTAACGAGGGCTTGACCAGGATGCGATTGCAATGGTCACCGCCGCTCACCAATCCTAAAGCGAAATGACGAGGACCGGATAATCGACCGTGACCAAAAGAGGATACCTCGACTATATTGCGGCGCGGCAGATGGGCCTCGATGCGACCATGGGGCCACGCCAGCCGGTGATGCGAGGAAGTGCTCCTGATGTTCGTAGTTGGGAAACCTCCGGCTTGTGGCGGTGGCGGCATTATCCAGCCAAGTGGTCTTGGGGCGGCGTGTCGATGCTGATCTTCGGGGTGGTACCTCTTTAATTCCGCGATCAGACCTTGATCGAGTGATAAGGTCTGCAAAACTGAACGAAGATCGTTGTGATGCCGCCGTCCGAGTCGCCCCCTCCGAGCGGGCCCCTCGACAAGCCACTGGCAATAAATCCTGCACCGGTGTCATTGGATGGTTCCTGAATGCTCATAGTTTTGCTGAGAGATTCGGGCTATCAAGCTGTATGTGCTGACCGCCAAGCTCGGCCTGCAGCGTCTTCCGATTTTCCACCGCGCCTATCTTGCGCTTTATCCCCTCTACAAAAGGTATTTTGAAGCAGGCCCGATCGATCAGCTCAGGGAATTCGTGCCAGGCGGATCGCTGGTCATCGACGTCGGCGCCAATGTCGGCTTCTTCACGCTCCGCTTTGCCGAATGGGTCGGCGACAGCGGAAAGGTGATCGCCATCGAGCCGGAGGATCAGAATTACAGCGGCCTGATTTCCGCGATCGAGCACGCAGGGTTCCTTGGCCGCGTTGAGGCGCTGAGGGCGGTCGCCGCCGCCGAGCCCGGCACGACCTTTCTCGAAATCAACTCGCTTTACCCGGCCGACCACAAGCTTTCCCGGAACGGCGCCGGTCACCGCCGTGACGCTCGACGGGCTGCTTGCGGACAAGGGACCCCGGCGCCCGGCGCTCGTGAAAATCGATGTGCAGGGTGCCGAACTGCTGACGCTTCAGGGCATGATCGAGATCCTGAGGTTCGCCCGGCCGGCCCTGTTCGTCGAACTTTCCGACCAGGGATTGAACAAGTTCGGGGCGGTTTTGGTAGTCCTGCGCCTCTTGTCGGATAACGGATACGAGGGATACCTGCTGACCCGGACCGGGCGCCGAAAGGCAAGCCAATCCGAGATCGAGGCCAGAACAACCGGAACCAAATCTGCCGATGTGCTGTTTCTTCCTGACAGGCCGGCGAACAGCGCTTCGCACAGCGCCTTGAACTGAACGCCGTTCGTTAGCCTCTTTCGGAAACCGGCTTCCCCGCTGCGAAGCTTCGTCGTACTTCTGAGTGACGGAGGAATCGTCCGAGAATTTCATCGCGACTTCCATGGCGGCCTTGGCAGCGCCTTGGTAAGGTAGCGCTGGATGTTGGTTTCCCGGTCGCGCTTGCTCGCTCACACTTGCTGGCTCAGGGATCCTTGCTGGCTCAGGGATCGCCTCGAATTGCGCCCTCTGCTGGTCATTCAGCGTGGCATAGAATCCTCAAGCGCGGCGCGCACCGATTTGACGCCATTCAGCATCACATCAAACCGCTTGCGGACCCCAGCCCTTCGCGCCGGCGACGTCATCACATCACTTTCGGCAATTGAAGCTTCGACCGCGTCGCTCAGGCTTGCGCGTTCGAGCATCTCAAGTGCGTCCGCACAACGCGATCCGTCTTTCAAGTCTGGAGCGGCGACGGGGGCGATTCTTCGTGCACGAGGCCGGCGGCAGAACCAGATTTTATGGCGAAGGCCAAAGTCAAGGCCGCGCACACGCCCTCGATGCTGGTGGCGAGCGTCCAGCCCAGAACCAGGCCTTCAAGTCCACCGAGCCTCGCTCCAGCTATCACCAAGCCCAGCTCCAGCAATCCGCCAAGCGCGAACCAGGGAGATGCCTTGCGCATCCTGTCGCCCAACCGCGCCAGCGTACAGGCATGAAATTTAAGCGCTGTTCCCAGCAGGCTGAAGCCAAGGAAGCGCAGGCTCGAACCGGCGATTTCAGCATAGGCCGGATTGAAGACCGCAAGGATCCTCTGCGAATAGGTGAAGATGAAAACGGCGCAGACCAGCGAAAAAAGCAATGACGCCATAACCGATACAAGGATGTCGTGTCTGGATTGTTTCGGGCTCGCTCTCACCACGGGGAACAGGACTGTAGCCATGGCCGCGGGAATCAACGAGGCGATGGTGACCAGCATCCATAGGGATACGAAAGCGGCATTGATGGCCGGAGACAGGAGAACGAGCACAACGTAGGGCATGATGATGCCGGGAGCCTGCAAGGCCACGTCGAGCACGTAGTGGTCGAAGACCTTGCCCCGCAGCGTACGGAGCAGTTGGAAATCGGGAGACCCAACGAGGCGACGCGCACCGCCCCGGGTCAACAGGTCCACGCCGATGATGGACGCCAGAAGACCGGCCACCCAGCTCAGAAGAAGCGCGGTATGGGAGGTGTAGCCGCCAACCGCGGCGGTGGCGATCAGCATCAGCTTCAACGTGCAGAACAGCACTTGCCGGATCATCCTGCTGGTGGCGCGCAGGGTGCCCAGGAACGCCTGGTCGACCAAGATGGCGAGAACGGTCAGACCGCAGCCGAGGACGAACACAACACCCACGAACCAGCCGCCGATCAGCTCGGTAGAGCTGCTGAAACACGCATGCCCGAAGACGAACAACAGGGCCAGCCCGACCCCCAGTGTCACCCCGACGCACGCTGCCGCGGCCACCAGGCCGCGTTCCTTGCCGGGATTCCGGACGATCTCGCCCACCAGCATGGTCCCGATTCCTGCCTCGCCGAGCGTGCCGATAAGCCCCATCACGGACAGGAGGGCAGATGTGTAGCCGATCACCTCCGGCGGGAACAGCCGCGCTGCAAGCCACCAATAGACAAACCCGAGACCGGCCGCTGCAACCGTTCCGGTTGCCATGGCGCCGGAATTCATCACGAACGCGGCGCTCTTTCGAAGCTCTCGGCGCACGCGAGCAACGGCCGTCCAGGAGTGGTCTACCGACGTCATTGCTATCCCGAACCTTGCTGTGCCGGCACCGCGGATCTTCCGGGGGCTGGGCGCAGGACGTCCCGGTACACCTGCTCGATCCGGTTCACGACCACTCCGGCCTTGAGGCGCTCGATCCGGGCGAGGCCTGTCGCCTCCAGGCGGGCGAGCAAGGCGCGGTCCTCGATAAGTGTCTGCATTGCGCTGGCGAGGGCGCGCGCGTCACCGCTCGGCACGAGAAGGCCTGTTTCGCCATGATCGACGATATCCGGCATGCCGCCGATGTCGGTTGCAACAACTGCCTTTCCGGACGCCATCGCTTCCATGATCACTGTCGCGCAGGCTTCTGGCCCCACCGACGGCAGCACGCCGAACAGTGAGCGCCGCCACGCATGCATGATGGCGGAATGCGGCCACATGCTGAAGACTCGAACGTTCGGCGGAAATTTGGTTGGCGTATCGGCGACCTGGCGCCCGATCAGGACAAGTTGTGGCGCCCGCTCCAGACTGGCATAGGCCTGCAGGAGAACGTCAATGCCCTTGAGGCGCGTCAAGTCACCGACGAACAGGATGAATCCATCCCCGGGAAGCTCCCGCAGGCAGGCATCTTCTGGGCCAAGCACCCCGACATCGTCGGGCACGAAGTTGGGGATAACGTCGTAAGGGGCGTGGCCTTGGGTGAGTCCGTTGTGACGGGCCACCGCTTGGCTCACCGCGATAAAGCGGTCCACCACGCGCCGAGCGGCGAAGCTCGACGCCCAATTACCCAAGGTGGTCACAGCTGCCTTCACCGCTCCGTAATGCCCAGTGGCACAAGGCAGGCACTTGGCCGCCGCGGGGCCACTGCAGAGCTGGGCGCCCAAGTGCATGAAGTTCTTCTTCGCGCAGACAAGGCCGTAATCATGGAACGTAACCACGAGGCGTGCCCCACTCAGACCTTTGAGCGGCAGGAAGGACGCGTAAATCCAGTTGTGGGCGTGAACGATGTCCGGCTCCTCCTGGGCTACCAGCCGCTTCAGGGCAAGCACCAGTTCGGGATCCGGGAAGGGCGGCGCATGGCGGCGCTCGGGATCGGCGTGAAGGCCCGACAGACGCTGGAGCGTGCCGCGCAGGCGATGCACGCGGACCGCGCCGTCAAGCTCAGTTTCGGGCGATCCGGCATGCATCGAGGTCCCGACGCTGACATGATGGCCCCGCCGCGCCAGCGCCGCGCCCAGATTGCGGACGTGCCGCTCCTCTCCCCCGATTACCGGAGGATAGAATTGCGATAGCAGCAGGATGCGCATGATCGAGCCTTCATTTCAGAAGCGCGGCACTAGCGTCGAAACGCTGCGATACAGCCGGTTGTCTTGCGGTCGATAGAGCCGGGCTTCGGCCCTCTGGCGGATTGCTGCGGCGGGCACTGGGATTTCTCGCGCCCAAGTATCGCCCGGCGCGACGGCGACCGATCGGAAAACGGCGAACGGTTGCCCATCAAGGGTGATTTCCACGTCGAACCGCTGAGTTTGGGTCTCGGCGCTCCTGATGCCAACCGTGATCCGGTCGCGCTCGCCACTGGCTGATGGCAACAACCAGAACTCGGTGTATTTGAATTCCCGGTGGGCCGCTTCGTCTCTGACGGCAAACGCATAGGCCCCGGTCGCCACAAGCACCGCCAGCATGAGCACGGCCCCCTGCCAAACCCGGACCCGCGCCAGAGCCGGCCAAGCTGGCAGATCGGGAGTGTCGCGGCGGACGGCGGCCAGTGCAGCGGCGGCCGTCACGATCCAAAACCACAGCGCCCAGCCGAGCGGCGTCAGGAAGCCTGCGGCGTTCAGTGCAAAGCCTCCAACGATGCCGACGGCGAGGCTTGCTCCGACCGCGTAGACGATGTGTTGCAACGCGGAGGTCGTACTGACGCCGATGGCCCGCAACACCGTGTGGCCCGGGACGAGGAACACCACGGGTGCGCCCAGGGCAACTCGGAGGAGCGCGCTGTCGCTGAAAGCAACGGCCGCCACCGCGGCCCCCGCCCAAAGGTATGCGGCCAGAAGGTCCCGCTTGCTAATGGTTCTCATGCAATTCCCTCACGTCGTAGATGACGATCCAGCCGTTGTCGTAGATGCGGGTGACGCCCTTGACGTCATTGAACTTAAGGAGCGCTGCACCCGAGAGCGGCGTTCCCTGCCGCCGTTGCCACGGCTGAAAGTAAAAGCCGAGCACTGGCGGAGCCGTGCTCAGGCGCCGGTCAACCAGCAGGAAATCGATGTTGCTTCCCGCCAAAGCCCAAAACTCCCCTGGCCCCAATGTCTCGCCTTCGAATATGCTCGCGGAATCGATGCCTTCTCTGATCTTGACCCTGACGTCCTGCCGGCCGTAGCTCGCAAGCAGAATGCTGTTGATGCGGTCGGAGATGAAGCGGTTGCCGGCACCGAGCCATTCCTTGGCCCAGCGTGCCGTTTCGATCCCCATGGGCTCGATTGATTCCTGATCGGCCGCCACTCTATAGCGCCCATCGATCGGATTGATCGTGGAGCTCGCGACGCCGCCCAGGACGATGACCGCCAGAGCACCGGCGGGCGCGATGCGGCGCCACCCGCGCGGCGCGCGGCCCTGCCAGAAGTGGACGATGCTCACCGCGACGACCAGCCCAACGCCGATGAACACGAACGTTCCCATGCGGTTGCCGATTTCCCATCCGCTGGCGGTCAGTCGGAAGGCCACAGAGATCGGGAGCCCGAAGGCCAGCAAGGTGAGGAGCAGGAGGCGGCTGTCACGCCAGCGGCATTTGAGAATGTCCCGGATCGGAAGCCAACCCGGCCGCGCACCACCGAGCGCTGCGATGGCGAGTGACCGAAAGAATCCCGTTGACAGTCCGAGTGCCAGCAGCAGGAGCGCCAGCAAGGTGGTCAGTTGCAGGTAGAAGGCCTTGGCCGGCGCTTGAAGATGTTCCGACGCCGGGGTGGCGGTGCCAAGGATCATGCCGAGCAATGACTGGAAGCCGGCCCCGATCACCGGACCGAGATAGCCTGCGAGAGGGATGCCACGGAACTGCATCCACAGGAGCGGCAGGACTATGGCCAGGATCGCCGTGAGACCCACGCCGATCCTGGCCTCAATCCGCATGGGATCGTGACGGCGCAAAGCTTCGAGACCCGCCAGCGCTCCGAAATAGATGGCGGCGAAGGCGGCCGAGACGTGATGTGTGACCGCGAGGCTTGCCAGCAGCAAGGCTATCAGCCCCAGCGACTTGAGCCTCAGTCTCCCGACGAGATCCTTGGACGCCGCTTCGACCGCGAAAGCCAGCACACACAGCACGATGCCGAGGCTCTGGTAGGAGAAACTTGAGTCGAACAGGAAGAAGGTTGAGCAGCCCATGTAGGCCAGACAGGCGATAGCCGCGATACGCGGCGATCCGACGATGCTTTCGAGGAACAGAAACAGGGCACCGATGAACGTGCCCTTGAGGATGGCCAATAGGAGCATTCCCGCCACTAACAAGGGCAGTCCCGTCAGATCGACGATCGCCGTCGTCACGATTTCCAGGGCGGGATACGTTGGCCCGATCGGGAAAAGCGGGTTGGGCAGAAACAGCCGGCGAGCAGTGATGAGATCTTCGGCTGCGATCCAATGCAAGAACTCGTCGTAACCGCTGAAGCTCGTCGGGGAATAGACCTTCTTGCAATAGAACAGAGCTTCGACAAGCAGGAACAGGAGGAACAGGCGCTCACCTCGGGCTGTCGTCGGCCAAGCGATGCGGAGGCTGGTCGGAACGACCAGGAGGACCATACCGGACCAAAAGAGCGCGGGCGCCACGTCATAGCCCCGGCGCCCGGCTGCGTGCCCGGCCACGACCAGGAGCAGAGCCGTGGCGACGGTCAGGCACAGTATCGCGATCCAACCGTATTTGGCCCGTTGCGGCGGGGCATCGGCGCTGCCGCCGTGAAGATCGGGACCGATAACGGCCGATAAGAGCCGTATCCCGGCCTGGAGTGGTTTGATCCTGGTTCCCGCGGTGAAATGAACCTGCGTCATCAGCATCATACCCTCGTCGCGGGAGGCCAGGATGTCACGCCGCCGGGGGCCGAGCGAACCGTGGATCGGCTGCTCAGGACATCACAATAAACGTCGCTCAGTGCTTGCGCGCAGGCATCCCAGTCGGGCAGCGCCAAATCCGGGATCTCCCGATGGGCCTCCAGTTCCTCGGCCATGGCGGCGGCCAGCTCTCGCGGATCGGCGTTGCGCGGAATCGCCCGGCACAGGCCATTGGCGGCCAGCTCCCGCAGACCGGACGTGTCGCTGACGAGGACCGGGCGGCGCAGCGACAGGGCTTCCATCACGGCGACCGGATGGGCTTCGTATTCGCTGAACAGCACGAACAGCGCGGCGCTCGCCAATAGATCTGCCATTTCCTGCCGCTCCGAGGCGCGGATACCGGCAATTGTGACCCGCCTCTCGAGGCCGAGCGTCGCGACGAGGCGCCGCAATTCTCCCTCGTACGGGCCAGTACCGACGATGTGCAGTCGCACGTCCGGTACCCGGCGGATCAGTTCGGGCAAGGCTGCGATCGCCCGGTGGTGGCCCTTATAGCGCTCCAGCCTGCCGCCCGAGACGATCAGGTGCGGATCGACCTTGACGCCGGGGCTCGGAGCCGGCATCGCGGCGCCGTTCGGGATGACGGCAAACCGCTCCCGCGGCACGCCCATCCTCCGGCTGAAGAAGTCGGCTTCGAATTCGGAGACGCCGATCAGCCGCGCGGCCCGGGCTACCAGCGGCCGGAGCAGCATATGCTGGGTGCTGCGTATGGCGTTGCGCAGCCGGGAGGAATGCCCGCCGCTGTGGAAGGTCAGGACGAACGGCAGCTGCCCGCGGACGGCCGCGAGCAGTCCGATCGGCACCACGAAAGTGCTATAACCCTGGAAGTGGATCAGGTCCCAAGCCCCGCGCCGGATCGCGGTATAAATGCCGGGTGCCACATAGAGGTCCAGTTCCCTTGGCCAGGCCGGCACGCGCCGCACACGCATGCCGCGCACCTCCTCCTCAACCGGCAGCTCCCCCGAGGGATCGGTAGTGAGCACGTCGACCGCGTGGCCACGCGCTGCCAAGCGGGGACCGACTTCCTGGATGTGAGTTTCAGTGCCGCCCATGAAGGGGTAGCAGCGAGCGGCAACCATCAGGATTCGCATCAGGCTTACCCGCCATCATCACAGGCTGTCGCGCCCCGCCCGTGTTGTTGGTACACCCACTCACGCAAGATGGTCTTGAGGACGCGCCAGCCGTCTGGGATGGCGCGCAGATGGCTCACACCGCTGATGCGCGGAGCCTCGAAACTCGCCACCTCGACGATATTGAGGTGGTTCTTCAAGGCCCGCACGTTGATGAGGGTCTCGATCTCGAACCCATCGCAGTCGCAATTGAGCGTGCTGACGTGCTTGGTCCAGAAGGCGATGTATCCGTAGCATAGATCGGAGAACCAACCACCATAGAGGAGCCGCACGAACAGGGTCAACCCCCTGTTGCCGAACATCCGGAACAGCGACATGTCGTCGGTGCCGGCGCCCTGGATAAAGCGTGAACCCTTGACGAGATCCGCGCCGGCCATCAGCGCACTGACAAAGACGATCGCCTCCTCCGGGACCATGGAGCCGTCAGCGTCCAGCATGACGATGATGTCGCCTGTGGCTGCCCGGAATCCCGCTTGCAGTGCGGCGCCCTTGCCCCGGCGGGGCTCCATGACAACCTTCACGTCCTCGCGTAGGCGGCGCGCGACCGCGACGGTGTCGTCGGTCGAACGGCCATCCACGATGATGATCTCGTGCGCCCAGTTGGGGATGCGCGGCAGAAGCCAAGGGAGGTTCTCGGCCTCGTTGAGCGTCGGCACGATGAAGCTTACTCGGGGCAGAGCCAGCGATTGCCGCAGCCCGAACTTAATTGGGTCAGGCGGCGATACGGCACTGACGGGGGTGAGTACACTGGAGAGACCGGCATTCATGGCAGCGCTGCACGGTCGAGCGATGGGCCGCAGGGGGCGGGCTGGAAACGCGCCAAGACTGCCGACAGGCGCCCGGCGCGATGATGGGCCGAAGGATAGGTTCCGGAAAGGAACCGACACAGAATTGCAGCCACGCCCCCGGGTGCAACTGTTCTAATCATACGCAGACTCCCAGACATGCTGAAAAGATCAGATGAAACAAGAACGTGAGTTAAGTGAGCATTGCTGATGGGACCCCGCAATGGAAGCTCCAATAGATGGTTAGAAAGCACCATAGGTGATTAGCTCTTTGTGGTTATCCCTTCAGGTTAGCTCGGGGCCAAGCAACCAAGGCAGATGGCACGGTGGCGGCACGATCACCTTCACCAGTTGCGTCGTCAGCGCTGCCAGACGTGAGGAACCGACAGCAGCGCGATGCCTTCACGCCAGCGAGGACAATCATCGACCTGCGGCCGGGATCCCGGGCGACAGGCTCTCCGAGCAAGCAGTGTAGAATGCGGCGAACATCGCCGGCGCGATGAACCTCGCGCGCAACGCCGACATTGCCATTGGCCAGAACTGCGAGGCTCCGCATGTGGGCTCGCTTCTTCATTCGGCCGTGATTTCCGGGCTACCCCTTAATCTTACGCGCGAGAAGGGTCGAGGCCGCCCGGCCCTTCGCGGGCGGCGTCGTGGGCCCGATCAACTGGCCACGCCAACTGTCCCGGACGAGAGAGGGGCCACCCATGCGACGTTGAGGCCGGCACCTCGGGTGCTAGCGGCCGATACGAGGTCGTGACCTGGCGCAAACCACGGACATGACCGAACAGGTCGATCACCTCCAGGCCAGACCGGCGGTTGTAGGTGTGACACCCGAACGCTTCGGACCAAATGCCACCGACCGGGGTCTGGGCAAACGCCGACGCGCCGAGCGCATCGATCCGGCAGAACGTCACCGCGCCGCCATAGCTGCGAGCGCAGTCCTGGACCGGGCGTAGCAGGCGTCCGCCGTGTTGGATGACAGCGCCTGCGGGGCGGCTGAGCGCAGCATCGAGCAGGACGGGGTTTGCGGCATGGGGCGTCCAAGGCCCCGTCAGGCTCTCGCCATGGTAGAGGCTTAGGACATCCCAGGACGTGGACCTCCACAGCCTTGGGCTGACGAAAAACCAAAAGCCGCCCTCATGGCGCAGCGGCGTGGTGTCGTAGCCCTCAATGCCTTCCAGGAGGCAGGCCTCCCGCTTCCACCGGTACGGGAATTCGACTGCCCTGTAGAGACTGACATTCCTTGCCGCCCCCGATTCTGGGATCATCCAGACCTGCCCGTCCTGCTCGAACACGAACGGGTACGAGAGGTGGTGCGGCTCCTCCAAGACGATCTGAGGTGCGCCGGCGGTCCCGCTCCGGTCAGCTGTCACGACCGCAATGCACCCCCGGTTCTTTGAATAGAGGTACTGTTCGACGAAGATGAAATCCTGCCCCAGATACCGGAACGGGAATGGGTCGGCAAGGAAGCTGCCGGTGTCTCCGGTGAGCACGCTGAAAGCTGCTTCGCCTTTGTCGAGCAGACTCGCCGCCTGGTCGAAGCGCCAGCCGATCCCCCACGATCTGCCGCCTCTCGCCAATCTGTCCAAGAACGCGATTGCCTTCGATGCCGCCGTGCCAGTCTCCCATGCAATGGCCGAAAGCGCGCCGAGCGAAGGCGCGGCCGTCGGCGGACCGGGGACACCGGACGGAGCTGAACTGGTTTCCTCGCGCAAGGCTTTTAGAATCAGCGCCACAGCGCAGGAGAGGACGCTGTCGAGACCGGCTGCGAACACTTTACGGTCCACACTGGCCGGACGCGCCATCCACGGCTGCGACGGGCGCGCCGTATCGTAGAGGTCAACGACAAGGTCCTGATCATTCGCCAAGGCCGTCATGACTCCAATCTCGCTCGGTAGCCCGTTGAAGAGTGGAGTGAGCACGCGTCGTCCCGACGGGAGCGGCTCTTCGCCGCTCAAATTGATCACCACATCCACTTGGTCGGCCGGCGGCGGCGGCAGGGATCGCAGCTCCGCCTCGACGGAGCCGGTGACACCGTTGACACGGTAACCATAGAGTAGTCGTTCGAGTTCGATCAACAGGCGGAAGATCAACGGCAGCGGGCGGCAGCCAGCCGCGAAAGCGCAGGAGACATCGTTGCCGGGCACTTCAGCAAGCGCCTCCGCCAGCCACAGATGCCAGCGCAGCAGCCGCGACGGATCGAGACTCAAGCAAATGCGCATTGTTGTTCTCACGGCGAATTTCAAGCAGACGACAGCTTTGACGAGCACCCGCAGCCAGATGCCACTATGCCCGATCAATGCGGGGCTGTGCGAGGCCAGAGGAGGTAATCCTTAGGGGCCGTTGCACTCGGCGCCCGGCGAGAGCCACATGCAGGGATGATGGCTGGCTGGCAACGGGCGAAATACTGGCTGCGCAATGCTTCCGGAACGAACTTCACGTTGGACGGCAAGCCGTTCTTCGTGACCGGCGTAAACAACCACTATCTGACCTACGGATCGCAGGACGAGGTCACCCGCGTTCTCGCCAGCGTCGTGATCTGTGCCGACCACACTCGATCGTTCGGACGATTTGAACGACGACGCCGCGGCGGTGCGCCGCCGGACCATCGCCCGGTTTATCGAAGAGTTTGGGAAAACATTGGCAGCTCAAGTCGGGAGAATTCCTAAATGCGTATTGCGCAATCGGGTCCACCGATCGGCGTTGGCCAGGAAAGCCACGTCCGCAACCCAAGTATCGGTCTCGCCCGCCGCAAACCTGACGTTGCCGCTGCCACAACCGGTCAGCCTGGATCGCGAACCGAGCAGCCCGAGGATGACGTAGGCAGCGAGCGCCGGCAGATTCCCCCCACCATCTCGGTGATTATCTGTGCCTACACTGAGGAAAGATGGGAGCTGATGCTCCAGTCGGTGGCCTCGGCACAGGAGCAGACCTTGCAACCCTGCGAGATCATCCTATGCGTCGATCAGCCCTTGTTCCGCCGTTGTGCCGCGCAGTGGGCTGATTTCGCCGCATCCACCCCCCCGGTACGGGTGATCCAGAACAAGCATGACGGGCATCTGGGGTCGGCGCGAAACACCGCAGCCGAAGCCGCTGCCGGAAATATCCTGGCGTTCCTGGATGACGATGCAGCGGCCGACAAGGACTGGCTCGAGATTCTCACCGCCCCGTACCAGGATGAGCGCATCGGCGCTGTCGGCGGGCGCCCCATACCGGTTTTCGAGACCGGCCGCCCGGCCTGGTTCCCTGTGCAGTTCGACTGGGTGTTCGGATGTGCTTATGATGGCCTTCCGACCAGCCGAGGCCCTTTGGCCCGCCTCATAGGAGCCAATATGTCGGTGCGGCGGATCTTCCTCGAGCAGGTGGGAGGGTTCCATTCCGACAGGCACGACGACATGGACATGTGCCACCGCGTGGCGCACATCAAGGGCAGTGAGGCGGTCATCTATGAACCGGCGGCGACCGTCCGCCACTTCGTACCCGCCTCACGGGCGACCTGGAAGTACTTCTGGCGTCGCTGCTTCTTCGTCAACAAGGGGAAGGTCGAGGCCTTTGCCCAGATGGGCGACGCCGCCACGCTGAGTGCAGAGGCCCGTTTCGTCTGGCATGCGCTGACCAAGGGTGTGCCGAGGGAGATTTTGCAAGCGGCCAAGGGTGACGCCGCCGGACTGGCCCGGTCCGCAGCAATAGTCGCTGGCGTGGGGCTGGCCGCGGCAGGCCACGTCGCCGGCCGGATCGAGCTGGTGCGGCGCTTTCGCCGGCGGCGCCAACAGGCAACCAAGCAGATACTGGACACAGCCGCGCAAGGCGGTGGCCGCGGGAAGTAGATGCCGTCTTCGATAATCATTGGTTCGGGTCCGGCTGCAGCCGCCGCCGTGTTGGCGCTGTCCGAGAAACCGGACGAGAAGATAACCGTGTTCGATCCGGGCACCGTGCTGGAGGCGGAGACGCAGGAGGTGATCTCCAGGCTGTCCAAGCTGCGTGTCGACGACTGGGACGAGGAGGACGTCCGCCGGATCAGCCTGCAACCCAAGCGGCTCCAATCCGATTCGCTGCCTGAAAAGAGAAGCTACGGATCCGATTTCCCTTTTGCCAACAAGGGTCAGCTCGACGGCGTCCACTCCGAGGGTAGAGTCAACTCGGCTGTCATATCAAGCGCCTACGGGGGGTTCAGCAATGTTTGGGGGGCCCAGATCATGCCCTTCAGCGCCGCCACGTTGAAGGGATGGCCGTTCGACTTCTCGGATATGGAAGAGCACTATCGGACGATCCTGGGTCACATTCCTTTCGCTGGAGAGTCCGACGATCTCGAGGAGTGGTTCCCGCTCATCGGATCCCCGGACCCGCTTCCGCCGCTGGCGCCGCGCACGCAGATGGTCCTGGCCAACTACGACAGGCACCGCGATCGAGTGCGCTCCGCTGGAATAACGATAGGCCGCGCCCGGCTCGCCTTCTCGGCGCCCGAATGCCAGCCCTGCGGCCTATGCATGACCGGGTGCCCGCGGTCGCTGATCTTTTCGGCCTCGCACAGCTTCGATCGCTTCAGGCGCAGCGGGAGGATCGACTACCATAGCGGGCTGCTCGCGGCGCGAGTCGACCAGGAGGGTGCCACGGCCGTCGTGCAGGCCCGGGAGCTGTCCAGCGGCCGGATCCAGCGATTCACAGCCGACCGGGTCTTCGTGGGCTGCGGAGCAATCGGGACCACCCGGCTGATCCTGGGCTCGCTCGGATCTGGCCAGCCGGTACATCTTTCGGAATCGGCCCAGTTCGTTCTTCCAATGATGTCCATGAAGCCGACCCCCGACCCACGCACAAGGCGCGAGTTCACGCTCAACCAATTCACCATGGCCATCGTCCAGGACGACGAGGGCTTCGATGTCTCATTGATTCACTTCTATCCGTTCAACCAGGCATACCAAGATGCGCTTCCCGGCTTCCTCCAACACCGCGCTGCCGCCTTCGCAACGGATCGGCTCCTGAGCCGGTTGACGGTAGGCCTGGGCTACTTGCCATCCTGGGCGTCACCCAAGGTCCGGGTCAGCGCCCAGGTGTCCGCAGCTCCTGATGAGCTACCCCAGATCACCCTCACTTCGGAGGGCTTCAGCGAGGCCAAGGTCAGGGGCAAGAACGTGCCTCCGATGCTGCCTGACGTAATTAAGCGGATCCGCAGGGCTGCACCCTACCTTGACCTGTGGCCAGTCACGCCGCAGATGCTGTGGTCGGGCGGGGCCAAGAGCTACCACTTTGGCGGCAGCTTTCCCCATGCCAGAGAGCCGGATTGCGGACGTGCGACGACAGACCGCCTCGGGCGGCTGGCGCGCTGGGACCGGATCCATCTCATCGACGGATCGGTTTTCCCGAATGTTCCAGCTACCACCTTTACCCTGACTGTGATGGCCAATTCCCATCGCATCGCCTGCGAAGCGATGCAACTGACGGGTTGAGCGTTCCATGCGGGTCGGTATCACCGGGGCCAACGGATATGTCGGGACCATCCTGCGCGCCGCCTTCGCCGAAGAAGGGCATGAGGTCATCGGCTTCGCCCGTTCGAACCGGGTGACCTCCGAATCTGCCGCCGGCGTCGCCGAGTGGCGCCCATACGAGATCAGGCGCCCGCCATCGGGGGCTGCTCTCAGCGACCTGGATGTGCTCATCCACGGTGCATGGGACCTGACTCTCGTCAGCGCCGGTGAAGTGTGGGGTGTCAATGTGTCCGGCTCGCAGCACCTGCTCCGCAATGCCGCCGACGCAGGGGTTCGCCGGGTCATTTTTATCTCCTCGATGTCCGCCTATAAGGGAACCCGGCAGTTGTACGGTCAGGCGAAACTGGCCTGCGAGCGCACGGCCAGCGGCTTGGGAGGGGTCTCCACCCGCCTCGGACTGGTGTACGGCCCCGGTTGGGGCGGAATGGCAGGCGCGCTCCGTAAGCTCACCAACCTGCCGATGACACCTCTCATCGGGGCACGTTCCCATCAGTTCACCGTGCATGAAGTGGATATGGCGGCCGCCATGGTGCGTATTGCCGAGTCGGACATGCCCCTGCCGGAACCAGTGGGGCTGGCCCATCCGGAACCGGTACCATTTCGAAGGCTCATGCAAGAGATCGCAGCGTCACAAGGCAGAACATTGCGCGCCGCTCCCGTTCCCTGGCAGATCGTCAGTGGGGTCCTAAAGGCAGCTGAGACCCTGCATGTCCCCCTGCCCTTCCGATCCGACTCCATCCTTGGGCTTGTTCACCCGGCGGCGGAGGTTCCCGGCGTAGAACAGCTCAAGCAGCTCGGAATCGAGTTTCGGAGCTTCTCGCTGGGCCGCGACCGACCCTCATCAGGGACGTTGCGTCGATATCCCTGATCGAAGACCCGTCTCGATGCGCCAGCGACACGGACGGCGAAATTGTGCGGTTCGGCACGATCGCAAGGATCCGCGGCGTCGACATCTGCGCGAACTGCCGCGCACGCGCTCCGCGTGAACAGACCGTGAGCGCCTCGACCGTCCTTGGGATGGTCGTTGGCGTCGCCGCAAAGGCAAGCGCGGTGCGATTCAGTCCGGATCTGCAAAATGGGGCTACTCCTGAGGAATGATCGCGGATCGGAGAGAACCATGCGATGCTTGAGAAAGACGCATGAGACGCATGACCTTAACGACGAGCGAAGAGCTTAACGCCCAGCTCGGTCGAACTCCCGGCCCCAGCGAAAGCTTGCGCACTAGAGGAAGGCGCAATCCCATTGGCTGAATCGCGCGCTATTTTTGTATCGGGAGTTGCGGGCTTTGTAGGAAGCAGGCTTGCAAAGATCTTTGTTGATCGTGGATATCCGGTCTTTGGCTTTGACAACCTGTCGCGCGGTTCTCGCGAGAACCTGAACGAGCTTCTCACGCATGAGAGGTTTATTTTTGAGAAAGTGGATCTCTCAGACGCGGGTGCGGTGAGAAGCCGCTTTATGAATTGTCACAGACGCATTCCGATTTCCGAAGTCTGGCACATGGCTGCCAATTCCGACATTCCTGCGGGAATCGCCGATGCCTCTGTTGATCTACGCGATACCTTTCTATCGACGTTCAACGTGTTGGACGCAATGAAGGAAGCGGGGGTTCCGTTCCTTGCTTTTGCATCCAGCTCAGCCGTGTACGGCGATTTGGGGGAGGCTCCGATTAGAGAGGATGTCGGGCCGCTGCTGCCGATTTCCAATTACGGTGCCATGAAGCTCGCGTCGGAAGCGCTAATCAGCGCTGCCGTCGAGAACTGGTTAGCTCGGGCGTTGATCTTTCGCTTTCCGAACGTGATCGGTGTCCCAGCAACACATGGTGTCATTCTGGATTTCGTCAGAAAGTTAAGGGTTTCACCAAGCAAGCTGAATGTTTTGGGATCGGGGCGGCAACGGAAGGCATATCTTCATGTCAATGATCTGATTGATGCGATTGTCTACTTGCGTGCAAACGCATCCGAGCGGCTTGGCTGCTACAATATCGGTCCTGAGGACAAAGGGGTAACCGTTAGCTTTATAGCGGAAACGACTGTCGAGGCTGTCGCACCGGGCGCGGGGATCGAATACGGATTTGAAGATCGCGGTTGGACGGGAGATGTTCCTCGATTTTCCTATGACATAGCAAAACTCCGTGCGCTCGGTTGGCGGCCCCAGCTTGGTTCGGCTGACGCTGTTCGAAAAGCCGTCGTAGAAATCGTGCGGCAGGAAGGACACCCGTGATGCAGGCCCAGGCCGTTGTACTTGCGGGTGGTCGAGGGACGCGGCTCAGGGGCCGGATAGGTGATTTGCCTAAGTCGTTGGCCAACATTGGTGGCAAGCCACTTCTTGAGCATCAAATCGTCCTCGCCAAGCAACACGGGATTGAGAGGATCTTGATCCTGGTGAACCACGCAGCCGAGCAAATCGTGGAGTTTTGCAATCAGCGCAAAAATTGGGGGATTGACGTTCGTTGCATAGATGACGGTGCGCCGCTTGGGACAGCTGGGGCAGTTTTGGCCGTTTTGGATCTGCTCGACGACGACTTCCTTACGATCTACGGCGACACGATGCTCGACATCGATCTGACCCGCTTTAAGTGCTTCCATGAAAAGCACAAGGCGGCGGCAACCGTTTTCACCCATCCGAATGATCACCCGCATGATTCCGATCTGATAGAAACGTCGGAAGACGGCGTGGTTACCGCGTTCCATCCATATCCACGCGACCCGGGTTGCTATTATCCAAACAAAGTCAGCGCGGCTCTTTACTACATTCGAAAACAAGCTCTTCTCCGTTGGCGCGCGGCAGCAACTCCGCTCGATTTCGGCAAGGACCTGTTTCCCGAAATGCTTCGGGCCGGCGCGGAAATCAGAAGCTATGGCAGCCCCGAGTACATAAAAGACGCGGGAACCCCGGCGAGACTCGACAAGGTTTGCGCCGACTTTGAATCGGGCCTCATAGCTCGGGCTTCACTCACCTCTCCGCAGAAAGCGGTCTTTTTGGACAGGGATGGGTGCATCAATGTTGACCATGGACACATCGATCGTCCCGAACGCTTCGAACTGATTGAGGGGGCCGCGGCCGCGATCGCCAGTTTCAACCGGGCCGAATACCGGACAATCGTCGTCACCAACCAACCCGTTGTGGCGAGGGGCGATTGCTCTGTACGAGACCTGCGGATGATCCATAACAAGATGGAGACTGAGCTTGGCCGCCGTGCAGCTTTTGTCGATGCCATCTATTTCTGCCCACACCATCCAGACCGCGGCTTTATCGGTGAGGTGGAAGCGCTGAAGGTCCGCTGCAATTGCCGCAAACCTTCTACCGGGTTGGTTGATGAGGCGGTCCAAACATTCAATATCGATCGCAGTCAGTCCTGGATCATCGGCGATTCCTCTACGGACGTTGCTCTCGCAAAACGATCTGGCATCAGGTCGATCCTGGTCGAGACGGGCGCAGGCGGGTTGGACAGCAAGTATCATGTAATGCCCGATTATACCGTCTCGGACTTGTTCGAGGCTGCCAAGTTCATTCTCACTGGTCACCCGATCTTGATAGATACAGCATCTGATCTGATCGCACATGTGAAGCCGGGGGACGTCTGTTTCGTGGGGGGCCTCTCCCGGAGCGGAAAGAGCGTCCTTTCCAGCGCCATCGCGGAGGTTCTTCGCGGGCGCGGCTTTGATGCGCAGGTCGTTGCTCTTGATCGCTGGATACGGTCCGTCGCCAATCGCGAACCAACGGTGATGGGTCGCTATGATGTGAGCGAGATCAGGAAGGTTCTAAGCCGCTTGGTGGGAGTTCGTTCTCGCGAGACGCACGATCTGCCCTACTACGAAAAGCTGGGCCGCGTATCGCATCCGAAATCAGAAAAGATAACTATTTCTCCGGAAACCGTCCTGATCGTGGAAGGAGCCGTCGCTCTCTCGCTCTCCGATGTGGTTTTGCGCAGTCGTGCACACACGTTCTTCGTCGATATCGATGAGGAGCTGAGGAGGTGCCGAGTAACGCGAGAATACTCGCGGCGAGGTGCGGATCGAGAGGCTGCAGCGAGTATCTACCGTTCGCGCCAGGAGGATGAGGCACCGATCGTGCTGGCATCGCGAACGAGTGCCAATCATTGCGTCCGATTGCGGGCGATCGAGCTGATTGAGGCGGTCGGATGATTATCAGTCAGACGCCACTTCGAGTCAGCTTTGTGGGAGGTGGCAGCGATCTTCCTGCCTTCTATCGGCAGGAGGGTGGCGCCGTCCTAAGCGTTGCGATCGACAAGTACGTTTACGTTAACGTGAACCGTAAGTTCGATAACGGCACTCGAATCGCCTACTCAAAAACAGAAGAGGTAGAGAGCGTCGAGAATATCCAGCACCCAATTGTAAGAGCTACGATGGAATACCTCGGGATTCGCGGAGGTGTCGAGATAACAACCATCGCCGATATTCCATCGATGGGAACAGGACTTGGATCATCGAGCTCTTTTACTGTTGGCCTTCTGCATGCGCTGAACGCGTTTCGAGGGCAGTATGTTTCGAAGGCAAAGCTCGGTGCTGACAGTTGTT
Source organism: Mesorhizobium sp. B3-1-9 (assembly GCF_006439595.1). Taxonomy (NCBI): domain Bacteria; kingdom Pseudomonadati; phylum Pseudomonadota; class Alphaproteobacteria; order Hyphomicrobiales; family Phyllobacteriaceae; genus Mesorhizobium; species Mesorhizobium sp. B3-1-9. The sequence goes on from NZ_VFTJ01000004.1 coordinate 305,596, forward strand.
GCATAGAGATCGAACTTTGTGGCGCGCCCATTGGAAGGCAAGATCAATACGCGGCCGCCTTCGGCGGGTTGAATCTTATCGAGTTTCACTCTGATGATCGCGTCTCGGTGTCGCCGCTCATATGCCCACGTGATTTTATCGCTTCCATCGAGAAGCAAGTTCTTGTGTTTTACACCGGCATGACGCGCAGCGCGTCAGACATTCTCGTCCGACAATCGGAGGGCATCGCAAGGGCACCGGACAAGCGAAAAGCGCTGAGGCAGATGGTCGAGCTCACGTACCGCCTTCGTGATGAACTGCATCGATGTAACCTCAACGCCTTCGGCGAAATCCTCCACGAGAACTGGCTCTTAAAAAAGAGCCTCTCCGAAGAAATCACGAACGATGCGATCGATGGCTGGTACCGAGCTGCGTTACGGGCAGGTGCCACGGGCGGCAAGCTACTCGGAGCAGGCGCAGGAGGTTTTCTCCTGTTCTTCGCGCCTCTCGACCGCCACGACGCAATCAAAGTGGCTCTCGGGGAGCTAAAGCACTTTCCTGTGAAGTTTGACTTCGCCGGTAGTCGCATCGTTCATTATCAACCAACATCGGAGGCCACCCAATGAAACATTTTGGCGGCAGTGCTCAATCAACCGACATCCGAGCCAACCCAAAAAATCTTGACGGCAGCGCTCAAGCTTATTTCAAGAAACTTGAGATCGTCCTGGCTTCGTTGGACCACCAAAGCTTCGATAATGCGGTGGCCTTGGTCGCGCAGGCACAAGAGGACGGCAAGCAGATAATCACGCTTGGAAATGGTGGCAGTTCACTCACGGCGCTACATTTCATTACGGACTGGAATAAGAGCATCTATCTCTCTACGAAGCTTCCTTTTCGTGGCCGAACGCTGGTCGACAATGTGGGCCTCACATTCGCGTACGCGAACGATGTTTCTTTCCAAGATGTGTTCGTCGAGCAGCTGAAGAACATCCTGAACGAGGGCGACCTGGTTATCGCAATTTCGGGAAGCGGAAACTCAGAAAACGTTTTGCGCGCTGTTCGATACGCCAATGATCATGGCGCAGTTACGTTAGGTCTTTGTGGATATGGCGGAGGAACACTCCGGCAGATCGCCCAACACGTGGTTTGGGTCAATGTGAATGACATGCAACTAGCGGAAGATATACATTCTATGTTCGGGCATGTCGTTATGCAGCGTCTTTGTTTTGCAAGTACACAAAAGTGGAGCGATCGGCGACAACAGCGCCGCGCTGCTGGAGGTCTCAATACAAATGGAACTGGCGCCGAGACGAACTGGCAATCCTGATCGAGAACAAGCGATGCAGCACTATCGGCTCTACGTTCTGGACGAACGCGGCCAGTTCAAGGGCGGGATCAACCTTGCCTGCATAGACGACGTTGCGGCGAAAGAGCAGGCCAGGCGGTTGGCAGAGGGCCATGAGGTGGAGCTTTGGCGATTGGTCGCGCGGTTCAAATTTGACAATCCGCGGGGCGGTCCCGGGGCGACGAAGCGCCCTCGCGCCGTAGCGCCACGTTCCAGCCATTTCAACAAGCCACCCAAACGATCGCACTCTCCCCTTGGATGCGGTTGCACGTCTTGGCGCTGTTCAGATCTTGAAAAACACGATGCCGATGAGGCATCGTTGGCGTTGCGATCGAACGGCTGTCCAGCGCTATAGAGACCGCGCCCGATAACGGTGCCAGGCCTTCCGCCTTCGATCATTGAAAGCGGATGACGCGGGCATCGCCGCTGCGTGTTGGCGACGTCGCTCAGCAACACGTGTAGAGACTGGAGCGTGATCAACGGCGCAACGGCTGACCTCGGCCAAGCGCATCGGCGCGCCAACGGTGGTCGAACATCCGGGTCGGCAGCTCCAGCAATAGGCTCGACGGCTCGTCCGCCATGCAGCATCGGAAGACAATCCCGCCCACCCCTCTCGACGACCTCAAATGCGAACGGCCCGCTCGAACCAACGGGCGCCCAGCGAGCGCAACATCTCAGCGGACGGACACGGTTTTGGTAGGGCGTCCGCAAGGCCGTCTCGGTGCGGCCGTTCGATCACTTTCTATATTAGGACGTGTTTATAAGTTACATTAGGAATGTGTTAATAATACCGCACCGAGCCTCATTCTCGCCGCAAATGGTAGTATGGTCGCTCATGTCACGTACATCGTCCTCAAGTGATCAATTCACGCAGGTACAGATGGTGTGCGTGCGTAAATTAGAATGCGGAAATGCCTGTGTTTGCTTAGGGGCGCGGGTGGAATGAAAACAAAAAAAGACGCAATGAACTAAGGAACTGCTGTGCTTATACTAGATAGCACGCTCGGTGGCACGTCCACCGAGAGGGATGCGCTCAACTTTTATCCGGCTGCGGCTCAAACCGTTGAACTCCTTTCGCGCGTTGGTAGCGACACCGTTTATGGGCTCAAAGGCGAGCGCCTGACGAGCATTTCCGTCGACAAAAGTCGCCTTCGATGGTGGGTTCAACGTTGAGCTCGCTCGACCAGGATGTCTGGGGCGAGGACATCCAAATCTCCGCTACTTTGTAATCAGTCCGCGTTGTCTAGCTGCGAGTTTGAAATCCGTTCGCGTTGCCTGGCTGCGAGCTTGAAATCAGTTCGTTGCCTAGCTGCGAACATGCGACATGTCGCGCAGTTGGCGATGCGCGGCAGTGGAATTCTCTGTTTTCAACGCCAAAGAAGGATCACGGAATGGCTCTCTCCGCACCCGTAGGCTTTGCCTCTAGCGACCTCGTCTATCAGGAAAACTTCTCCGGTACGGCGCTCGGCAGCGATTGGCACACCTACATCACAAGCAAAGCCGCCAACGGCTGGCCATGGAATACCAACGGGTCGGGAGGAAGTACGCCGGGCGGCCCGTATAATGCCGATTACGATGTGCCGAGCCAGGTGTCCGTGAGCAACGGAACCTTGGATCTCACGGCGATCCGACAATCCATCAGCGGTGTCAATCAGGGGGGGACGGCACAGACATTCCCGGTCACGTCCGGCGCCGTCAGCAGCTACGGCAACTTCGAATTCAACGGGGGCTACCTTCAGATCAGTATGAAGGCGCCGAGCGGCGACGGCGCATGGCCGGGCCTTTGGCTGATGCCCGGCAATGGCTCGGGCAGCGGCGACAATTTCGAGCTCGATATACAGGAGGGTGGATTTACCGGTTCGGGACCGGCGGACCAGAATTTCTCCTGGCACCTCCACGGGCCGTCAGGGTGGGTCGGCGACACCATCGACAGCGGCATCGACCTCACGGCCGGCTTCCACACCTATGGCATCTACTGGGATCCTGGCAAATCGATCACCTGGTATCTCGACGGGAAGCAGATGGCGCAAGTGACCAGCGCACAGGTCGCGATCCCGGATGAACCGATGCAATTGATGATGAACAATGGGGTCGCGAATTCGAACGCGTCCGGATGGCATACGGCGCTGGATAGCTCGACCCCTTCGTCGATGCAGATGCAGATCGACCAGGTCCAGCTCTATCAAAAAGCGGGCAGCGGCGAGACCGTCACGGGTGCCAACGTCAGTCCCCAGACGATATCGTCAACCTCCACGACGCCGTCAACGACCCAGCCGGCAGTGACGCAGCCGGCAGTGACGCAGCCGGCAGTGACCCAGCCGGCGGTGACGCAGCCGGCAGTGACCCAGCCGGCGGTGACGCAGCCGGCAGTGACGCAGGTCGCCGCTTCACCGGCAACGGGGATCGAGCATACCGGCGATGCCATCACGTTGACGGTCGGCTTTAACAAGGCGGTGACCGTCACGGGTACGCCTGCACTGTCGCTCAATGACGGCGGAACGGCCAGCTATGTCGGCGGCTCGGGCACGAACGCGCTCACCTTCCGCACCACCGTCGCGCCGACGGACACGAATACCTCGGCGCTCGCCATTACCGGAGTCAATCTTCCGAGCGGCGCGAGCATCAAGGATGCATCTGGTATTGCGGCGAACCTCTCGGGCGCAGTGAAGACGTTCTCCGGTCTCCAGATCGATCCGGTCTTGCCGGCGGTGACGCAGGCCACAGCCTCGCCGGGAACCGGTACCGAGCACGTTGGAGACGCGGTCACGCTGACACTCGGCTTCAACGAGGCAGTGGCGGTATCGGGCACGCCGACGCTATCTCTCAACAATGGCGCGACCGCCACCTATGTGGGCGGCTCCGGAACGGGCGCGCTCAACTTTCGCACAACTGTCGCGTCGACGGACACCAATACCTCGGCGCTCGCCATCACCGGGGTCAATCTACCGAACGGTGCGAGCATCAAGGACGCGAGCGGTGTCGCTGCTAATCTTGCGGGCGCGGTGAAGACGTTCTCCGGTCTCCATGTCGCGACGTCATCGACAGCCCCATCGACCCCAACCACAACGCCAACGACGCCAACGACCCCAGCCACTCCAACCACCCCACCATCGATCGCGCCGGTCCTCACCATCGCGGATCCGACGCTCAACGTGAGCGGGCTGGGCGGTACGGTCGACCTAGGGGTCAAGGTGACAACGACCGACCCCAACGATGTCGTGACCGTGAAGGTGACGGGCTTGCCGAGGTACGAGAGGATCACCGACAAACTCGACGGCAAGACGTTTGCCGGCAAGAACATCACCTTGACGGCCGCGCAGGTCGACAGCGGATTGACGCTGCAATCGAACTATAAGGGCGCGGCTCATCCGGTGGCGACACTCACGCTGACTGCAACGGCGAAGGATCCGGTCACCGGCGCCGTCGCGACAGCCTCGCCACGGACCATCGCCGTAACGGATCCTCGGCCTTCGGCCACCACGACTTCGCCGCGGGTGATCGCCCAGACGGATCATGAGCATGCTCCCGCTACGTCGCTAGGGTCCTCGGCAACCCGGGGCCTTGCGCTGCTGCACGAGCATAAGAACCTGGTCGCCGGCCCCACTACGACCTTTGCGCCGCGAAACAGTGCCATGGCGGATCATCCGCTTGCGACCGGCACAGCCACGGCGTCCCTGGCAAGCCAGAGTTTTGCGGTGCTGAACCAGTATCTGGCCGGCCACTCGGGCCACGTCGACCCCGGTCAGATCGTGGCGTCCTTGTCGAATGGAGCCAACTGGAATCACGACTCGTACCTGACCAGACCGCAACATTGATCGCCTCCGCACCCAGGGGCTTCAGCGCCTGGGTGCGGCACCGTCAAGTTTGTGCTGAGAAGGAACATCGAACGCGGACGCGTATCCGCGAAGGGTTAAGCCGGAATGGCGATGCAGAACGAGAATGCCCACGCCGCAGACTTTGGATTTCGAGCCTTGGCTCTGTTCCTTCGCTTTCATGGCGTAAACGCTAAGCCCGACCAGATCCGCGATCGCTGTGGCGGCGGCGGTGCAATCGGCATCCGCGCGATGCTTCGTTGCGCCCGAGAGTTCGGGCTTAAGGTCGGTTCGCGCAAGACACGGTGGAAACAACTTGCGGGTATCCGGTTGCCCGGCCTCGCTTCACTGCATGATGGCGGATTTCTGCTTCTCGGAAAGGTCAGCGACAAAGGCGCGGTTGTGCTGCATCCGCCCTCGTCAAATGCGAAGCTGATCACCCGCGCGGAATTCGAAGCAATCTGGGACGGCCGTTTGATCTTGGCTGGATCACAGAGCATTGCGCAGCGGGCGCTTCATGCCCTTATTGGCCGTGGGCGTGATCTGGCACGGCGCGCCTGCGATATCTTGATGCGTGCTCGTTTCGCCGATCAAGGCGATAAGGCCGCCCAGGCGGCGAGCACTGCATCTGAGAGCGGCGATGACTCAGGGCTCATCGCCTTGGCGATATTGCTGCGTTGCCATGGCATCGCGGCCGAGCCTGACCAAATCCGGCATCGCATGGGCGCGGCGCGAGTGGGTGTTACCGAAGTCCTGCGCTGTGCAAAAGATTTCGGACTCAAGGCTCGGGCACAGAGGACGAGCTGGAATCGGCTTGCGATTACTCCGCTGCCGGGAATCGCCGTGCTTCGGGACGGTGGATTCCTGATCCTCGGCAAAGTCGTCGACGACAAGCTCCTCGTTCAGCGCCCATCGTCGCCGCAACCCATTACAATGACCCGGGCCGAACTTGAGTCCATATGGGACGGCGACATCATCCTGATGACCCGGCGCGCAGCCCTGACGGACCTGTCGCGGCGGTTTGACATCGGCTGGTTTCTCGGCGCGGTCCACAAGTACCGCCATCTTCTCGGCGAAGTGCTGATCGCGTCATTCTTCCTTCAGATCTTTGCCCTCATCTCGCCGCTGTTTTTCCAGGTGGTCATCGACAAGGTGCTCGTGCATCGAAGCATGAGCACGCTCGACGTCCTGGTCGCGGGCCTTATCGCGCTGACCGTTTTCGAAACTGTTCTCGGCACGCTGCGCGTCTATCTGTTCGCGCACACGACGAACCGCATCGACGTCGAGCTCGGCGCCCGGCTGTTTCGTCACCTGATGGCGTTGCCGATCGCATATTTCCAGACACGCCGCGTCGGGGATTCAGTCGCACGCGTCCGCGAGCTCGAGAATATCCGGCAGTTCCTGACGAGCTCGGCGCTCACGCTTGTGATCGATCTCATCTTCACCGTCGTTTTCATTGCGGTGATGTTCTATTACACGACTCCGTTGACGCTGATCGTCCTGTCGTCGTTCCCATTCTACATCGGCATTTCTGCGGGAGCTGCGCCGCTGTTTCGCCGGCGCCTTGATGAGAAGTTCGATCGCGGCTCGGAGAATCAAGCTTTCCTGGTCGAGACCGTCACGGGCGTCGAGACGCTGAAGGCCATGGCGGTCGAGCCGCAGATGCAGCGCCGCTGGGAGGAGCAGCTCGCCGCCTATGTGACCGCAAGCTTCCGCGTGCTCAGCCTGAACAATACGGCGAGCCAGGCGGTGCAGATGATCAACAAGCTGGTCGTCGCCGCAACCCTTTACTTCGGCGCCAAGCTCGTGATCGGCGGCGGCCTGACCGTCGGCGAACTCGTCGCATTCAATATGCTGGCCGCGCGCGTGAGCATGCCTGTGCTGCGGCTCGCGCAGATCTGGCAGGATTTCCATCAGGCCCGCCTGTCGATCGATCGTCTCGGCGATATCCTCAACACCATTCCCGAGCCAAGCTTCAATCCCGGCCGCGCCGCACTGCCGGCGATCCGCGGGCAGGTGACATTCGAGCACGCGACTTTCCGCTACCGAGTCGACGGCCCCGAGGTGCTGCACGATGTATCGTTCAGCGTCGAGTCCGGTCAGGTCATCGGCATCGTGGGCTCCTCGGGCTCGGGCAAGAGCACCATCGCCAAGCTGATACAGCGGCTCTATGTGCCGGAGAGTGGACGCGTGCTGGTCGATGGCGTCGATCTGGCGATGGTCGACCTAACCTGGCTTCGACGCCAGATCGGCGTAGTCTTGCAAGAGAACGTGCTCTTCAACCGATCCATTCGCGAGAACATCGCGCTCGCTGATCCGGCTATGCCCATGGAGCGCGTCATTGCAGCGGCCTCGCTTGCCGGCGCTCACGATTTCATCCTGGAGCTGCCCGAGGGCTATGACACCATCGTGGGCGAACGCGGCAGCAGTCTTTCCGGCGGGCAACGCCAGCGTGTCGCAATCGCCCGGGCACTCATTACCGATCCGCGCATCCTCATCCTCGATGAGGCGACCAGCGCCCTGGATTACGAAAGCGAGCGCGCCATTCAGCAGAACATGAAACGAATTTCTGCCGGCCGAACCGTCTTCGTCATCGCTCATCGGCTCTCGACCGTGCGCCACGCGAACCGGATCATCACGATCGAGCATGGACGCATCGTCGAGGATGGCACCCATGATGACCTAATCCGCTCGAACGGGCGCTACGCAAACCTACACTATCTGCAAGCTGGCATCCATGACGTCCGCTAGCCGAAACATCGTCCCATTTCCGAGAGCCCAAGTTCGCCGCCGGGAGCACGAAGTTGCGTTCCTGCCGGCAGCGCTCGAAATCACCGAAACGCCGCCGTCACCGATCGGCCGCGCGATCGCGGCGAGTATCGTCGCTGTCTTCTGCGTCGCGCTGGTGTGGGCATCGTTGGGCAGCATCGATATCGTCGCAACCGCGACGGGCAAGATCGTGCCAGACGGGCGCAGCAAGCTGATTCAGCCATTCGAGACGGGCGTTGTCCGCGCCATCAACGTACGCGATGGACAGAGCGTGAAGGCCGGCGACGTGCTGATCGAGCTGGACCCGACCATGACGGAAGCCGACCAGCAGCGCCAGAAGAGCGATCTTCTTTCGGCCGAACTCGACGTCGCCCGGCTGCGCGCGGCGCTCGCGGAGAATCCGCTCGCGGCCTTCCGGCCGCCGCAGGGCGCGGGCGCCGGGGAGATCGAGATGCATCGTCAATTTCTGATCAGTCAGGTCGGCGAACAGAACGCCAAGCTCGCGGAGATCGAGCGCCAGCAGAATCAGAGGGAAGCAGAACGATCGACTACTTTGGCAAGCGTCGCGAAGCTCCAGGCGACGACGCCCGTGCTGCAGGAGCGAGTCGACATTCGCAAGAAGCTCGTCGACAACGCGCTTGCTTCGAAGGTCGACTATCTCTCCGAGTATCAGGAGTTGGTCGGCCTTCAGCAGGATCTCAACCTGCAGCAGAGCCGGCTGCGCGAAGCCGATGCAGCCATCGCGGTGCTAAGGGAGACGAAGGAAAAGACCGCCGCGGAGTATCGGCGCGCGACCTATGACGCACTCGCGAAAGCCGACCAAAGGGTTGAGAGTGCCGAGCAGGAGGAGATCAAGGCAGAGCAGCGCACGAAGCTCCAACGATTGACCGCGCCGGTCGACGGCGTCGTGCAACAACTCGCCATTCACACGGTGGGAGGCGTGGTTACGCCTGCTCAGCCACTGGCCGTGGTGGTTCCGAGCGAGAGCCATCTCGAAATCGAGGCCATGCTCTCCAACCGAGATATCGGATTCGTCCACCCGGGACAGAAGACGGAAATCAAGGTCGACACATTCAACTTCACCCGCTACGGGCTTCTTCATGGAGAAGTGCTCAGCGTGTCACCGGACGCCATACCTCGCGAGAGGCAGAGCGATTCGAACGACCGCGTATCGGGCGCAGAGCAGAGCGACAGTGAGCCGAGGGGTCAGGAACTGGAATATGCCGCACGCGTTTCGCTTGACCGTGCGTACATGCAGGTGGACGACAAGCTCGTCAAGCTCGGTCCGGGCATGGCGGTGACGATCGAGATCAAGACCGGCGCGCGCAGTATCATCGGCTACTTTCTCTCGCCGCTGGCGAAATACAAGCAGGAAGCGCTGCGAGACCGTTAAAAAGCGCACGAGACATCCTTGCGGCCGTCGGCAGGCATGCTTCAATTGTATGAGGGGGTGTGAACCGGGGCATTTGGGCTACCCCCAATTCATGAAGAGAGCCTGGACCCGGCTGCATGTTAGGATCGTACCGCACGCAATTGCGGATCAGAAACCGTGACGCTCAACATAGTCGGCCAGGCCAAGTCGAACACAGTCGCCTTCGAAACCAGTGCTCTCATCAGGGCCACTGGCTTCCGCGAATACGACGCGCGTTGGTGGTTCGGGCATCCGGGCTCCGAGCAAGAGCCCGAGCGCAACTTGATGGAGGTACAGGCGCTCGGCATGGGGCCCGGCACCATGATCCATCGAATGGGCGTAGGCCCTGACATCGTCACCGGCCATGACTTCCGCGGTTATTCCGTGGCGTTCCGGGCTCTCGATTCTGTCCTGTGCCGCAATCCAGAAATCGGCGCCTACAATCAGACATTCTGAGAGGAACTGGACCATGCCGGGCCGGATCGTATGTTTTGTCATGAGCGGGGGCGTTGGTTCACGGCTTTGGCCGCTCTCGCGCGAAGACAATCCCAAGCAATTCCACGACCTTTCCGGCGACGGATCCATGCTTGCGAAGACCGTCCGGCGTCTCAAGGCCCGGCCCGGAGGTGAGACCCCAATCTACCTGATAGCGTCCGAGCGGCATGCCGATCGCGTTATTTCCGACATCGGTCCACTCGGCTTGGACGGCGGCAGACCGATTTTTGAGCCAGTTGGCCGCAATACCGCCGCGGCAGTCGCTATAGCCACCCTGCAAACGATCTTCGAGCATGGCGGTGACGCGCTTGTGCTCGTGGTCCCCTCCGATCATGAGATATCAACCGAGGCGCAATTCTGGGAAACGGTCGAGGTGGGCCGGCCTGTGGCCGAGTCAGGACGCCTTGTCATATTCGGCATCAGGCCGACACATCCGGAAACCGGGTACGGTTACATCGAGGTTGCGGCAAATGCCGACGGCGTGGCCGCCGTTGCGCGCTTTGTCGAGAAGCCCAATGCCGAGACAGCTCGCCAATATGCGTCGTCGGGAAGGTTCTATTGGAACGCCGGCATCTTCCTGTTTCGCGCAGACACGATGCGGCGAGCATTTCTCGAGTTCCGGCCAGACATCTGGGACAGCGCCGAACGGGCCCATAAGACCGCACGGGACGACGTTTCGGGCATCTACCTGCCACAGAGTTTCTACTCGGCTGTCCCGTCGACCTCGATCGATTACGCCGTCATGGAGCATGCCCACGATACCGCGATGGTTACGGCCTCCTTCCGCTGGAATGATCTTGGATCGTGGCAGTCGCTGCTCGAAGCCAGCCCGACCGACAGCGACGGCAACGTCGCGATGGGGGACGTCGTCGCGATGGACTGCAGCAGTTCCTACCTTCGAAGCCAGGGCAGGCTGCTGACCGTCATTGGAATGAAGGATGTAGCCGTGGTGGCAACGCCAGACGCGGTATTCGTCGCCCCCGTCAGCCACAGCCAGAACGTCAAGAAGGTTGTCGAACAGTTGGAGAAGAGCGGACGACTCGAGACCAAGTTAACAGCGTCGGAAGACCGGGTCATCGTCAGCGGGTCATGGCGCAAGCGCGTCGAGCACTGGCTTTTCAACGAAACCCTGCCGGTGTGGTCCACTGCAGGCGTTGACGACGTGTATGGCGGATTCCATGAGTCGCTCGGTTTTGACGCGAGGCCGCTACGCAAGCCCAAGCGCACGCGGACGATGGCTCGTCAGATCTACGCTTTCGCGGTGGCCAAGGAACGCGGTTGGCCTGGACCCGCCGACAAACTTATCAACCACGGGATCGACTTCATCGCGAAATACGGTCGCACCGACCGCGGCGGCTGGGTACGCACCCTAAATTGCAACGGCAGCGTGGCTGACCCGGCGGAGGATGCCTACGACCAAGCCTGCGTGCTGCTGGCGCTTGCCCATGCTCATCGATGCGGCCACCAGGACGCCCTGCGGCTTGCACAAGAGACATTTCATTTCATCGACACGCATCTCGAGGACGGCAGCCTGAACGGCTTCCTCGAGAGCCCCGTCTGGAGCGGGGCGCGGTTCTCGAACCCGCACATGCACATGCTGGAATCCTTCCTTGCCTGGCATGGGGTCACGGGCGAGCGCGCATATCTGCGTCGCGCGGCACGCGTCATCGATCTCTTCCGATGCCATTTCTTCGACCAGGAGAGCTGGACAGTTGGAGAACGCTTCGACGTCGATTGGCTGCCGTTGCCGGGGGACGATGGACAGTGGACCGAACCAGGGCACCATTTCGAATGGGCCTCTCTCCTCGTCGATTTCGCGCGGGCGAGCGGCCAGAAGGACTTGGTAGCATATGCGAGAAAGCTCTATTCCTCGGCGGTTGCCAGCGGTTTGAACCGGGCCACGGGTCTGGCCTATGCAGCCGTCTCGCGCCACGGACTGCCCCTCGACCGGCTTTCGCGAAGCTGGCCGCAATGCGAGGCGATCAAGGCGGCAGTTGCCCTTGATGGTATTGGCGGGCCTGATTTGAAACCCGAGATCGAAGCGCGCGTCGCCCGGCTCTTCAGATGGCATATCGATCCCGCACCGCTTGGCTTATGGGTCGACAGGATTGATGAGCGCGGAAGGTCAGTGGCGACGGAGGTCCCCGCGAGCATCTTCTACCACCTGGTCACGGCGTTGATGCAGTATCTGGACAAGACCGGGGGACAGGTCGAAGCTTTCCCGCTGCCGGTTTCGGAAGTAGGCAAGTCCTCGCTTAGGCAGGTCTACGCCTGACTTGACGGTTCGTCATGCGGAACGCGGCGGGTAGCTTGGCCGTGACAATGGATTCGCTGGGTCGGCTCTGGTCTATTTGTCAGAGAACGCATTGCCCACGCTGCGTGCACGGCCATATAGGCAGGACGCGACTTAAAAGCGCGTCGCGCTGAAGCGGATTCAGGCGCTTTAAGGCTTTGTTTTCATGCATGTCGTTATCGCAAAACCGCTGCACACTTTGCGCGACACGCATTAGTCAGACGTAATCCAAGGCACAAACCTTGGCGGCTGGCGCTCATTGTTTGCGCAGGAATTCAAGTAGCCTTGGCCGAGCTGAGACTGACGCAACAAAGCATCCTTTTGGCTAAATTAGCAATTTCATGAATAGGGACTAAAGGTCGTTCTAGCCGGCACCGCCCAAAACGCTGGTCAGGCCCAGCGGCCGTCCAAGTCACCCCCGCGCCTGCTGGGCCGCTCCTTAACCCGCCGGCTATTGAAATTGCCGTATCAACTGAACGAGCGACAAACCGTTTGACGGCTGCAAAAAGCTCGAAGCGGTGATCTGATCCGCAAACCGTCCTGTATGCACGCCGTTGCCGCCGTTTACCGCATGCATCGATCGCAGGCATTCCGGCCTCATGTAACGGAGCTATGTGTGGGGAAGCCAGGTCGAGGAGCAGGAAACGTTGGAAGGTGGACAGAAGCGACAATCGGAAATTCGTTAGCAACATAAGTGACTTAGCGAATAGCCCGATGGTACCGTTGGCTGGGATCGAACCAGCGACCTCCGGATCCACAATCCGGCGCTCTAACCAGCTGAGCTACAACGGCGCGCTTGCCTAAGCGGGATCGAGGAAGCTTCTTTCTCCGCGATCCGCTCTGTCGTTCGGCGATGCGTCAAATACGGGCTATCGGATTCTAATTCAAGGGCTTTGATAAGGGAAAGGACGGGTTTCCTCATCCGCCGTCGTCAAGGCAAAAGAAAAGGCCGGCGGGAGGAGGTGCCGGCCTTTTCCTGTTACGAGCCAGCGGGAGGAGGTGCTGGCTGGTCACCCCGGAAACGGAGGGAGGAGGTTCCATCCCCGGGTATCTGGTTGTTCAACCCTATCGCACGACTATTTGTCTGACGAAATGCGACGTTTTGATGCATTGCAGGGTTGTGCGCGAAAATCAGGCAGCCTTGGCGTCCTTCATCGCCTTCTCAAAGGCGCTCTTTACCGGCTTGGAGACGTCCTCGACCGCCTTGGTGGTAACGGCCTGGAACTCCTTGGCCTGCTCGACGGCCATTTCGACGCGCTTGCGCAGGAAGGAGGTCTGCAGCTCGACGACTTCCGAAAGGGTCTTGGCGCCGACCAGGGCTTCGAGGTGCGAGAAGCTGGCCTCGGCATTGGCGCGCAGCGCAGCGATGGCCTTCAGCGAAACGTCGCTGGACACGGTCTTGGCGGTCTCGTAAGTCGACTCCAGAACCTTCTGGGTCTCCTCGGCGCCGGTCTTCAGCTTGGCATAGGCTTCCTTCGACTGCTCGACGCCCTTCTCGGCGAAGGCGCGGATCTGATCGGAGGCCTTGGAAGCGTCGAAGCTCGGGAATTCAACGTTCTCGATGGTCTCGGCAGTCTTGGCAGTGGTCTTGGACATTTTCCAACCTTTCGGGGCAGCGGCTTTGACAGAAAGCCGTCTCGTTCATGTATGATGGCAATATAAAGGGTTTTTTGTGCATTGCAATATCTTTGTTGCACCGCACCATAAAATCTTCCCCGACGTCAGCCATAGGGCCGTTAACCAAGAGCCCAGAGATTTCGACCCATGCAAGCCTAGGCTTGTGGACCTTGGGGCCACAGGCTTTTATTAACAAAGCGTTAACTGAAAAAATGCCCGCTCCGGAGGGTTGGCCAGCGCATGCCGCCTGAAAACTACTCCTTCCTCGACGTTGCCGTACTCGACGCGGTGCGCCAGCGCTTTGCCGCCGGCGACGCGCTGGCCATTTTATCGACCGACCTCGAACAGGTGATCTGGGCGAACGGACCGGGGGCGTCGATGTTCGGCTATCCGGATATCGAGGCCATCATCGGCGCCTCAGCGCGGCTGCCGTTGGTCGCGCGCCGGCAGATCATGGCGACCAGCGGCTTTCCCAACATCGGCAGCGATCGCGCCATCACGGTGAGGCTGGCCACCGGCATGGTGAGCCGCGCAGCCGGCTTCCTGGCCAGCGCCGTGACGATGCCGGACGGCGAGACGGCAATCATGCTGGCGGTACCGGCGGCGCAGACCAGTTCGCGCAGCGCCAGCGAAATCGCCAGCCGTGCAATCGGCGGCTTTACCGAGGCCGGGCATTTCATTGCCTTCGTCGACGCCCAAGGCGATGTCGAAGCAGCCTCGGACGGCTTTGCGGCGCTCGGCATCGAGCCGCGGACGCTGGCTGCCCTGGTTGCGGATGTGGCAAGCAGCGGCGACCGCGTCGTCAAACGCCTCGTGCCGGGCACCAACACCTCCTATCCGGCCGGGTTTGCACGGCTCACCGATACGCGCCATCTGCTGGTGGTGATCGACGAGGACCAACTCGACGACTCCGGTGGCGGCCAAGACGATCAGCCGGTCGCCGACCGGGGCGATCAGACCGGCGATCAGCAAGTTGCGGCGCCCGAGGCGGTTAACGCCCCGCCGCCAGGTGAAAGCCCGGCAATCGAGCCCGAGCCTCAGCCTGTCCAGGACAACCCAATGCCTATCGTGGCGGCCGGCGAAGGGGCCGAGCCAACGCCGGAGGCTCCCGACGGCGACGCACGGCCCGACGCGGAGAGCCGGACCCTGGCGGACCAGCGGTCTACCCGGACCGACCATCAGGCCGACGCCGCCGACACCAGCCGGCAGGCCGCCGATGCCCGCGCCGGCCAGCACGATCATTGGTACTTCAATGCCGGCAACGAGGACACCGGACATGCTCAACCGGCAGCGCCGGCGGAGGAGGCACCGGAGGGCGCCGCCACGGCCAAAGGTCAAGGGCAGGATGGCGGCGAAACCGCCGCACGCGAAACCGCCACACCCGCCCAGCCGACCCCGCCCCGCGACATCGACCGCTCCGCGCCGCCATTGCGCTTCGTCTGGCGCACCGACGCCGAAGGCCGGTTCAGCGCGCTGTCGCCCGAATTCGCCGACATCGTCGGCCAGCCTGCCGCCGATGTGATCGGCCGCCGCTTCAAGGATGTTGCAGCCACTTTCGGCCTCGACGCCTCGGGCGAGATCGCCGGCCTGCTCGACCGGCGCGATACCTGGTCCGGCCGCTCGGTGCTGTGGCCGGTGGCCGGAACCGGCCTGAAGATCCCCGTCGATCTGGCGGCGCTGCCCGTCTATGGCCGCAGCCGCGCCTTCGAGGGGTTTCGCGGCTTCGGCGTCGCGCGCAGCGCCGACGCCGTGGCCGATCCGGAGGCGCTTGGCGTGGCCCTGGTGCCGAATGCCGCACCAGCCGGAGCCGTTGCTGCCGGGGCCGAGCCGTCGGTCGAGCAGCCAGGCTCGGAACAGACCGAACAGCCGAAGCCTGAAGACCCCTTCCAGGGCGAAGTGCCGGCATTGACCATCGTGCCGAAGCCGGAGCGGCGCTTTGCCGACAAGGTGATAAGGCTGGCCGAGCATCGCCAGCCGGCCAACGACAAGCAGCCGGGAAGCGACACGCCGGCAAATCAGAGGAGCCTGTCGATCCTCGAGCGCAGCGCCTTCCGCGAGATCGGCGAGCGGCTGCGCAAGGACAGTTCCGCCCCTGCCGAGGAACGCGCCGCCGAAGCCTACAAGCAGCCAGATGCGGCCGCCGCCGGCGAGGGCGCGGCGACGGTGAAGGAACCGGCCAACGAAGCGAGGGCCGACGCAAACCAGCCGCTTGCGCCCGGCACAGCGGCGGACGACGGTTCCGAGCGGGAAGCGAGCTTGGCATCCGCAGCGCAAGCCCCGGAAGCCGATGACGCGAAGGCAGATGCGGAGACCGCGGAAGCGGAGACCGAAGCGGGAGACCAGGAAGACCTGGCGCGGCTCGATGGCATCGATGGCGCCGCCGAGGCAGACGACACCGGCCAGGCCGAGACCTCGGCGGTTTCCGGCTCGCTGCTCAACTATGCCGATGGCGAGAAACCCACGGAAGACGCCGGCGTCGCGCCGGTTTCCCAGCCCGAGCAGGCAGAGGGCACCCGTCAGGCCGACGAATCTGCTTCCACGGAACCGCGGCAGCCGGTCGAACAGCCTGAGGCAGAGCCGGTCGCGGCCGGGCAGTCCGGCCTCGACGCGACGGCCAACGACGACAGCATGACCGCCGACGATTTCCGCGATGCGCAAGACAATGAGGATTGGGCAGGCTCCGACGCGAATACCGCGGCGGCGGCGGAAGAACAGCCGGAAGAAGCGGCAGCGCCGGCGCGGCCGCGCCTCGACGTGCCGCCGCTCAAACTGTCGGGTTTCGTGCCGTCCGCTTTTTCAACCGGAGAGGAAGCCAAGGCGCCCGATACACCCATCCTCGCCAGGCTGCCGGTGCCGCTGCTCATCCATTCGGGCGACGTGCTGCATTATGCCAACGAAGCCTTCCTCGAACTCACCGGCTACGGGGCGCTGGACGACCTCGCGGATGCGGGCGGCCTGGGCGCGCTCTTCGCCGATCCATATGCCGAGGACACCGCGGCGGACGAAAGCGACCACTCGCTGAAGCTCAAGACCCGCAACGGCCAGGAATTCCCGATCGATGCGCTGCTGCGCTCAGTGCCGTGGCGCGGCGGCAAGGCGCTGATGCTGGTGGTGCGGCGTTCCGGCGAGGACGACGCGGCGCATTTCACCGCCGCCAATGACGAACCGGCGCTGCAGCCGGACGTGCCGGAACTGAAGTCGCGCATTGCGGAAATGCGCACCATTATCGACACCGCCACGGACGGCGTCGTGCTAATCGGCCGCGACGGCGACATCCGCTCGATCAGCCGGCCGGCGGAGGCGCTGTTCGGTTTCGACAGCGACGAGGTCGCCGGCAAGCCCTTTGCCTCGCTGTTCGCCATCGAGAGCCAGCGCGCGGCGCGCGACTATCTCGCCGGCCTTTCGGAGCCGGGGGTGGCGAGCGTCTTGAATGACGGTCGCGAGGTCATCGGCCGCGAGGCGCAGGGACGTTTCATTCCGCTGTTCATGACCATCGGCCGGTTGCCCAACGACAGCGGCTTCTGCGCCGTGGTGCGCGATATCACGCAATGGAAGCGTGCCGAGGAAGACCTGACGCAAGCGCGCGCGGTGGCCGAGCGCGCCTCCTCGCAGAAGACGGATTTCCTGGCCCGCATCAGCCATGAGATCCGCACCCCGCTCAACGCCATCATCGGCTTTTCCGAGCTGATGGTGGACGAGAAATTCGGCCCGATCACCAACGACCGCTATCGCGACTATCTGCGCGACATCAACCGCTCGGGCAACCATGTGCTCGACCTCGTCAACGACCTGCTCGACATCTCGAAGATCGAGGCCGGTCAGCAGGAGATGGATTACGAGGCGGTGTCGCTCAACGACACGCTGGCCGAGACGGTGGCGATGATGCAGCCGCAGGCCAATCGCGAACGCGTCATCATCCGCTCCAGCTTCGCCTCGCGGTTGCCGGAAGTGGTGGCGGACCTGAGAAGCGTGCGCCAGATCGCCCTGAACGTCCTGTCCAACGCCATCCGCTACACCCAGGCCGGCGGCCAGGTGATCGTCTCGACCGCTTACGAAGCCTCGGGCGATGTCGTCATGCGCGTGCGCGACACCGGCATCGGCATGACCCAGGCCGAGATCGAGCAGGCGCTGAAACCGTTCAAGCAGATCAACGCGTTGAAGCGCGGACGCGGCGACGGCACTGGCCTTGGCCTGCCCCTCACCAAGGCCATGGTGGAGGCGAACCGCGCCCGTTTCGCCATCACCTCGACGCCTGGCGAAGGAACCCTGGTCGAGGTCGCCTTCCCGTCGACCCGCGTGCTCGCGGAGTAACCTGCCGACGAGCCGCGCCAAAGAAAAAGGCGTCCTGGGGGACGCCTTGAGAAATGGGATGCTGTCACAACGGGGGCTTGAGCTGAACCTCAGGGACGAGGAACGGGATTTCTCCCTCAAGTTACACGCGACTATCGGGGTCGTCCCTTAACAAGTCCTTACCGGGTGTCAAAAAAATTTACGAATGTGTACCACCCGTGAAATCTAGGTAAATTCGCCGGACAGATTTCGTTAACCACGGCATGCCGTCAGCCCGCAAGCTGCGGCAGGTCGCGGAACAGCTCCAGCGCCTCGGGATTGGCGAGCGCTTCCTTGTTCTTCACAGTGCGGCCGTGGACCACGTCGCGCACCGCGAGCTCGGTGATCTTGCCGGACTTGGTGCGCGGGATGTCTGTGACGGCGACGATCCTGGCCGGCACGTGACGCGGGCTGGCGCCGGTGCGGATCCTGGCGCGGATGCGCTTTTCCAGATCTTCGTTGAGGGTCACGCCAGCAGCCAGCCGCACGAACAGCACGACGCGCACGTCGTTGTCGAAATCCTGGCCGATGCAGAGCGCCTCGAGGATTTCCGGCATCTGCTCGACCTGGTTGTAGATCTCGGCCGTACCGATCCTGACCCCGCCCGGATTGAGCGTGGCGTCGGACCGGCCGTGGATGATCATGCCGTCATGGGCCGTCCATTCGGCGAAGTCGCCATGGCACCAGACATTGTCGAAACGCTCGAAATAGGCCGCGTGATATTTCTTGCCTTCGGGGTCGTTCCAGAAACCGATCGGCATCGACGGGAAAGCCCTAGTGCAGACAAGCTCGCCCTTCTCCTGCCGGATCGACTTGCCGTCGTCGTCCCAGACGTCGACCGCCAGGCCAAGGCCTGGGCCCTGGATCTCGCCGCTCCAGACCGGCTCGGTCGGCACGCCGAGCACGAAGCAGGACACGATGTCGGTGCCGCCCGAGATCGAGGCCAGATGCACGTCCTTCTTGATCCCGTCATAGACGAAACGGAAATCCTCCGGCGACAATGGCGAGCCGGTGGAAGAGATGGTGCGCACGCTCGACAGATCGTGGCTCGCGATCGGCTTCAGACCGGCCTTGCGCACCGAATCGATGAATTTGGCCGAGGTGCCGAAATAGGTCATCTTCTCGGCATCGGCGAAATCGAACAGCACATTGCCGTCGGGGTAGAAGGGCGAGCCGTCATAGAGCAAAAGCGTCGCACCCGAGGCGAGGCCCGAGACCAGCCAGTTCCACATCATCCAGCCGCAGGTGGTGAAATAGAACAGGTGATCGCCGTCGAGCAGGCCGGCATGCAGCCGGTGCTCCTTGACGTGCTGGATCAGCGTGCCGCCGGCCGAATGCACGATGCATTTCGGGATGCCGGTCGTGCCCGAGGAGAACAGGATGTAGAGCGGATGGGCGAAGGGCAGCCGCTCGAAGCTGACAGTCCTGGCGGCAAAGGGCGAAAGCGCCTCTTCGAGCGCGGCTGCCTTGTCGATGGTGGCGGCGACATCGCTCGAGGTGCCGAGATAGTCGACGATGAGCACCTTGCGGACGCTCGAGAGTTTCTCGGCCACGGCGCGCACCTTGTCGGCCACCTCGATTGCCTTGCCGTTGTACCAATAGCCGTCCGGCGCGATGAAGACGACCGGCTCGATCTGGCCGAAGCGGTCGAGCACGCCCTGCTCGCCGAAATCGGGAGAGCATGACGACCAGACGGCGCCGATCGAGCTTGCCGCCAGCATCGCCGCGATCGTCTCGGGCATATTCGGCATCATGGCGGCGACGCGGTCGCCGGCCTTGACGCCGAGCGACAGGAAGAGCTGCTGCAGCCGCGAAATCAGCGCATGGAGCTCGTTCCAGGAGAGCCGCCGCTCGACCTTGTCCTCGCCGCGGAAGACGATGGCCGGGCCGCCGCCGGTCTTCTGCAAAAGGTTCTCGGCGAAATTGAGCCTAGCGTCGGGAAAGAAGCTGGCGCCGGGCATCTTCTCGCCGTCGACGAGGTGCCGCTCGCCCTTGTCGCCGACAAGCCCGCAGAAATCCCAGACCAGGCTCCAAAAGGCTTCGCGGTCGTCGATCGACCAGCGATGGAGTTCGGCATAGCCGGAGAACGACAACTCGGCCTTCACTTGCGCGGCCTTCATGAACGCGGTCAAAGGCGCTGCGTCGATCCGCTCCTGCGTCGGGGTCCACAAAGGTGTGTCGGCGGCCATGATCGCTCCTCCCAAAGCGCGTCGCGTTCGAGCCAATTAAGCTCATCGTCGCATCTGCCATCGTCCCAGAAACGGCGCGCGATTGCGGATCGGGATCGTGCAGACCGCTTATGCATATTGCAGCGCAGCAGAGCAAGATTTTGTTCGGACGAGCCCCGGCTGTCGCTGCGCAAATGCCATCGCAAGGCCATAAAGACTTGAAAAGCGTCGGCGCTCGGTTACACCCGTCGGGCGATTTTGTCGGCAATGAAAGCATGCGGGGCGAAATGCCATCATCTCTGATCCGGCGCGGGGTGTGGGCGATCGGCCTTGCCGTGCTTATCATCACGCTCGCGGTCGCGGCGCTGCCGCTGATTGCCTCGACCCGCATCGTGCGCGACCGCATAGCCTGGGAATTGAGCGCCTGGAGCGGCTTCAGGGTGACGATCGACGGCTCGCCGCGCATCGAGGTGTGGCCGAAGTTCCGCGCCATCCTGAGCGACGTGACGCTGTCGCAATGGACCGAGACCGACGCGCCGCCGGTGGTCGAGGCCGATCGCGTGGAAGTCGATCTGTCCGCCATGGCGGCCTTGCAGGGCAACGTCGCCTTCTCGACCGCGAGGCTGGTGCGCCCGACGATCAGGGTCCAGCACATGGCGAGCGGCTTCTATCTGCCGCCGCTTCCGACCGGGGGGCGCATCACGCGCTCGATCGATACCGCGCGCGGCGTGGTCACCGCCAACCCGCAGAAGCCGGATCTCGGCAAATTGCCGTCCGATCCGTTCGGCACCGTCGAGTTCCGCGATGGCCGCGTGGTGACTTCGGTCGACGGCAAGGACGCCGAAGTCCTGAGCAGCCTGAACGGCCAAGTGAACTGGGAGGCGATGAACAGCGAAGCATCGCTGACAGCGACCGGGATCTGGCGCGGCGAAAGCGTGCAGCTCGATTTCTCCTCGACGAAACCGCTGGTGCTTTTTGCCGGGGGAGCCGCGCCCGTCACCCTTTCCTTCAAGGCGGCGCCTGCGACATTCTCCTTCGACGGAACGGCCTCTATCTCGGACAATGCCTATCTGGACGGCCAGGCGAAGTTCGCCGCGCCGTCGCTGCGGCGCGTGCTGGAGTGGTCGCAGGCAGGCATCGCGCCCGGTGCTGCTATCGGCGCGGTCTCGATCGCGAGCAAGGTGAACGCGTCGGCGGGGCGTGCGAAATTCGAGAACACCACCGTCACGCTCAATAACAATCCGGGCATGGGAGCGCTGGATTTCTCCTTCGCCGAGGGCAGTCCGGTGATAGCCGGCACGCTCGCCTTCGACACGCTGGACCTGAGATCCTTCCTGTCGGCTTTCACGCCTGTCGCGCCCACCGGCGAGGCCGGCCCGGGCGACATCGACACGAGCTTCGCCGACCGCATCAACCTCGACCTCAGGCTGTCGGCGGCCCATGCCACGGTGGGACCGGTCCAGCTTGCCGACGTCGCGGCCACCGCGCAGGTCAAGAACGGCCTTGCCGTCTTCGACATATCCGACGCGTCGGCCTTCAACGGCAACATCCAGAGCAGCCTGCGTTTCGACCGCAAGCCAGAAGGCACGCAGGTCGAGATGCGGCTCCTGGCATCGGATGTGGATACGGGAGCCTTTGCCACAGCGGCGGGAATGACGCGGCTGGTGCCGGCTGGCACCGGGACGGTGTCGATCATCCTCAAGGGACCGGGCAAGGCCTGGAACTCCATCTTCGAGAATGCCGACGGATCGTTCTCGGCGACTTTCGGGCCGGGCACGCTCAACGGGCTCGACCTGCCGGCCTTCCTCAAGCGCAACCAGCAAGGCGGCTTCTTCGCGCTCGACGACGTTGCCAATGGTTCGCTGCCGATCGACGGCGCCGAGATCAAGGCGAGCATTTCGAAAGGAGTGGCGCGCCTCGACAAGGCCGAGATCAATTCGCAAAAATACAAGATCTGGCTATCCGGCATCGCCTCCTATGTCGGACGCGGGCTGGCGCTTTCGGGCGGAGTGGTGCCCAACGGGCAGCCGGCACAGCAGCCCCAGGCCAACGGCCAAGCGGCCAGTCCGGCTCCCGCGCCGCCGAGCCAGTCGCTGTTCTTCGTCGGCGGCAACTGGAGCGCGCCGTTCATATCGCCGATCGCTCCCGGCGTTTCGGGCCAGTAGATGCGGGGGAGCAAAGCGCCCTCGCTCCTATCACTCAACCGCGCTGCGCGGCCTGCTCGTCGAGCTGGCGCTGGATCTCGCGGCGCTTGTTGGCGATCGAGGCGATGATGACGCCGATCGCCACCACCGCGATCAGGATGGTGCAGGCGGCGTTGATTTCCGGCGTCACGCCGAGGCGCACCTGGCTGTAGATCTTCATCGGCAGCGTGGTGGCGCCGGGACCCGAGGTGAAGCTCGCGATGACCAGATCGTCCAGCGAGAGCGTGAAGGCCAGCATCCAGCCGGAGATGATCGCCGGCAGGATGACCGGCAAGGTGATCTGGAAGAAGGTCTTCACCGGCGGCGCGCCGAGATCCATCGCCGCCTCCTCCAGCGAACGGTCGAAGGAGACCAGCCGCGACTGCACGACGACGGCGACGAAGCACATTGTGAGCGTGATGTGGGCGAGCGTGACCGTGAGGAAGCCACGGTCAAGGCCGACAGCGACGAAGAGCAGCAGGAGCGACAGCCCGGTGATGACTTCCGGCATCACCAGCGGCGCAAACACCATGCCGGAAAACAACACCCTGCCGCGGAAGCGCGTGAAGCGCGTCAAGGTCAGCGCTGCGAGTGTGCCGAGCACGGTCGCCACCGTCGCCGAGATGACGCCGACGCGCGCCGTCACCCAGGTGGCGTCCATCAGGCCCTGATTGTGGAAAAGCGACACGTACCATTTGGTCGAGAAGCCGCCCCAGACGGTGACGAGCTTCGATTCGTTGAAGGAAAAGACGATCAAAAGCACGATCGGCAGATAGAGGAATGCAAAGCCCAGCACGATCGAGGTGATGTTGAAGCGGCTCCAGGTCGAGTTCATCTGCCCTGCTCCTGTGCCTTGGCCTGCGCCTGCTGGAAGAACATGATCGGGATGGTCAGCACCAGAAGCAGGATGACGGCCACCGCCGATGAGACCGGCCAGTCGCGGTTGGAGAAAAATTCGTTCCAGAGAGTCTTGCCAATCATCAGCGTCTGCGAGCCGCCGAGGAGGTCGGGAATGACGAACTCGCCGACCGCCGGGATGAACACCAGCAGGCAGCCGGCGACGACGCCGGGCAGCGACAGCGGGAAGGTGATCTTCCAGAAGGCGCCGGTCGGCGGACAGCCGAGGTCCTGCGCGGCCTCGATCAGCGAATAATCCATCTTCTCCAGCGAGGAATAGAGCGGCAGCACCATGAAAGGCAGATAGGAATAGACGATGCCGATGAAGATCGCCGTGTAGGTGTTGAGGATCACCAGCGGCTGGCTGATCAGGCCCGTGGCGAGCAGGACCTGGTTGAGCAGGCCCTCGGGCTTCAGGATGCCGATCCAGGCATAGACGCGGATCAGAAACGAGGTCCAGAACGGCAGGATCACCAGCATCAGCAGGGTCGGACGGATCGTCGCCGGCGCCCGCGCCATGCCGTAGGCGATCGGATAGCCGACGATCAGGGTAAGTATCGTCGAGATTCCGGCGATGATCAGGCTCGTCACATAGGCGTTGAAATAGAGCGCGTCCTGGGTGAGCCAGGTGTAGTTATCGAAATTGAGCTCGCGGACGCCGGCGAAAAATCCCGAAACGCCGTCCTTGAAGCCGAGCACCGGCGTATAGGGAGGCATCGAGATCGCCGTCTGCGACAGCGAAATCTTGAAGACGATGATGAACGGAACGAGGAAGAAGAACAGCAGCCAGAGATAGGGGACGATGATGACGAGGCGGTTGACGAAGCCTTTCACCAGCCTCGCCGGCAGTGTTGTGGTTTCAGTCGATGGAGCGGCAGTCGCTGCGATATCCGTCATCTCAGCCTCCTACCTGGCCAGCACGACGCCGGCATCGGGCCGGAAGGAGACCCAGGCACGGTCGTTCCAAGTGAGCGGATCCTCGGTCACGCGCGAGGCGTTCAACGCGCTTGCCCGCACGATCTGACCGTCGTCCAGCCTGATGTGGTAGACGGTCATGTCGCCGAGATAGGCGACGTCATAGACCTCGCCTTCGAGCGCGTTGACGGCATCGGCCGGCTTTTTGGAGGAAACCCTGATCTTCTCCGGCCGGATCGCGAAGACGATGTCGGAGCCGGCAGCGGCGTTGCTGCCATTGTCGACGACGATCTCAGCGCCGGTCGCGCCGGTGATGCGCGTGGTGCTTGCCGTGCGTTCGGCAACCTTGCCTTCGAACATGTTCACATTGCCGACGAAGTGCGCCACGAAGCGCGAGGCCGGCGCCTCGTAGATTTCCGCCGGTGTCGCGACCTGCATCACCTCGCCCTTGTCCATGATAGCGATGCGGTCGGCCATCGTCATGGCCTCTTCCTGGTCGTGGGTGACGACGACGAAGGTAAGGCCGAGTTCCTGCTGCAGGTCCATCAGTTCGAACTGCGTTTCCTCGCGCAGCTTCTTGTCGAGCGCGCCGAGCGGTTCGTCGAGGAGCAGAACCTTCGGCCGCTTGGCGACCGAGCGGGCAAGCGCCACGCGCTGGCGCTGGCCGCCCGAGAGCTGGTGCGGCTTGCGCTTGGCGAATTGCTCGAGCTTGACGAGCCTGAGCATCTCGGCGACGCGCTTTTCGACATCGGCTCCGGGCATGCCTTCCTGCTTGAGGCCGAAGGCGATGTTCTTTTCCACCGTCATGTGCGGGAACAGCGCGTAGGACTGGAACATCATGTTGACCGGCCGTTTGTAGGGCGGGATGCCGCGCAGGTCCTGCCCGTCGAGCAGGATGCGGCCCGCCGACGGCTCCTCGAAGCCGGCGAGCATCCTGAGCAGGGTCGACTTGCCGCAGCCGGACGCGCCGAGCAGGGCGAAGAATTCGCGCTCGAAGATGGTCAGCGACAGGTTGTTGACGGCGGTGAAGTCGCCGAACTTCTTGGTGACCTTGTCGAACTGAATATACGGCTTGGCGTTCGGGTCGTTCCATGGCGCGAAATCCCTGCGGATGCTGCCAAGCGATTTCATGGTCCCCACTCCGTACTTTCTTAAAAATTCCCAAAGGAAAGCGACCCCGGCAGTTGGCTGCCGGGGTCGTGTCTCAATGCTTACTGGCCGGTGACGATCTTGGTCCAGGTGCGCGTGATGATGCGTTGTGTCTTGGGATCGTATGGCGCAACGGTATACAGCTTCTTCGTCGTCTCTTCGTCTGGATAGACCGAAGGATCTTCCAGGATCGCCTTGTCGATGAACTGCTGCGAAGCCTTGTTGCCGTTGGCGTAGAGCACGTAGTTCGACGACTTGGCGATGACTTCAGGCGTCATCATGTAGTTGATGAACTCGAGTGCGTCGGCGACATGCGGCGCATCCGCGGGGATCGCCATCTGGTCGAACCACATCTGGGCGCCTTCCTTCGGCACCGAATAACCGATCTCGACGCCCTGCTTGGCTTCCTCGGCGCGGTTGCGCGCCTGGAAGACGTCGCCCGACCAGCCGATCGCCATGCAGATGTCGCCGTTGGCCAAAGCGTTGATGTATTCGGACGAATGGAACTTGCGGATATAGGGCCGGACCTTCAGCAACGCTTCCTCGGCCTTTGAAATGTCATCGGGCGAGGTGCTGTTGGGATCGAGCCCGAGATATTTCAGCGCCGCGGGAATGATGTCGGCTGGGGAATCCAGCACATAGACGCCGCAATCCTTCAGCTTGGCCAGCTTGTCCGGATTGAAGAACACGTCCCAGCTGTCGATCTTGTCGGTGCCGAGCGCGGCCGTCACCTTCTTGACGTTATAGCCGAGGCCGACCGTGCCCCACATGTAGTTGACCGAATATTCGTTGCCCGGATCGTATTTGGCGGTGCGCTCGGAGATGACGTCCCACATGTTGGAGATGTTGGGCAGTTTCGACTTGTCGAGCTTCTGGAAGACGCCCGCCTGGATCTGGCGCGCCAGGAAGTTGGCGCTCGGCACGACGACGTCATAACCGCTGCCGCCGGCAAGCAGTTTCGTCTCCAGTATCTCGTTGGAATCGAAGGTGTCGTAGACGACCTTGATGCCGGTCTTCTTGGTGAAGTCGTCGATGATCGAGCTGTCGATATAGTCCGACCAGTTGTAGACATTGACGACGCGGTCTTCGGCATGGCCGCTTAAGGTGAAAAGCGTCAGAAATGCCGAGGTCGCCGAAAGCCATAGAGCTTTGCGGATCATGGTGTTCTCCTTTGGTGAGTGTTCCCTCGCCGGCTCGTCGCGATATGGCGGGGCGGCGTTGGTTTAAGACTATTGAGCTTTCCGGAGAGCGACAAGCGTGAACTGTCGACGCCAGGCTCGGTAGCGACATCAGGGTTCGAGACAGTTTGGCCTTCCCGGCAAGGCACCCGGGCGGCGTCAGCGGCATTGACCGCGGCGTATGCATAGCTATCACGATGCTGTCCGGTCCCGAGCGGGCCGGCGGAGACACTTGGCAAGATACGCCTGTCTTGTTGTTGCCGTAATTGCAGCCTGCCCGCCCGGCAACTGGGTTGTCAATGGGGAAGGCTGCCTATCGTCAATTGGGCGACGGCAGGCCGGTGACGCCGGGACGCGCCGGCCGCGTCTGGCGCTTGAACTCCAGGCCGATATGGACGAGCAGCGCCGTGACCACGACCGCGCCGCCGATGATGGTGCGCACCGACGGCATTTCGGAATGGACGAGCCAGACCCAGATCGGCCCAAGGATCGGCTCGAAGGTGCCGAGCAGCGCCGCGATCGCCGCCGGCACCAGCCGCGCGCCCATGGCGAAAAAGGCGAGGCCGACGCCAAGGTTGATGACGCCGAAGGCGAAGAGAAAGCCCATATCCCGCCCCGAAACCGCGAACGCCGAGGCCTGGGAAGCGGCGAAAGCGCCGGCGAAAAGCGCCGCGAGACAATTGGCCGGCACCATGCGCACATGGGCAAAGCGCCGGGTGATAACGGTCGCCACCGAGAACATGACCGCGATCAGCAGCGCCAGGCCGTCGCCGATCGGCGAGACGGCGCCGCCCAGGGATTCGGAGACCATGATGGCGACGCCGGCGATGACGGCGGCAATCGCGATCCAGGTCGCCGGGCTTACCCGTTCGCGAAACAGGAGCCAGGCAAGAAGCGCCGCCAGCAGCGGCACGCCGGCCTGCATCAAGAGGATGTTGGCGACGGTCGTGTAGGCAAGTGCCACCACGAAGCTGGTCGAGGCGGTGGCGAAGCAGAAGGCGACGCCGAGGCCGGGCAGGCCCATATGCCGGAAGAGGTTCAGGGTACCGCGCCAACCGTCGCGGAACAGCATGAAGGCGATGAGAAAGGCCACGGCCCACAGCGAACGCCAGAACACCACGGTCCAGCTGTCGCCGACATGGATGAAACGGGCGATGGTGCCGCCGAAGCTCCACATAAGCGCCGAAAGAAAGACCAGGAGCATGCCGATCCGCTCCTCGCGCGGCGAGACGGCTGGCAAAGCGACTGGCGACGGGGCGACAGGCGACGGGACGACGGGGGACGGGGCGGTATCGGTCATGGACATGACTTGTCAGCGAGTTGCGTTCGACACGATGCACCAAGTACAACAGGGATTCTGTGTCTCAAACGACGGGACTGTGTCTCAATCGCGTAGCGCAAAGTACAAAGCCATGCGTGATCCAGCATTCGCTCAAATGTAGGACAACCTCTCCGCGGTTTACTTCGACACAGTCAGACCCCAGACCGATGCGCAGGCTCGGGCGACATATCATCCCTGAAAATCGAAGGCGCTGAGGCCCGTCACCATCTCGTCGAGGCCGAGCGGGCGCGTCACCGGCGGCTCGGCGCGCGCAAGGCAGCCTACGCGCTCGCAAAGCCGGCAGGCGGGGCCTACCGGCGTGGCGAAGCCTTGCCCGGACTTGCCGGCGGCTCCGGCCGGCAGCGCCGCGCCGTAGACGATCTCGTCTCGGAAGCCGATATCGCAGCCGAGCAAGAGCGCGGTGCGACGCGGCCGTTCGGAGAAGGCGCCTTGTGGACCTTCCAGCGTGCGGGCGATGCACAGGAACTCGGCGCCATCGGGCATTTCCAGCGCCTCGACCAGGACCTGGCCCGGCTGCGAGAAGGCCGCATGGACCGGAAGCTTGGGGCAGCCGCCGCCGAAGCGGCTCTGAGGGTAGCCCTGGCTGCCGGCCTTGCGGAAGCGGTTCCCGGCATTGTCGACTTCCAGCATGAAGAACGGCACGCCCGATGCGCCCTGCCGCTGCAGCATGGTCAGTCGGTTGGCCGCCTGTTCGAAAGAGACGCCGAAGCGGGAACGCAAGACGTCGATGTCGTAGCGGGCGCGAACGGCCGCCGCATGGAAAGCCTGATAGGGCATCATCAGCGCATGCGCGGCATAGCGGCCGAGCTCGAAGCGGGCGAGCCGCCGGGCCTCGTCGGTGCCGAGCTTCAGCGCCTGGAGCTCGCCCGCGATGGCCACCGACATGCGCATCAGGCTCGCCTCCATGGCGATTTCTCGCAGCTGGTCGAAAGGCGACAGCCGCTCGGAGAGGAACAGGCGCTGCGAATGGCGGTCGTAACGGCGGCGCCAGTTGGGCATGGTGGCGACCGGCAGCACCTTGACGACGATGCCATGCTCGCGCCTCAGCCAGGCCTTGAGCGCGCCGGACAGGTCGTCGCCGGGTTCGAGCACCGATGTGAAAGCTTCCGCCTCCTCCTCCAGCGAAGCGAAGTGGTTCGGCCGGCGCTCGAACACTTCGTGGACTTCATCGGCAGGCAGGCGCGTGCCGGACAGCGCGGTTGCCCTGCCCTCCTTGGCCAGAAGCTGGTTGAGGTCGGACAGGCGCTCAGCCTGTTCGCGGTAGGCGCGAAACAGTTTTGCCATCGCCGCCGAGGCGTTCGGCGCGGTCTCGGCGAGATCGATCAGTTCCTGATCGCCAGGCAGTTCGCCGGCAAGAAGCGGATCGCTGAACGCTTCGCGCAACGCCGCGATCGAGCCCTTCGTCTCTCCTTGCAATTCATGCGGATCGACCTTGTAGACAGAGGCCAGCTTGAGAATAAGCTGCACCGTCAGCGGGCGCTGGTTGCGCTCGATCAGGTTGAGGTAGGACGGCGAGATGCCCAGTCCCTCGGCCATCGCCGTCTGGGTCAGGCCTCTGGCGTTGCGCAGCCGGCGCAGTCGCGGACCGGCGAAGATCTTCTGGTCGGCCATCCGTGCCATCCTTGACAAGAATTTACATGGATATCGAGTCCGGTGTCCGTTACGCCGTTTTTACAATCGTGACAAATTTACAGAGATAGCCTGTCAATGACAACACAGCTTTTCCTTTATTTTCAGTGCCGAATGGTGGTTTTTCTGGGCGCTTTTCGCGCTGCAATGTAAATGATGTCACACGCAGACATCGCAAGGCTATAGGATTGCGATGTCGCGCTGAAGCAGTTTCCAAACGATCCGGAGTGACCAATGACCGATTTTTACAACCTCGTCCCCTCCGCGCCGGAGGGCCGTTTCGACGACATCGAGCGTCCCTATTCGCCAGAGGACGTGAAGCGGTTGCGCGGCTCCGTGCAGATTCGCCAGACGCTGGCCGAGATGGGCGCGAACCGGCTCTGGAAGCTCATCCACGAGGAGGACTTCGTCAACGCGCTGGGCGCCATGTCGGGCAACCAGGCCATGCAGCAGGTTCGGGCCGGACTGAAGGCGATCTATCTCTCGGGCTGGCAGGTGGCCGCCGACGCCAACACCGCGTCGGCGATGTATCCGGACCAGTCGCTTTACCCGGCCAATGCGGCGCCGGAACTGGTCAAGCGCATCAATCGCACCTTGCAGCGCGCCGACCAGATCGAGACGTCCGAAGGCAGCGGGCTATCGGTCGAGACCTGGTTCGCGCCGATCGTGGCCGATGCCGAAGCCGGCTTCGGCGGCCCGCTCAACGCCTTCGAGATCATGAAGGCCTTCATCGAAGCCGGCGCCGCGGGCGTCCACTATGAGGACCAACTGGCGTCGGAAAAGAAATGCGGCCATCTCGGCGGCAAGGTGCTGATCCCGACAGCGGCGCATATCCGCAACCTCAACGCGGCGCGCCTTGCGGCCGACGTCATGGGCACGCCGACACTGGTCGTGGCGCGCACGGACGCCGAGGCGGCGAAGCTTTTGACCTCCGATATCGACGAGCGCGACCGGCCTTTTGTCGATTACGATGCAGGCCGCACGGTCGAGGGCTTCTACAATGTGCGGAACGGCATCGAACCTTGCATCGCGCGCGCCGTGGCCTATGCGCCGCATGCCGACCTGATCTGGTGCGAGACCTCGAAGCCCGATCTGGCGCAGGCCAGGAAATTCGCCGAGGGCGTGCACAGGCATCATCCTGGCAAGCTGCTCGCCTACAATTGTTCGCCGTCCTTCAACTGGAAGAAGAACCTCGACGACGCGACGATCGCGAGGTTCCAGAAAGAGCTCGGGGCGATGGGCTACAAGTTCCAGTTCATCACGCTGGCCGGCTTCCACCAGTTGAACTTCGGCATGTTCGAGCTGGCGCGCGGCTACAAGGACCGGCAGATGGCCGCCTATTCGGAACTGCAGGAGGCCGAGTTCGCGGCGGAGGCCAACGGCTATACCGCGACCAAGCACCAGCGCGAGGTCGGCACCGGCTATTTCGACGCCGTGTCGATGGCGATCACCGGCGGCCGGTCTTCGACCACCGCCATGCATGAATCGACCGAGCACGCCCAGTTCAGGCCGGCGGCCGAGTAACGGATAGCAACCAGAGGAAACGCCCGCAGGGCATCTACATCGAGGAGAAGAGCAATGGCATCGATAAGCCGTGTCAAGGAAAGGGCAGAAGAACAATCGAGCGCGATGAGCGTCGACCAGCAGGCGACGATCCGCATGCTCGCCAACGATCTGCACCGACTCAACCAGTCGGTCATGAAGGCAGTCGAGGCCGGTGTCTCGGTGGAACTGGTCCGCTCGGCCAGGCACCATGGCGGCGACGGCAACTGGGGAGACCTTTTGATCCCGGTGATCGTTACCCAGCAGAGCCACACTTGACGTAACGTCAACAGTCTCGGCGATAGTCTCCCGCGCGCTATACGTTCGGGAGACTATCGTCTTTTTTCGGTTTGCCTTCACCGTCAAGTGGTACGACTTGCTCTGAATCTCGGATTTCTTGCTATATTTTCGACCTCGACCGTTTCAGCTTGACACCGGCCGCGATCTCACCCAATTGTGCCTCAGGTTTCAACCCTGCATTGAACCAGAGTGTCAGCCCGCCGATGTGTCCCCCCGACCGTGACGACCACTCCGAAAAACGCTCGAAACCGGCAGCCCGGACAGGCGCGATCGCTGCGGACTTTTCCAAAGTGCTCGTCGTCGGAAAATCGTCGATCAACCGCGTCGTGGTGTCGAAAATCGTCGAGAAATCGGGACTGAAGCCGATCTCGGAACCGCCCGAGGCTGCCGAGAAGACGCTGACCGGCCAACTGCCCGGCGCCGTCATCCTGGACGGCGGCCCGGACAACAAGGATTGCGACCGGCTGATGTCGGCCATCGACGCGCTGCGGCGCGCCTCCGGCAAGCCGTTGCCCGCGGTGATCCTGCTTTCAACCCGAAGTGGCACGCCGGAAAGTCTCGGCCTGTCGAGCGTGATCGATGCGGTGGTTGCCAAGCCGATTACGCCCGAGAGGCTGCAACCGGTGGTCGATCGCCTGGTCGGGCGCGGCTAAGGCCCCCCTAAAGCTGGTCAGCCTGCAGCGGCGATGCTTTCGATCAGCGCGGGCAGTTCGCTCAGGTCAGCGATCTGCCGGAAACGCGGCGCCGCGACCGGCGCTTCGGCGTGCTCGGCCGCCCAGGTCAAATCGTGCGGGACATAGATGCCCCAACCGCCCGCGTCGATGGCCGGGATGACGTCCGACTTCAACGAGTTGCCGACCATCATGCTCCTTTGCGGTCCGTCGCCATGGCGGCTGAAGATGCGGGCATAGGTGGCGGCGCTCTTGTCGCTGACGATCTCGACGGCGTCGAAAAGCTCGCCCAGGCCCGATTGCGCCAGCTTGCGCTCCTGATCCATGAGGTCGCCCTTGGTGATCAGCACCAGGCGATAGCTGCCTGCCAGCTTCTCGACCGTCTCACGCGCATGCGGCAGCGGCTCGATCGGGTGGCTGAGCATGTCGCGGCCGGCAGCCAGGATTTCCGCGATCGTCGAGGCCGGAACGCGGCCTTCGGTAACCTCGATCGCCGTCTCGATCATAGACAGCATGAAGCTCTTTATGCCGAAGCCATAGACGCCGAGATTGCGCTTTGCGGCTTCAAGCAGGTTCGCGGAAATCCGGCTTGCGTCGCCGTGCTCGGCAAGCATGGCGATGAAGCGCTGTTCGGTCATGCGGAAGAACTGCTCGTTCTGCCACAACGTGTCGTCGGCATCGAAACCGATTGTGGTAAGAGCGGACATTGCGACGTCATCCTCCTCACGAACGCGTGGTGTAGACGCGTTTGCCGGGCACTGCTAGCTCTAGCTGGGGTGCATGCTGAATTCGTGGAAAGGCGAGCTGGAGCGTATCCTGGAAAGCTCCCAGGACAGCGATCCGATCCAGCTCGTCATGGCGCTTCGAGAACTCGCGTAAACCGCCTCCCCTTCCCTTCCCCCGTAGCGCCCGGCTATAGTTCGAAATCCGCAACACAATCTGGTGAATGATGCCGCCTGAAAAAAAGGAAGTCCGTCCGTCAAGCCGGGGGGGACGCGCCCGCACGCCTGCATTCCTGAAAAACCAGCGTGGTGTGAAGAACTGGAAGGAAGCCAGCGCCTGGCTCGAATGGCGCGGCATCGAGGACATCGAGTGCATCACGCCCGATCAGGCGGGCGTCGCCCGCGGCAAGATGATGCCGTCCAAGAAATTCACTTCCAACACCTCGCTGGCGCTGCCTTCGGCCGTGTTCATGACGACGATCTCCGGCGGCTATCCCGAGGACGGCAACGGCTTCCATTATCCCGAGGACGACGGCGACCTGAAGCTGCTGCCCGATCTTTCGACGCTGACCGTCGTGCCCTGGGAAGAGGATCCGACGGCCGCGGTCATCTGCGATCTCGTTCACCAGGACGGCCGCTCGGTCGAGTTCACGCCCCGCAACGTGCTGAAGCGCGTGCTGGCCGCCTATGACGAGCGCGGGTTGAGACCGGTGGTGGCGCCCGAGATCGAATTCTACCTGGTGCGCAAGAACCCCGATCCGGACTATCCACTGACGCCGCCGGTCGGACGTTCGGGACGGCCGATCGGCGGCGGCGCCGGCTATTCGATCGCGGGCGTCAACGAATTCGACGAACTGATCGACGACATCTACCATTTCTCGGAACGGCAAGGCCTGGAGATCGACACGCTGATCCATGAGGAAGGCGCCGGCCAGCTCGAGATCAATCTGCGCCACGGCAATCCGATCGAGCTCGCCGACCAGGTCTTCATGTTCAAGCGCACCATCCGCGAGGCGGCGCTGAAGCACGAGATCTACGCCACCTTCATGGCAAAGCCGATCCAGGGGCAGCCGGGCTCGGCCATGCATATCCACCAGTCGGTCGTCGACAAGAAGACCGGCAGGAACATCTTTTCGGCCGAGGACGGCTCGGAGACCGATGCGTTCTTCCACTTCATCGGCGGCATGCAGAAGCATGTGCCGAACGCGCTGGTGATGTTCGCGCCCTACGTCAATTCCTATCGCCGGCTGACGCAGCAGGCTTCGGCGCCGGTCAACAACAAATGGGGCTACGACAACCGCACCACCGCCTTCCGCGTGCCACGCTCGGATCCGGCGGCGCGACGCGTTGAAAACCGCATCCCGTCCTCCGACGCCAACCCCTATCTGGCGCTGGCGGCCTCGCTTGCATGCGGGCTGGTCGGCATGAGCAACAAGATCAAGGCGGAACCGCCGGTGCTGACGACCGCCAATGCGGATGAAATCGACCTGCCGCGTGGTCTTCTGGAGGCCGTCGGCCTGTTCGAGGACGATAAGGAGCTCGGCGCCATCCTGGGCAAATCCTTCGCCGCCACCTACACCGCGATCAAGCGCGCCGAGTTCGAGACCTTCATGGAAGTGATCAGCCCGTGGGAGCGGGAGTATCTCTTGTTGAACGTATAGGGCACTGATCATGCCCTATCAGTCTCCCATTTCCCCGGGCCGCTCGTGGTACGAGGATACGGCCGGGCCTCGGCCCGAATACCCTTCGCTAGATGGTGATCGCCAATGTGACGTCGTCATTATTGGCGGCGGCTTCACTGGCCTCTCGGCAGCCGCGCATCTCGCCAAAGCCGGCGCGAATGTCGTGCTGATCGAGGCCTATCGCTTCGGCGACGGCGCGTCGGGGCGCAATGGCGGCCAGCTCGGCACCGGCCAGCGCGCCTGGGCGGAGGAGTTGGAGGCCGAATACGGTCTCTCGCGCGCCAGGGCGCTGTTCGACATGGCGGAAGAAGCCAAAGCGCATCTTCTGGACTTCGCCGCCGCCAACGCAATCGACATCGACTACATGCCGGGCCAGCTTTCGGTGGCGCACAAGCGGCGCTATGTCGACGACTACAAGCGCCACGCCGAGATCATGGCGAACCGCTTCGGCTACCCGCATGTCAGCTTCATGGACGCGGCGGAGACAGCGGAGCGGCTCGGCTCGACACGCTACTTCGGCGGGGCCCGCGACATCGGCACCGGACACATCCATCCGCTGAAGCTGGTGATCGGCACGGCGAGAGTGGCTGCGGCCTCCGGCGCGCATCTCTTTGAGCAGACGCCGTCCACCGGCATCGCTTCCAATGGCGGCAAGGTGACGGTCACGACGCCCAGGGGCACGATCGCAGCCGACAGATGCCTGATCGGGGTCAATGCCTATGGCGGCAACCTGGAGCTGGTGAGTGCGGCTCACATCATGCCGATCGGCTCCTTCATCGGCGCGACCGTGCCGCTCGGCGCCGCTTCCAAGGTACTGCCGGGCGGCGAGTCGGTCGACGATTCCCGTTTCGTGGTGCGCTATTTCCGCAAGTCGAAAGACGGCCGGCTGTTGTTCGGCGGCCGCGAGGTCTATGCCGTCAACGATCCGAAGGACATCCATATCCACATCCGAAAGCAGATCGCCGAGCTCTACCCGGACCTCAAGGATGTCGAGATCACGCATGGCTGGGGCGGCTATGTCGGCATCACGGTGCCGAGAAAGCCGTTCGTACGCGAAGTGATGCCGAAGGTGATTTCGATGGGCGGCTATTCCGGCCACGGGGTCATGCTGTCGAACTTCTTCGGCAAGCTCTATGCCGAGGCCGTTGCCGGCAACCGCGACCGCTTGAAATTGATCGAGGATCTGAAAATTCCCGCCTTCCCGGGCGGTCGGCGTTTGCGGGCGCCGCTCTTGTTCCTGGCGCTGAACTGGTTCGCGCTACGCGACAGGATTTGAAGCCGGCAGGCCAGCCGAAGCCACCGATTCGAGGCTGGCGGCCTCCACGCGGCAGGTTGTGGAAGCCTTAACAGGCGCGCGGAATTTCGCAAATTGGCTCACTCATGCCATAATCAGCAGTATTATGGGCGAAAATCCGGGGATTTCGCGGGCCTGCCCGCAAAGATTTCGGGACCGATGCCGATCGAAGCCAATCGTTACGGCAATGATCGAAAGAACGTCGGCCCGCTTGTTGGAGGTGGTTTGAGTGAACGAGCCCTTCAGTTTCGGCGCGCCGGAACGGCAGCGCTTTACAATGCAGTTCGGCTATAACGTACGGCCATCCTTCTGGCAGAAGGTACAGTCGAACGCGCATCTGGTCATTGCAGCGGTCGGCACCGCCGCGCTGCTCGGCGTGGCCGCGGTGGCGCTGTGGCTGTGCATTCCGGGCAGTGACCGGCAAGTGACTGCGGTAAATGCTGCGCAGATCGTTCCGACAATTCCGGTGAAGACCACGAAAGTCGCTCCGGCGGCAGCGGCGGTCACTGTGGCGACGGCGCCGCAGGCCGCGCGCAAGGGGGATGCGGTAACGCCCACGACGGCGGCCCGCGAAGCCAACATTCCGGCCTTGGCATCAAACAACCCTCGCTGGACGGCTTCCGATGCCAAGACGCCACCTGCCCCGGCCGAGAACCAGCCAGCTCCATTCAAGCAGGCCGCCGACGCGGCCCCCGCGCAATCGACCGATACGGCCTTTGCCGAGGCCGATGCCGAGAACGACGCTTCGGACGCGCTGTCGCAGGTCGCCGGTTCCGCCAGCGAGACAGCAGCGGCAGCGAAGAAGCCGGGCGACACGATGGACGGCGCCCAAACCGCCGCCATTCCCGAAGCCAAGCCGCAGGTTCCAGATCCGCAACCGGCAGCGACGGACAGCTCGGCACAGCCTGAGCCGAAAGCTCAAAGAGCCAGCGCGGCCGCAAACGGGCGCGTCTTGAGGGCTGTGACCATGCGCTCAGGCCCGAAGAAAGGTGCCGCCGCAATCGCCACAGTGCCGGCCAAGGCATCGGTGCAGGTGATGAATTGTAAGAAATGGTGCGAGATCGTCTATAACGGCAAGCACGGCTGGGTCTACAAAAGCTACATCAAGACCGGCGCATAAGGCCCAATCCGCCAAGCAGCCGTCCGAGCCGACCTTTCCTGCGCTCAAGCCTGAGATCCGCGATGAAGGACTTGTGGTCTTGGAACGGCACTTCGTAGAGGCCGCAAGTCTGGCAGGCCTCTTTCTTGCCGCACGCCGGAATCCAGCACCTGATGTCGTGCGTCCAGGCCAGCGCGATCCTCTCCAGATGAAGGTTGGATGAACTCTTCAGCAGAATCAGTTCTCCGGGGACGGCGGTCTGCTTGATGTGATCGGAGACTTCTTTCGGGGTGCGAAGCTCCACGAAACGGCCGCTGTCGCGGTCGGCCTGGCTGGCGCGTGAGCGGTGGGCATTGTCGCCGGTATAGATGACCTCGTCGGCGACGTCGCGCGCGGTACCGTAAGCGGTGCCATACTTTCTCGACGAACCGGTGTAGTCGGAAATCTGTCCGACGACGATCCGTTTACGAACGGCCGTCGCTTTGGCCATCATCTCGAACGCAATGTTCAGCGAATGCCAGGGCGCTTTGGCAGCATCGACGATGAACTGTGGACCCCGATCGGTCACCAGCACCGTGCAGCGGTTGGCCAGAGGTTCGAAGGATGCGGTCCTTGCGGCGATTTTCTCCGGTGGAACACCAAGTTCCAGCGCCGTGACGACGGCGGGGGCTGCCGGCAGCCAGAAGTGCTCGCCGGGGAATGGTGTCTGCATGTGTATGTCGCCACCGTGCCATCGAAGCGAAAATCTGAGCAGGTCCGGATAGGCGGCATGGATGTCTGTTACACGATAGTCCGCGGCCTCGGACTGACCGAAAGTCGCGACGCGGCACCTTGCGCCCGAAGCCATGTCAAGCACATGTAGGTCGTCGGCGTTCAAGATCGCGAGTCCGCCGGGCTCCAACGCATCGACCAGCGCCCGTTTTTCCCACGCAACAGCTTCCAGCGTCCTGAACTTGCCGACATGCTCCAGCCGGATCATCGTCACGAGCGCGACGTCCGGCTTCAGCATTTGCGCCATGCCTCGGATCGAACCGGGCTCATACGCGCCGGCTTCGAAGACGACGTAGTCGACTTCGCCCGCGCGTTTCTGCGCTTGTAGAGCGTGCGGACCAGTGCGTTGAGCGTGTTGGCCAGAACTTGCGTATGGACCGTGCCGTGACCGGCCAGGATATGCCCAAGCAAGCTGGTTGCCGTCGATTTGCCGGAACTGCCGGTTATCCCGATGAAGACAGCCTTGCTTTGGGCACGCGCACGGTTTGCCCGATAGCGACGCAATCGCCAGCCCAGATCATTGCGAATTTCACGCAGCCTGACCTTAACCACGCGCCAATTCCCCTACCCCCGATCCGTTATCGTTTTGACGGACCATGAAGTCAAATGGGACTCGGCTTTACCGCGCATAAAGCTGCCATGCGCCACCTGAAGCGGCTCAGATGCAGCGGCCGCCGTCGACCTCCAGCGCCACGCCGGTGATGAAGGCGGCTTCATTCGAGGCCAGCCACAGCGCCGCGTTGGCGATATCGAGCGGCGTCGAAAGCCGGCCTAGAGGGATCGAGGCGCGGAATTTCTCGCGGATCTCCGGCGTGTCGGCGCCCATGAACTTCTCCAGCATCCCGGTCTCGCCGGCGACCGGGCAGAGGCAGTTGACGCGGATGTTCTTCGGCGCCAGTTCGACCGCCATCGACTTGGTGGCGGTGATCGCCCAGCCCTTGGAGGCGTTATACCAGGTCAGGCCTGGCCTTGGCCGAAGCCCGGCCGTCGAGGCCGTGGTCAGGATGACGCCGCCTCCCTGCCGGTCCATGATCGGCACGACGGCAAGCGCCGCGTGATAGATCGCCTTCATGTTGACCGCGGTGATCAGGTCGAAGGTTTCCTCATCGACGCCGAGCATGTCGCCGTTGCGATGGGTGAAGCCCGCATTGTTGACCATGATGTCGATGCGGCCGAAAGCGCTCTTCGCGGCATAGATCATCTCGTCGAATTCGGAGCGCAGGGAAACGTCGGTCTGGGTCCAGATCGCGCTCTCGCCGATCTCTTCGGCCACCCGCTCGGCGCCCCTGGCGTTGAGGTCGGCGACGACCACGCGCGCGCCCTCTTCGGCAAAGCGCTTGGCCATGCCTTCGCCGAAGCCCGACGCGGCACCGGTGATGACGGCGACCTTGTTTTCCAGACGCATGCTTTTCCCGCTCATTGGATTCCGCAGCTTGACGCGACTTTCCACCTGCCGCCCGGCCCACCGCGAGCCAGGCTACATCTCCCTTAGCTTTCGTCACATTCGCGTTCTATGCTGCAGCCGCGAACGCTTCCGGAAGCCATGGCTTGCCCGACGGGCCTGCCGGCGGCGTGAGTGTCGGGAAACATGTGGACCGATGCAAGTGCAAGCGATTGGTCCTCGCATGTGACACCATGGCACTGGAAAATTTAAATCGATTAGAATATACCAACCACGCTGCCGGCGCCCGGCATCAAATCGGACTGACCATGACCAGCCAGATCATCCCTGTCGATCCCTTCGACTTCATCATCTTCGGCGGCACCGGCGACCTGTCGGAACGCAAGCTCCTGCCATCGCTCTACTATCGCCAGTGCGGCCATCAGTTCTCCGAGCCGACGCGCATCATCGGCACCTCGCGCGCAAAAATGACCGATGCCGAATTCCAAGCCTTCGCCAAGAAGGCGATATCGCAGCATGTGAAGCCGTCCGATATCGACGCCAAGGAGCTGGAGAGCTTCCTGGCCAGGCTTTCCTATGTCTCGGCGGACGCGACGACCGGCACCGGCTTCGACAAACTCAAGAAGGCAATCGGCGACAGCGACCGCATCCGCGCCTTCTACCTCGCGGTGGCGCCGGCGCTGTTCGGCGACATTTCGCACCAGTTGAAGGAGCACAAGCTGATCACGCCGAGCTCGCGCATCGTGCTGGAGAAGCCGATCGGCCGCGACCTCACCTCGGCGCGGGCGCTCAATGACGCGGTGGGTGACGATTTCCACGAAAGCCAGATCTTCCGCATCGATCACTATCTCGGCAAGGAAACGGTTCAGAACCTGATGGCGCTGCGCTTTGCCAACGCGCTTTACGAGCCGTTATGGAACTCGGCCCAGATCGACCATGTCCAGATCACGGTCGCCGAAACAGTGGGGCTCGAGGATCGCGTAACCTACTACGACAAGGCAGGTGCGCTGCGCGACATGGTGCAGAACCACATGCTTCAGTTGCTCTGCCTGGTCGCCATGGAGACGCCGTCGTCGATGGACGCCGACGCCGTCCGCGACGAGAAGCTGAAGGTGCTGAGGGCGCTGAAGCGCATCAACGGCAATGAGGCGCCCAAGCACACGGTGCGCGGCCAGTATCGCGCCGGCGCCTCGGCGGGCGGTCCGGTCAAGGGCTACGTCGAGGAGCTCGGCAAGGACAGCAACACCGAGACCTTCGTCGCCATTAAGGCCGAGATTGGCAACTGGCGCTGGGCCGGAGTTCCGTTCTACCTGAGGACTGGCAAGCGGCTCGCCACCCGCGTCTCGGAAATCGTCATTGAGTTCAAGCCGATCCCCTATTCGATCTTCGGCGAGAGCGCCGGGCCGATCTTCGCCAACCAACTGGTGATTCGGCTGCAGCCGGACGAAGGCGTCAAGCAGTACATCATGATCAAGGACCCGGGACCGGGCGGCATGCGGCTGCGCCAAATCTCGCTCGACATGAGCTTCGCGCAATCCTTCCAGGGACGCGCGCCGGACGCGTATGAGCGACTGATCATGGATGTGGTGCGCGGCAACCAGACCCTGTTCATGCGCCGCGACGAGGTCGAAGCGGCCTGGAAGTGGATCGACCCGATCCAGAACGCCTGGGAAGGCGCCAGGCAGGAAGCTCAGGGCTACACGGCCGGAACCTGGGGGCCGTCGGCCTCGATTGCCTTGATCGAACGTGACGGACGGACATGGCACGAGAGCAATTGAGCGAAGTCCGTTACGGCTGGAACGGCTTTGCCGATCGCCAGGACCTGGCGACGGCGCTTGCCGGGCAGATTGCCGACCGGCTGAGCGGCGCCATCTCGGAACGCGGCACCTCGCTGCTCGCGGTGTCCGGCGGCACCACGCCGGCGAAGCTCTTCGCCGCGCTGTCGACCGCGCCGATCGCCTGGGACAAGGTCATCGTGACGCTGGTCGACGAGCGCTTTGTGCCGCCGTCCTCGCCGCGCTCGAATGCCGGGCTGGTGGCGGCGAACCTGCTCCAGAACAAGGCAGCCGCGGCACGCTTCGTGCCGCTCTACCATGAGGCGGCAAGCATCGAGGACGCAGCCGCGGCGGACAGCGAAGCACTGCAGGCGCTGCCCTGGCCGCTCGACGTGGTGGTCCTCGGCATGGGCGGCGACGGCCATACCGCCTCGTTCTTTCCCGATGCCGGCAACCTCGAGGAATTGCTCGACCCTGCCTCGCGGCGGATCGTGCTGCCGGTGCACGCGGCGAGCGGCGGCGAGCCGCGGCTGACGCTGTCGATGGCGCGCATCGTCGCCGCCGGCTTCGTCGCGCTCCATATCGAAGGCGAGGACAAGCGCGCCGCGTTCAACGGCGCGATGGGTCCTGGCGCCGAGAAGCCCATCCGCAGAGTGCTCGAGGCGGCGCCGAGACCAATAGAGGTGTTCTGGGCACCCTGATTGCAACATGACGGCCCGACGGCGCTGGGAGGACGTTGCCGGGCTCGAAAGGACGGACCATGACAGCCAGACGCGATATCGAAGCCATCACGGAACGCATCCGCCACCGTTCGAAAGCCGGCCGCGAAGCCTATCTCGGCCGTATCGCGGAGGCTTCCAGCCGGACCGCAAACCGCGCGGTGCTGGGCTGCGGCAACCTTGCCCATGGCTTTGCCGTGTGCAGCCCCTCCGAAAAGATCGCGCTGGGCGGCGACCGCGTGCCGAACCTCGGCATCATTACCTCCTACAATGACATGCTGTCGGCGCATCAGCCCTTCGAGACGTTCCCGGCGCTGATCAAGGAAGCCGCGCGGGAAGCGGGCGGCATTGCTCAAGTCGCCGGCGGCGTGCCGGCGATGTGCGACGGCGTCACGCAAGGCCAGCCCGGCATGGAGCTGTCGCTGTTCTCGCGCGACGTGATCGCGATGGCTGCGGCGATCGGCCTGTCGCACAACATGTTCGACTCGGCCGTGTTCCTCGGCGTGTGCGACAAGATCGTGCCCGGGCTGGTGATCGCGGCGCTCACCTTCGGCCATCTGCCTGCCGTCTTCATCCCCGCCGGGCCGATGACGACGGGCCTCGCGAATGACGAGAAGGCCAAGATCCGCCAGCTTTATGCCGAAGGCAAGGTCGGCCGCGCCGAACTGCTCGAGGCCGAGTCCAAATCCTATCACGGGCCGGGCACCTGCACCTTCTACGGCACAGCCAATTCCAACCAGATGCTGATGGAGATCATGGGCCTGCACACGCCGGGCGCCTCCTTCGTCAATCCCGGCACGCCGCTGCGCGATGCGCTGACGAGGGAAGCGGCGAAGCGGGCGCTGGCGATCACCGCGCTCGGCAACGCCTATACGCCGGTCGGTCGGATGATCGACGAGCGCTCGATCGTCAACGGCGTCGTCGGCCTGCATGCCACCGGCGGCTCGACCAACCACACGATCCATCTGATCGCGATGGCCGCCGCCGCGGGCATCGCGCTGACCTGGCAGGACATTTCCGACCTGTCGGAGGCGGCGCCGCTCTTGGCGCGCGTCTATCCGAACGGGCTTGCCGACGTGAACCATTTCCATGCCGCTGGCGGGCTCGGCTTCCTGATCCGCGAGTTGCTCGACGAAGGCCTGTTGCACGAGGATGTGCAGACGGTGTGGGGCGAAGGCCTGCGGCCCTACGCCGTCGAGGCGCGGCTTGGCGAAGACGGCAGTGTCGTGCGCGAGGCAGCACCTTCGCAGAGCGGCGACGAGAAGGTGCTGGCGCCGTTCAAGAAGGCGTTCCAACCGACGGGCGGCCTGAAAGTGCTGGGCGGCAATCTCGGTCACGCCGTGATCAAGACCTCTGCCGTGAAACCGGAACGCCGTGTCATCGAGGCGCCGGCAAAGGTGTTCGACAGCCAGCAGGCGCTGAACGACGCCTTCAAGGCCGGTACGCTGACCGGCGATTTCATCGCCGTCATCCGTTTCCAGGGCCCTAAGGCCAACGGCATGCCGGAACTGCACAAGCTGACCACGGTGCTCGGCATCCTGCAGGATCGCGGCCAGCGCGTCGCGCTGGTGACCGACGGGCGCATGTCGGGTGCTTCCGGCAAGGTGCCGGCGGCGATCCACGTGACGCCGGAAGCGGTCGAGGATGGACCGATCGCCAGGATCCATGACGGCGACGTCATCCGGCTCGACGCCGATGCAGGCACGCTGGAAGTGCTGGTGCCGGGGACGGAATTCGCGCTGCGCCGCACGGCCGAAGCCGATCTCATCGGCAACGAGTTTGGTTTCGGCCGTGAGTTGTTCGCCGGCTTCCGGCAACTGGTCGGCCGAGCCGACCATGGCGCCGCCGCTTTCGGCAACGCCTGATCTTCTCGACTTCAATAAAAAAGGGCGGCTCGAGGCCGCCCTTCAGACTGCTGACAAACCTCTGGCATTTGCCGGGGGTTTTTGATTCACTGGGTCATGTTGAAGCGACCCGCCCCTGAACAGACCGCGCTCGAGATGGTGACGTTGGATCAGCTGGTTCCGGCTGACCACCTGTTGCGCAAGATTGATCGCGCGATCGACTTTTCCTTCATCCACGATCTAACAGCGCCGCTCTACTGCGCCGACAATGGCCGACCGCCGCTCGATCCGACCTTGATGTTCAAGGCGCTGTTCCTCGGCTACCTGTTCGGCGTGCGCTCGGAGCGGCAGTTGGTTCGCGAGATCGAGGTCAATGTCGCTTACCGCTGGTTCCTGCGGCTGAAGCTGACGGACAAGGTGTTCGACGCCTCGACGCTGTCTCAGAACCGTCGGCGTCGCTACCAGGACGAGACGATCGCGCAAGGCATCTTCGACAGGATCGTCGAGCAGGCGATCCTGGCCGGGCTGGTGGACGGCACGGTGCTCTATAGCGACAGCACGCATTTGAAGGCCAACGCCAACAAGGGCAAATACGACCTTGCCATGGTCGCCAAGTCGCGGGCCGACTACTGGGGCGATCTCGACCGGGCCATCGATGCCGAACGGGCGCTGCATGGCCAGAAGCCGCTGAAGCAGAAGCAGCGCAAGCCGCCGGTGAAAGAGACCAAAGTCTCGCGTGCCGATCCGGAGGCCGGCTACATGGTGCGCGAGGGCAAGCCGAAGGGCTTCTTCTATCTCGATCACCGCACGGTGGATGGCCGTTGCGGCATCATCACCGACACGTTCGCCACGCCGGCCAACGTGCATGACTCGATCGTCTATCTCGGCCGGCTCGACCGCCAGGTGGAACGCTTCGGCTTCAATGTGGCGGCTGCGGGGCTGGATGCCGGCTACGCCACGCCGGGCATCGCCAAGGGGCTGGAGGACAGGAACATCAGGGGCGTTGTCGGCTATCGCAACCCGACCCCGCCGAAACCCGGCAAGATGAGGAAGAGCGACTTCGTCTATGAGCCGGACCTGAAGGGCTACCGTTGCCCGCAAGGCCAATTGCTCACCTACGCCACCACCGATCGCGCCGGCTACCGCCAGTACAAGAGCGATCCCACCATCTGCCGCGACTGCCCGCTTCTGGCCTCCTGCACCTCAAACGCCAAGGCCGAGCGCACCATCACCCGCCACGTCTGGCAGGATGCCCGCGAGCGGGTCGATGCCAACCGCTCGACAGCTTGGGGCAAGGCCATCTATCGGCGCCGCAAGGAGACGGTCGAGCGGTCGTTCGCCGATGCCAAGCAGCTCTTCGGCCACCGCTACGCCCGCTTCCGAGGGCGAA
Source organism: Mesorhizobium sp. B3-1-9 (assembly GCF_006439595.1). NCBI lineage: Bacteria > Pseudomonadati > Pseudomonadota > Alphaproteobacteria > Hyphomicrobiales > Phyllobacteriaceae > Mesorhizobium > Mesorhizobium sp. B3-1-9. Next base: position 350,318 of record NZ_VFTJ01000004.1, read on the forward strand.
CCCGCGTCGCCTGCCAGTGCCTGATGGCAGCCGCCGCCCAGAACATGAAAAAAATCGCAATCAGCCTCTGGCCAACCCTCAAACCAAGCCCCGCATGAGGCTCGGCGCCTCCTGTCAAAATCTCCTGACACCAACTTCTCAAAACTCTTCAATCACATAAAACAAAACCCCGCCGAAAATCGACGGGGTTCGTCAGCAGTCTGAGGCCGCGCCTGAGGCGCGGCCTTTTTCGTTGCTCGATAAGACGCCGGCTCGACGCTTTGCGGGCTCTTCGGCGGCACGCCTATCATCCTCGCACAAGCTTCGCGGTCTAGTCTTCCGGCGGACAGTCATGCTGGGAGCGGTTGAATCGTGCCGGAACAGATCCAGAGCGTCATCGCGAATTTGAAGAGCTTCGGCGTCAGGCGTCTGGCGCTTATGGGCGGCATCGCGGCCCTGGTCATGGCCGTCATCGGCATCGCTTCCGTCTATCTCAACCGACCGGCCTATGAGACGCTCTATGTCGGCCTCGAGCGTTCCGACGTCAACCAGATCGGCCTGGTGCTGGCCGACGCCGGCATCGGCTTCGATGTCGGCTCCGACGGCACCTCCGTTCTGGTGCCGGCCGGCACCACCGCGCAGGCGCGCATGCTGCTTGCCGAGAAAGGCCTGCCGACCAGCGCCAATGCCGGCTACGAGCTGTTCGACAATGTCGGCTCGCTCGGCCTCACCTCCTTCATGCAGCAGATCACCCGCGTGCGCGCGCTGGAAGGCGAGATCGCGCGCACCATCCAGTCGATTTCCGGCGTCAAGGCGGCGCGCGTCCACATCGTCATGTCCGAGCGCGCCAATTTCCGCCGCGACGAGCAGCAGCCCTCCGCCTCGGTGGTCATCCGCTATGCCGGCAACGATGCCGAGAAGAGCGCCATGTCGATCCGCCACCTCGTCGCCGCGGCTGTTCCCGGCCTCTCGGCCGACAAGGTCACCGTGCTCGATTCCAACGGCAACCTTTTGGCCGCCGGCGACGACCCGTCCAACACGAGCGCCGCGCGTACGCTCGGCGTCGAGCAGACGGTCGAGGCGCAGGTCGGCGACAACATCCGCCGCGCGCTCACTCCTTATCTCGGCCCAGATAATTTCCGCGCCAGCGTCAAGGCCGACGTCAACACCGACACGCGCCAGACCGAGGAGACGATCTTCGATCCGAACTCGCGCGTCGAGCGTTCGGTGCAATCGGTGAAAACCAACGAGGCCAGCAACCAGAAACAGGCCTCGACCCCGACCAGCGTCGAGCAGAACCTGCCCGAGACGCAAACCACCAGCACCGAAGGACCGCAATCCACCTCGCAGAACGACCGCAAGGAAGAGATCACCAACTACGAGATCAACTCGAAGAAGATCGCCACCGTCTCCAACGGCTACACGGTCAACAAGATGTCGATCGCGGTCGTCGTCAACCAGGACCGGCTGAAGACCATCCTCGGCAAGGACGCCACGCCGGACCAGATCGCCAAGCGCGTCGCCGATATCCAGAAGATGGTGGCCTCGGCGACCGGCTTCGACGACAAGCGCGGCGATGTCATCGACGTGTCAGCAGTCGAGTTCATCAACGGCCTCGACGGCGAGCCGATCGATCAGCCCGGCATCCTCGCCTCGATCGGCACCTATACCGGCACGCTGATCAATGCCGGCGCCTTCATCGTTGTCGTTTTTCTGGTGGCCTTCTTCGGCCTGAAGCCGATGGCCGCCGCGCTGACGGCGTCGGCGAAGCCTGCGGCCATTGCCGGCCCGAGCTTCGACGACGTACAGCGTTCCTTGCCGACACCGGACGCGCCCGTCGCCGCAATCACCGCCGAAACCCCTGCCGGCGCCCTGCCCGGCGCGCGCGCCGGCGCAACCCCGCTCGACGACCTGCGTCAGAAAATCCGGCCGGCGCCGCAGGAGCGGCTGGCTCGCATGGTCGACCTCAACGAGGAGCGGACCGCGCAGATCCTACGCAAATGGGCTGCCGCCCCGGAAGCCGTGGGTTAGGCCATGGCCTCGGCGCTCTTCGATCTCCTGCCCGATTTTGGTTCGCGGACCCCGCGTGCCAGCCAGCCGCCGTCCGCGCGCGCCGCCGAGCATATGCCTGCCGCCGCGCCGCCGCCGCAGGCCGATATCGGCGCGCTGATCGCCGAGGCGGTTGCCGATGCGGAGGCGTCGCTCGAGGCACGCCTTGCGCTTGCCCATCGGGCCGCGCTCGACGCCGAGCGTCAGGCCAGCGACGATGCGGCGAAAGCTTTCCTTGAGAGCTTCGGCGGCGATCTCGGCGCTGTCGTCGCCACGCGCATCGAGGCCATGGAGCAGCGCGTTGCCGAGCTTGCCGGCGCGACCGTCGCGCGTATCCTCGGCGGCCTTCTCAGCGACGACCTGCAGCAGCGTTCGCTCCTGGCCCTTTCGCGCGTGATCGGCGCCGCGGTCGCCGACGGCGAGGCCGTGCGTATCGGCGTCCGGGGGCCGCTCTCGCTGTTCGAGCCGCTGAAGGCGACGCTTGGATCCCGCGCCGCCAATCTCGACTTCACCGAGGCGTCCGGCTTCGAGCTGACCGTCACCATCGACGAAACGGTGTTCGAAACGCGTATCGCCGAGTGGTCGGCGTCCTTGTCGGAGGTCCTGTCATGAGCGCCGTCGACCATGCCGACCCCCGGCACGAGATCATCATCGTCAAGCGCAATCACGACGGTCATGACGACGCTCACCATGGTGGCGTGTGGAAGATCGCCTTCGCCGACTTCATGACGGCGATGATGTGCTTCTTCCTCGTCATGTGGCTGATCAACGCCGCCAACGAGCAGACCAAGGCAGCCGTCGCCAGCTATTTCAATCCGGTCGAGCTGATCGACCGCAATTCCAGCCGCAAGGGCCTGGAGGACCTCGGCGATGGCCCGAGCAAGGTCGGGCTGACCGCGGACAACCCGCAGCAGGGCGCGACCAAGGCGGGCGATAACGGCAAGGGCGGCGCCGGTTCCTCCGAGCGCCGGCAGACCAAGGACGGGGCGCAGGATGCCCAGCTCTCCGATGAGAAGCTGTTCGCCGATCCCTATGCGGTGCTGGCGGAGATCGCCGCCGATACGGGCGTGATGCAGAACGTCAGCGCCAAGGGTGAAGGCGGCGCCCAGACGGCCGGCCCGGCAACCGGTGCCTCCGGCGGCGAATCCTATCGCGATCCGTTCGCGCCGGATTTCTGGTCGCAGCAGGTGGCGGCGCCTGACGCCGAGGCAACCGCCGAGCGCGCCAAGATCGATGGCGATCCGGTCGTCAAGCCTGGCGACAAGGTCGCCACCGTCGCGGTGCCGAAGGTGAAGGCCGTTCCGGCCGCCCCTCCGCTGACGGCCGCGCCGCAGGAGCGGCTGGCCGCTCCGGAAGGCACCGACACCAAGGGCGAGCAGAAAGCCGCGCAAAGCAAGGCCGGAAAGCTGTTGAGCGAAGGGAAGAAGAGCGAGAAAGCCGGCGACGACAAGCGCGAGATTGCGGACACCGACACGAAGGCTGAAGCGGCCAAGGCGGAAAAGACCGAATCCGAGGAGGCCGCCGACAAAGGTGACAAGGCGCCGAGCAAAGCCGCCCTTCAGCAAGCGGCGGATATCAAGAAGGAACTCGCCAAGGCATTCCTGCCGGGCGAAAAGCTCGCCGACGGCGTCTCGGTCGAAGCCACCGACAAGGGTGTCGTCATTTCGATCACCGACCAGCTCGATTTCGGCATGTTCGAGATCGGCTCGGCCATGCCGCGCCGCGAGCTGGTGCTGGCGATGGAAAAGATCGGCCGCATCATCAACGAGAAGAAGGGCACCATCACCATCAGCGGCCACACCGATGCGCGACCGTTCCGCAGCGACGCTTACGACAACTGGCGGCTGTCCACCGCGCGCGCCCATTCGGCCTACTATATGCTGGTGCGCGGCGGCGTCGACGAAAGCCGCATCACCGAGGTCGCAGGCTTCGCCGACCGGCAGCCCAAGATCGCCTCCGATCCGATGGCTGCCGCGAACCGGCGCATCGAAATCCTGATGGCGGCCGGCGGATGAGGGCCAGGACCGTCATCGGCGGCGCGATAGCGCTGCTGCTGTTAGGCGCGGGGTCGTCACCGGCGGCTTTCGCGCAGGATGCGCTGCAGCCCTATCAACTGGTGCGTTCGCTGCAGCTGGTCCAGGATCGTATTGCCGGCGGCGATCACGCTGCGCTGCCGATGCAGGCAAAACTCCTCGAAATGATCGACGCCCGGATGCGCGACGCGAACGCCGAGGATTTCAAGGAGCCGAAGAACTTCCGCGCCTTGCTCGTCTATGGCATGAGCGGCGGCAATCCGGTGACGGTCGCGGCGGCGGCTTCGCGCGCGGTAACCGACCCGCAAAGCCTGGCCCTCGCCAAAGGCGTCGTCGCCTATCTGAGCGGGCAGCCGGCCGAGGCGATCGAAATGCTGAAGCCGATCGATCCGATGAGCGTGCCCGCCGATCTCGGCGCCTTCCTGGCGCTGGTCAAGGGCTCGCTGCTTGCGGCCGACGACCCGTCGGCAGCGCTTGCGCTGCTCGACGAAGCACGCCTGCTCAGCCCCGGCACGCTGGTCGAGGAGGCTGCGCTTCGCCGCTCCGTGGGCATCGCGGCCGCGCAGGGCGACGCAGCACGCTTCGCGCTGGCTTCGACCCAGTATGTCGTGTCCTTTCTTTATTCGCCCTACGCCAGCCAGTTCGCCGATGCCTTTGTTTCCGGCGTCATCACGCTGCACATGGCCATCAGCCAGGACAAGATCGCCGATATCACCTCGATGATGGATCCCGAGCGCGAGAAAGTGATCTACCTGCGCATCGCGCGCCGTGCCGCGATCGACGGGATGACGGAGCTCTCGGCTTTCGCCTCGGCCAAGGCCGAACTGGGCCGCAACGGCGACGGCAACCGGGATGATCCGCGCACCCAGCTCTATTCGAGCCTCTCCACCATGACATCGGCCAATGTCGATGAAGTACGCGCCAAGTTGGGCAAGATCGATCGCGGCAAGCTTTCGCAAGGCGACCGCGACCTGCTCGACGCCGCGCAAGCTGTCGCGGGCGAAGTGATGGCGCCGGTGAAAGCGGCCGCCAATGCTGGACCTAAGCCGGCAACCGTTGCGAAAAGTGACGAGGCGAAATCGGCGACGGAGGCCTCGGCCGATCCGGCCAATGCGGACTTGCCGCCGGTGGAAGGAGCGATGCCCGACAAGCCAGCGGTCGCTGCAAACGATCCGCCGGTCGCGGCGAGCGATCCGCCAGTCGCTGCAAGCGATCAGGCGAAAGACACGCCTTCGCCGCCCGCTGTCCCGCAACCGGCGCAAGCATCGGCCGAAACGCCGGCGTCCACTCCGGCACCGATCGACGCCGCGCCGGTGGTGCAGGCATCGGCGCCGGCGACGACCGATGCGCAAGACCCAATCGATGCGGCGGTGACCAGCACGCGGCGTCAGCTAGACCAGATCGACCAGTTGCTCGGAGCAGCCCCCAAATGACCAGCGTCAACCAGACCCTGCCGGACTTTGCTTCGACCCAGCCCCGGCAGCACTCGACCGGCGGCGAGGACAAGGATCAGAATTTCGGTGACCTGGTGCATGGGCCCGAGAAGACCGATCGGCCACAGGACAAGCACGCGACCGGACCGGTGATGCCGGACGCGCATCCGGCAAGGCGCGAGGCGGCCAATGCCGGCAAACAGGAGCCGAACCAGGACCCGCAGAAGGGAAAGACCGGCTCGCAGCAAGCAACCACGGGAAAGTCCGGGAAGACCACCGCCCAGGCCGATCAGGCAAAGCCGACGGCGGACAAGGATTCCACGGCGCAAACCGACGAGTCCGCGCCGCTGCAGGATCGCCTGCCATTGCTGATGGCGCTGAGCGACATGAAACATTTCGCGCAATCGTCGGGCAAGGGTTCCGCCGATGGTGAAGAGGCCGCGGGCGACGGAACATCGTTGAAATTGCGGCTGCGCCCAGGCAAGCGCGAGGCGGTCGACGATTCCGCCGAGCCGCGGTCGCGATCCGCTCGTTTGATGGCGGCTGAAGATCACGGGCCCGACTTCGGGCAAAAGCCGGCGAAGGCGGACATGGCTCTCGACATGGCGGGCCGCAACGATACGATCCTGCCGAAGCAAGGGAATGAACCGCAGGCCGACAACCCGGTACCGCCGCAAGGTTGGCGGCCGGCTTCCGCCTCCAAGGCATCGCAGCAATCCCAGTCGAGCACGCAGCAGACACCGGCCAAGCCGTCTTCTTCCGCCACACGGATGGACGTCGTCAGCCAACAGAGCTTCCCGGCGCCGGCACAAAACCCGATCGGCCAGACGGCATCGGCGCTGGTTGAGGCGCTTGCCTCCGACAACGGCGTCCAGCAGGCCTTCGCAAGCGCCTCGGCAGGCTCGCAGACGACCAATTCTGTTGCCGTTCCGACACATGTGCTGAAGATCGAGCTCCACCCCTCGGAGCTCGGGTCGGTTATCGCCAGCCTGCGGCTCTCGGGGGAGCAACTTTCGATTGAGATGAAGCCCGAGACACACGAGGCATACCGCCGCCTCACCGCCGACAGCGACGCCATCGTCAAGTCCATGCGCAGCCTCGGTTTCGACGTCGACAAGGTTACCATCCTGCAACCCTCGATAGCGGCGCATGCGGCCAGCCGCGCCGACGCAACCAGCGCCATGCCGATGTCGACAGGCCGCGACCAGCCTTCGTTCCAGCCCGGGAACTCGGGCGGCAACGGCGCGGGCGGCGGCCGGCAACCGGGAAGGAACGATGGCAATGGCGCACAGGAATTCGGTCATGCAGCTTCGCCTCTTCGCGAGCGCGCTGACGACGATATGTATATCTAGTTTTGCTGCCGGCACGGCCAGCGCCGCCGCCAATTCCTGCGAGCCGGAGATCCTGCGCGCCGCCGATCGCTACGGCGTGCCTGCCGGGATCCTCTACGCCGTCGGCCTGACCGAGACCGGAAAGAAGGGCAGCCTTCAGCCTAATGCTTTGAATATAGAAGGAAAAGCTGTTTTCCCTCGCAGTCGCGGCGAAGCGCTCGCCGCATTCGAGGACGCGCGTCGCGAGGGCAAGACGCTGATCGATCTCGGCTGCATGCAGATCAACCATCGCTATCACGGCGATCATTTCCGCAGCGTCGAGGACATGCTCGATCCGCATCAGAATGTCGACTACGCGGCGCGCTTCCTGGCGAGCCTGCATGCCCGGCACATGACCTGGTCGATGGCCGTCGCTCGCTACCATGCCGGCCCCGACAACGACCCGGCACAGAAGGTCTATGTCTGCCGCGTCATCGCCAACATGGTCGCCACCGGCTTCGGCAAATGGACGCCGAGTGCCAGCACTTTCTGCAACCAATAGTTGTCAAATTTCGGATCCAGTCGACCTTCGCCAGCCTATCCGCCGGCGCCAATGTTCGTCTGCCAACAGTTGGCGCGAGCACACCCGCACAACCGCTTTTATTACGGCTCCCAAAAAAACTCCCAAGAAAATAGCTACAAGAAATGATGGTTTTTCAGGATTCGTCGAGCCGGGTAGCCCTTTCCGCACGGGGCAAGTGAAATGATTCGGAGGGCGGGCCGATGATCGTGATCGTTGACGAGCGAGAGCTCGTGACAGAGGGCTACTCTTCACTTTTCGATCGCGAGGGCGTGGCCACGGCCGGCTTCGCCCCAGGCGAATTCGGCGAGTGGGTGAGTTCCGTCGCCGACACCGATCTCAGATGCGTCAGGGCTTTTCTCATCGGCGACTGCCGCGATGGCGCGATATCGCCGCGCCAGATCCGCGACCGCACCGGAGCGCCGGTGATCGCGCTCAGCGAACATCACTCGCTGGAACATACGCTGCGGCTGTTCGAAAGCGGCGTCGACGACGTCGTCCGCAAGCCAGTGCACATCCGCGAGATCCTCGCCCGCATCACAGCCATCCGCCGCCGCGGCTCCGAAGAGGCCGCCTATACCGAAGTCGGGTCGATGCGTATCTTCATGGACGGTCGCGATCCGGAGATCAACGGCGAGCCGCTGCCGCTGCCGCGGCGCGAGCGGCGCATCCTGGAATATCTGGCCAGCAACCGCGGCCGGCGCGTGACCAAGACCCAGGTCTTCAACGCCATCTACGGCATCTTCGACGAAGAGGTCGAGGAGAACGTGGTGGAGAGTCACATCTCAAAGCTGCGCAAGAAGCTGCGTGAGAAGCTCGGCCACGACCCGATCGATTCCAAGAGATTCCTCGGCTACCGGCTGGTGTTTTGATGGCCGCCCTCAAGCATGATCCCGAACCGAAGGTCAGCGAAAGCAAAAAGTGGGAACCGGTTTTCGGACAAAGGTCATGCTCCAACAAAGAGTTAGAGCGTGATGGCGATTCAACGAAGCGCCATCACGCTCTAGGCACATCCCGCACCAGCCTCGCGCAAGACACGAGGCATAATTTTATGGCCTCCTACCCAGGCACTGCGGAGATCGATCGATGAGCCTCTACGGAATGATGCGGACCGGCGTTTCCGGTATGAACGCGCAGGCCAATCGCCTCTCCGCGGTGGCCGACAACATCGCCAACTCGGACACCACGGGCTACAAGCGCTCTTCGGCCGAGTTCTCTACCCTGATCATGCCCGGCACCGGGGGCGCCTATAATTCCGGTGGCGTGACCACGACGATCCGCTCGGCCGTCGGCACACAAGGCGTCATGACCTACACCACCTCGGTGTCCGACCTTGCCGTCAACGGCGACGGCTTCTTCGTCGTCCAGGATGCCAGCGGCACCCCCTATCTCACCCGCGCCGGCTCCTTCGTTCCGGACGCGCAAGGCCGGTTGGTCAATGCCGCGGGTTACCAGCTCATGGCCTACAGCTACGCCAATGGCGACCCGGCCGCGACCGCCAACGGCTTCGAAGGCCTCGTGCCGGTGCAGATCTCCGACCAGCAGATGACGGCGACGCCGAGCACCGAGGGTCTCTTCTCCGGCAACCTGCCGGCGGGCGCGACGCCACCCTCCGGCCCGCTGCCGTCCACCAATGACCCTAACGCCGAATACACGTCGAAAACCTCGCTGGTTGCCTATGACAATCTCGGCAACAAGAAGCTGCTCGACGTCTACTTCACCAACACCGGCGCCGGCACCTGGCAGGTCTCGGTCTTCGACCAGTCGAAGGCGACCGCGGGCACCTCTTTCCCCTATACGGGCGGCGCGCTGGGATCGGCCAACCTCACCTTCGACACCACGACAGGCAAGCTTACCGGCGCGACGGACAGCGTCTCGTTCACGGTACCGGGCGGCTCGACGCTGGACCTCGATCTCTCCCAGCTGACGCAGCTCGGCACCGGCTTCACCGTTGCCGACGCCAAGGTCAACGGCAACGCGCCGAGCTCCATCCAGAAGGTCCAGATCGGCCAGGACGGCATCATCTACGCGCAGTTCGAGGACGGCTCGACCAAAGCGCTTTACAAGATCCCGCTGGCCGACGTTCAGAGCCCCGACAACCTCACCGCAATGCCCGGCAACGTCTATGTGCAGAGCACCGACTCCGGCGCCGTCCACATCGGCTTTGCCAATGAAGGCAAGCTCGGCTCCATCGTCTCCGGGGCGCTTGAAAACTCCAACGTCGATATCGCCGAGGAACTGACCAACATGATTGCGGCGCAGCGCAGCTACACCGCCAATTCCAAGGTCTTCCAGACCGGCTCGGACCTGATGGATGTCCTCGTCAACCTGAAGAGATAAACGACGGGCGCCGCCCGTGAAAGATCAGCATGTCGCTTTCCTCCGCACTAAGCATTGCCCAATCGGCGCTCCTGGCCACGTCCAAGCAGACCAGCGTCGTATCGCGCAATGTGGCCGACGCGTCGAACCCGGACTACACACGCCGCATCGCCGTGGTGACCAGCACGGCGCCCGGCGCCCGGGCGGTGGAAATCCAACGCGCCGCCAATGATCTCCTGTTCCGCCAGAACCTTTCGGCGCTGTCGGCATGGAGCGGCCAGAGCGCGCTTTACAACGGCATGGATCAGCTCGATCTGTCGGTCAACGGGGTCGACAACGCGTCGTCCCCCTCGACGGCGATCGCCAACCTGCAGCAGTCCCTGCAGCTTTACGCCACGACGCCATCGAACCAGAACCTCGGCACCAGCGTCGTCGACGCCGCCAAGCAGGTGGTGAATTCACTGAACAGCGGCACCAAGGCGATCCAGGACTTCCGCACCCAGGCCGACAGCCAGATCGCCACCGCCGTCGACGATCTCAACTCGCTGCTCAGCCAGTTCCAGGACGCCAACAAGGCGGTCATCTCGGGCACTCGCTCCGGCACCGACGTGTCCGACGCGCTCGATCAGCGCGACGCCATCCTGAAGAAGATATCGGAATACGTTCCGGTCTCCACCTTCACGCGCGGCGACAACGACATGGTCATCACCACCAAGGACGGCACGACGCTGTTCGAGACCGTGCCGCGCTCGGTGACCTTCACCCCGTCGGCCGGTTATACGGCCGGCACGCCCGGCAACACCGTCTATATCGACAACGTGCCGGTATCGGCGGGCACCGGGGACACAACCACCGCCGACGGCAAGATTGCGGGCCTTCTGAAGCTGCGCGACGGCGTCGCCTCGACCATGCAGAGCCAGCTCGACGAGATCGCGCGCGGCCTTGTCACGGCATTTGCCGAGACCTCGTCGTCGCAGCCTAATGCTGCGGGCCTGTTCACATGGTCGGGCGCCCCGGCAATTCCGGCCGCTGGCACCCTGGTCGACGGCCTCGCCGGCACGATCAGCGTCAACGCCGCCTTCGATCCGAGCGCCGGCGGCAATCCCGCGCTGTTGCGCGACGGCGGCGCCAATGGCGCGGCCTATGTCGTCAACACCGGTGGCGCATCCTATTCGGACCTGCTGATCGGCTACGGCAACAAGCTCGATCAGCCGATGGCCTTCGACAGCTCGGCCGGCATCACCGTCAGCTCGGGCGTCTCCGACTACGCGGCCAATGCCATCGGCTGGTTCGAAGGCGTGCGCCAGCAGGCCTCGGCCAATGCCGACAGCAAGCAGGCGCTGGCGGCGCGCACGGCCGAGGCGTTGTCCAACGACACCGGGGTCAATGTCGACCAGGAGATGTCCCTGCTCCTCGACCTCGAGCACACCTATCAGGCCTCGGCGCATATGATGAAGACGGTCAGCGACATGCTGGACTCGCTGATGGCCGCGGTAGGATAATCCATGAAAGCGACAGGCGTTTCCTCAGCTGCCATTTCCAACGCGCTGCGTTACCAGCAGGCGAAGATGCAGGCCGACCTCATCAAGGCGACCAAGGAATCGCAGACCGGCACCGTCGCCGATGTCGGCCTGGCGCTTGGCAGCCGCACGACCCAGGCCGTCACCTTTCAGCGCGACCTCGACCGGCTGAACGGCATCGTCGATTCCAACGCGCTCGTCTCAGCGCGCCTGACATCGACCCAGGATTCGCTCGGCCAGATCGCCGGTGCCGCGCAGAGCTTCTTGTCGGCCCTGACCAGCGGTGTGTCGGGCGACTCCTCGACCAGCATCCTGCAGACCGCCGGCGCCTCGGCGCTGCAGCAGATGACAGGTATTCTGAACACCAGTGTCAACGGCGAATATCTGTTTGCCGGCACCAACACCGACGTCAAGCCGGTCGACGATTTCAACGCTGCCGGCTCGCCGGCCAAGGCTGCGTTCGATGCCGCCTTTTCGAGCTATTTCGGCTTTACCCAGACAGATCCGGCGGCGGCCAACATCACCGCCGCGCAGATGGACGACTTCATCACCACCCAGGTCGAGCCGCAATTCCTAGGCGCCGGCTGGCAGGCCAACTGGTCGAGCGCCACGGACGACCAGATCACCAGCCGCATTTCGCTCAACGAGACCACCCAGACCTCGGTCAGCGCTAACGAGCAAGGCATCCGCAAGCTCGCCATGGCGGCTACCATGGTCAGCAGCATGCTCACCGGCAGCATCAGCGAGGCCGCCCAGAACGCCATCGTCAGCCGCGCGCAGGCGCTGGTCGGCGATGCCATCGGCGGCATCACTCAGATACGGGCCGAGACAGGCATTGCCCAGCAACGCGTGTCCGATGCCAGCGACCGCATGAAGACCCAGGTCGATCTCTTCGAGAAGCATATCGTCGATCTCGAAGGCGTCGATCCGGCCGAAGCCGCGACCCGTGTCGCCGATCTGACGCAGCATATCGAGACCTCCTTCGCCTTGACCGCGCGTCTGCAGCAGCTCAGCCTGCTGAACTATCTGACTTGAACACATAAACCGGAACGCCAGAGCGCCGACGATGTATCAATTCTCCTACGCCGACATCCAGACCGACTCCGTCGCCGATGCCAAGGACCGGGAGCGGCAGTTGCTCACCCGTTCGATCGACATGCTGGCCGCCGCGGCAGCCGTCGGCACCGAGTCGATGGAAGCGGTCGAGGCGCTGCACTTCACCAACCGCATCTGGACCACCTTCGTCCAGGATCTCGGCTCCAGCGACAACGCCCTGCCCAAGGAGCTGCGCGCCAACCTGATCTCCATCGGCCTGTGGCTGCTGCGCGAGACGGAAGACATCCGCCAGGGCCGCACCAACAATTTCGAAGGACTGATCGAGGTCTCCCAGATCATCCGAGACGGCATCCAATGACCAACACGCTGAAGATCTCGCTGAAGCCCAACGAGAAGATCTATGTCAACGGCGCGGTCATCCGCGTCGACCGCAAGGTCACCATCGAGCTGATGAACGACGTGCAGTTCCTGCTCGAAAGCCATGTCATCCAGGCCGACCAGGCGTCGACGCCTCTCAGGCAGCTCTATTTCATCGTGCAGATCATGCTGATCAACCCGGTCGGCGCCTCCGAGGCGCGCGACATGTTCCGCCGCTCGCTGCCGATGCTGATCGCAAGCTTCGACAACCAGGACATCTGCAAGGGCCTGAAGCAGATCGACCGGATGGTCGGTGAGGATGATATCTATGAGGCGCTGAAAGCGATCCGCGCCCTCTATCCGCTCGAGCGCAGGGCGCTCGAAGACAATGACGACATTCCCGAAACGCCGCGCGCATTGGCTGTAGGAGCATAAGATGGCCGTGGACATGACGACAACGATCCCGGTTGGCGCCAACCAGGCCAGCCAGCAGACCTCGAAGACGGCGGTGGATTACCAGTCGTTCCTGAAGCTCCTGATCGCCGAGATGAAGAACCAGGATCCGACCAAGCCGATGGATTCGACGCAGTATGTCGCGCAGCTCGCCACCTTCTCCCAAGTCGAGCAGTCGGTGCAGACCAACACCAAGCTCGACCAGATCATGCAGTCCTCGGCCTTGTCGCAGGCCGACGCGCTGATCGGCCGCTCGATCACCTCGGCCGACGGCAAAACCACCGGCACGGTGGCGTCGGTGACGCTCTCCAGCAGCGGCCTTATCGCGGTGCTGCAGGACGGCACCCAGGTCTCGGTCGGCGCGGGTGTGTCGATCAAGCCGGCCGCCTAATGCATGTCGCGCAAAAGTGGCCTCGGTTTTGCGACAACGACATGCATCAAGCAACGACCTAAAGCGCGTCGCGTGTACCCGTTTCGACGCGACGCGCTTTAAGCAGGTCTTCCGAAAGGGGGGCCGGTTTCGGGATAAAGACATGCTTAAAATCAAAAAAGCTAAAGCAGGTCGCGTGAAACCTTTTTCACGCGACCTGCTTTAGCCGGCTTCGCACAGGGGCAGCCCATGAACGAGGCCGACGCCCTCGATATCGTCCAGTACGCCGTGTGGACGGTGCTTACTGCTTCCGCCCCCGTGGTGCTGGTGGCGATGGTGGTCGGCATCGGCATCGCGCTCATCCAGGCGCTGACCCAGATCCAGGAAATCACGCTTACCTTCGTGCCGAAGATCGTCGCCATCATGCTCGTGGTGGCACTGACCGGCCCGTTCATCGGCGGCCAGATCTCGGCCTTCACCAACGTCATCTTCGAGCGCATCGAACACGGCTTCTGACGCGAAGCCGCAGCGAGCGTCTGGCGGCCTGTTCGCAAGCCGCGAGATCGCTTGCGGCGGCGTTTCTTGCAGCTAGATTGTAGGCGCGACGGCGTCGGCCGACGTCTCAGGCGATTCAGGAAGCGATGCATCAGGCAAGAACGGCCGGCGGGCCATGTGCGGAATAGCCGGCGTCTGGCGAAAGCGCGATCCGATCGGCAGCGGCGATCGTCGCGACGTCGCGCGCATGATGCAGGCATTGGCGCATCGCGGTCCCGACGATCACGGCAACTGGAATAACGCCCGCCTGGCGCTCGGCCACCGCCGGCTGACCATCATCGATCCATCGCCCGCCGCGCGCGAGCCGATGCTGACCGCGTCCGGCGACGGCGTGCTGTGCTACAATGGCGAGGTCTATAATTTTCGCGCGCTGCGCAAGACGCTGCAGGCGGAAGGCCTGACGTTCCAATCGGTCTCCGACACCGAGGTGGTGCTTCAGGCCCTGCATCACTGGGGTCCGCAAAAAGCGGTGCCACTGTTCGACGGCATGTTCTCCTTCGCCTATTTCGATGCCCGCGACGGCGCCCTGTGGCTTGCCAGGGACAGGCTGGGCATCAAGCCGATGTCGGTCGCCGAAATCGGCGACCGCGTGCTGTTCGCCTCCGAGGACAAGGCGATCCTCGCCTGCCACGACTTTGCGCGCCGGATCGACACGCGCGAGCTGACGCTGCGGCTTGCCTGGCAGAGCCGCGATTCGAGCTACAGCGTTTTTGACGGCATCGAGCGGCTCCCACCGGCAAGCCTTTGGAGGATCACCGGAGACGGCATCGACAGGCGCCGCTTCTGGCACGTCCTCGATGTTCTCGATACCACGCGCATCGCCGGCGACAGGACGTCCGACGCCGAGCATATGGCGACGCTCCGGACACTGCTCGAGGAAAGTGTCGAGCTGCATTGCATCGCCGATGCCAGCCTTGCAACCGCCTGCAGCGGCGGCGTCGATTCCGGGCTGATCACCGCGCTTGCCAAGCGCTTCAGGCCGGAGATGCACGGCTACGTCATCCACCAGAAGCTCGGCCGCAGCGAAGCGCCGGACGCCGAGCGCACCGGTCGCCATGTCGGCGTCAGCCTGCGCCGGGTGCCTTTCGACAAGGACCGGTTCCTCGAGCTCTGGCCGCGCGCGGTCTGGCACCTTGAAACCGACGGCTGGCATGCCAGCCACGCCGCGTTGCTGGCGCTTGCCGAGCAGTGCCGCGCCGACGGCGTCAAGGTGCTGCTGACCGGCGAGGGTTCCGACGAGCTCTTCGGCGGCTACAAATGGCAAGCATCCACGATCAGGGTCTGGCGCCAATCCTGGCTGCAGCGTCTGTTCCGCTCGAAGGCCAGGCAGGACCGCAAATTCGCCGAATTGCGCCGCGCGCCGTTTCGAAACTCGATCGGTCGCGGCTCGCCGACGGACCGCACCATGGCGCTCAGAGCCCTGTCGCCCGAGCTGAACTTCCTGCAGACAAAGCTGTTCGACAGGCTGGAAGGCGTCGCACCGGCCAGCGACCGCGCCTTCCTGGCAAGCTGTTTCTACGACCTCTACTCGCATCTGCAGGACCTGCTGCACCGGCACGACCGGCTGAGCATGGCGGCGTCCGTCGAGCTCAGGGTGCCGTTCCTCGAAAACCGGCTGATCGACTTCGCCCTTCACCTGCCGCGCCGGCAGAAATTACCGCGACGGAACCGGCAAGTGGCTGCTGAAAAAGGCCGCCGAGCGCCATCTGCCGCGCGAAAACATTCGCGCCGCAAAGAACGGCTTCGAGATGGCCGGGGCTTTTTCAGGCGGCACGCAGGGCCTGCTGCGCGGCGGTGTGCTGCGCGACGCAATGAAATGGTCTGCTTCCGAATTGGACGACCTGATCGACATGGCAAGAAGCCAGGAAACGTCGCGCCTGCGTCTCGTCGGCATGGAAATGCTGCTCAGGCTTTACATGAATGGCGAGACGACAGGCGGCCTGACCGAGGCCCTGCATGCCGAGGCGAGAAACGCGAAATAGCCAAAAGTTGGTCCAGACCGGCCAGATGCTTGGTTTAAAGCTTCGCCGACGCATTTTCGCCTTTGCCTTCCTGTTGTTGGGCCGCACTCTTTGGCGAGTCGCCTGCCCTTCCGGGTGCGGCGAGCCTCTACAGCGGACGAAGGCGCAACCATGATCGACGACGAGCCGGAAAGCGAACGCGTCTCCGCGCTGGCGCCGTTCCGGCACGGCATCTTCCGCACCGTCTGGTCGGCCAGCCTGGTGTCGAATTTCGGCGGCCTGATCCAGGGCGTCGGCGCCGCCTGGATGATGACCACGATCGCCACCTCGCCCTACCAGGTGGCGCTGGTCCAGGCCTCGACCACCTTGCCGATCATGCTGTTCGCGCTCGTTGCCGGCGCCATCGCCGACAGCTTCAACCGCCGCAAGGTGATGCTGGTGGCGCAGACCTTCATGCTGGTCGTCTCGGCGCTGCTCACCTTGTTCACCTGGCAAGGCTGGATGACGCCGTGGACGCTGCTTGCCTTCACCTTCCTCATCGACAGCGGCACGGCGCTGAACAGCCCGTCATGGCAGGCCTCGGTCGGCGACATGGTGCCGCGCGCCAAGGTGCCGGCGGCCGTCGCGCTCAACTCGCTGGGCTTCAACATCACCCGTAGCGTCGGCCCGGCCATCGGCGGCGTGATCGTCGCCGCAGCGGGTGCGGCGGCCGCCTTCGCCGCCAACGCCGTCAGCTATATCGGCCTGATCGTCGTGCTCGCCCGCTGGAAGCCGGCGCTGCCCGAGCAAACCCTGCCGCGCGAGTCGCTGGGCGCGGCGATGGGCGCCGGCCTGCGCTATGTCGCCATGTCGCCCAACATCGCCAAGGTGCTGGTCCGCGGTCTGGCCTTCGGCTTCAGCGCCGGCGCGGTGCTGGCGCTTCTTCCCCTGGTGGCGCGCGACGTCGTCAAGGGGGACGCGCTGACCTACGGCATCATGCTCGGCGCCTTCGGCATCGGCGCGGTCGGCGGCGCGCTGATCAGCGTGCGGCTCAGGCAGCTGCTGTCGAGCGAGGTGATGGTGCGCATGGCCTTTTGCGGTTTCGCCCTATGCGCCCTCAACGCCGCCGTCAGCCACAATGGCTGGCAGACGTCGGCGGGCCTGCTCATCGGCGGCGCCTGCTGGGTGATCGCGCTCTCGCATTTCAACGTCACGGTGCAGATGTCGACGCCGCGCTGGGTGGTCGGCCGCGTGCTGTCGATCTACCAGACGGCGACCTTTGGCGGCATCGCGCTGGGCAGCTGGATCTGGGGCGTCGTCGCCGACGCGCATGGCGCCGAGACCGCGCTGATTGCCGCGGCGGTCGCGATGCTCGCCGGCAGCGCCATTGGCTTCGCCCTGCCGCTGCCGCGGCAGACGGTGCTCAACCTCGATCCGCTCAACCGTTTCAAGGAGCCGATGCTGGCGCTCGATCTCAAGCCGCGCAGCGGCCCCATCGCCATCATGATCGAGTACGTCATCCGCGAGGACGACGTGCCGGAATTCCTTGCGACCATGGCCGAGCGCGGCCGTATCCGCCGCCGCGACGGCGCGCGCAACTGGACCTTAGCCCGCGACCTCGAGAATCCCGGTATCTGGATCGAGCACTACCACACGCCGACCTGGGTCGAGTATATCCGGCACAACCGGCGCGCCACCCATGCCGACGCCGTGGTCGGCGAACGCATCCGCGCGCTGCACAGCGGCGAGAACCCGCCGCGCGTGCGCCGCATGATCGAGCGCCCGACCACCGCCGGCACGACGCTCGTCTCGCCGAAAGGCCCGATCGATCACTGACGGCACGTCGTTCGAAGCACGCTTCCGGCAAACGACGTGCGCCGAAGGGTCAGGGATCAATCGGCGCTCTGGATCATGTAGAGCTTGCGGGTGGTCTCGTGGATGCGCCACTCGCCCTTCCATCCCTGCGGCAGGACGAGAAGGTCGCCCGGCCCCAGCTCGCGCATCTCGCCATCGGCGCGGCTCACCTCGGCGCGGCCGCAGATGATGTGGCAGATCTCCGACGAGTTCGTGCGGTCGGCGGTGAACCGTCCGGGCGTGCATTCCCAGATGCCGATATCGATGGTTCCGTCCGGCGATTGGAAGAACGACCGTGCGGCCTCCAGCTGATCCCCTTCGAAAGAGGTCGGCTTCGGTGAAAAAGCGCCGATGTCGGCCTTGGCGAGGTCGTGGAAAGTCGAGAGATCGATCAAGCTGGTCTCCATGGGTCAGGGCAATTCCAGCGGTCTGGAATTGCGCGAAAACGAACGATTGGGCGGACGCCGAACCGCCCTAGTGGCCAGTCAGGCTGTCGGCCAGGGCGGCCAGCTTCGAGGTATGCGAAAGCCCGGCGGCCTCGCGGTTATCGGCGATGCGGTAGAGCTGGTACATCGAATGGACGCCCAGCCAACGGAACGGCTCCGGCTCCCATGGCCGCACCTTGCGGTTGACCCAGGGCAGCCGCGTCAGTTCGGTGCTCTCGCCGAGCACGAGATCGCTCAGCGTGCGCCCCGACAAGTTGGAGCTGGACACGCCGAGCCCGACATAGCCGCCGGCCCAGCCGATGCGCGTCGCGGGATCGAGGCCGACCGTCGTGCACCAGTCGCGCGGCACGCCGAGCACGCCGCACCAGGCATGATCGATGCGGCATCCGGCGGTCTGCGGCAGCAGCGTCGTCAGGATCGCGTGCAGTTGGTCGATCGTCGCCTGCTGCGTCTGCCCGTTGACGTCGGTGCGCGACCCGTAGCGGTAGGGCACGCCGCGCCCGCCCATGGTGATGCGCCCCTCGCGCGTGCGCTGGGCATAGCAATAGGCATGCGCGGCATTGCCGAGCAGCTCGTGCCCCTCCCAGCCGATCTTGCGCCAAAGTTCCTCCGACAGCGGCTCGGTGACGATCTGCGCGCTGTTGAGCGCCAGCCAGGTCCGCTCCTCTCCTGGAATGCCGGCCGTGAACCCTTCCGTGGCGCGAATGACGGTTTCGGCCCGCACCGTGCCCCGGTCCGTTGTCACAACGCCCTTGGCGATCGCCGTCACCGTCGTCTTTTCGTAGATCGAAACACCGAGACGCTCGACCGCCGCCGCCAGCCCGCGCACCAGCTTGGCCGGCTGCACGCGCGCCTGGCCGTGGATGACGAAGCCGCCGAGTACATTGTGGATGTTGATGCGCGCGCGGGTCGCAGCCTGGTCTAGCAGTTCGATGCGTTCGGGGTCGGCATCCCAGGAGCGGATCGTCTCGAATTCCTCGCGCACCCGCTCCAGCTGCGCCGGATTGGTGGCAACCGTCAGGTTGTCGACGCGACGGATGTCGGCATCGATGCCTTCTTCCGTCGCCACCCGGATCACCTCGTCGACACAGCCGGCCATCGCCTTCTGCATGGCGGTGACGCCTTGCCGTGTCGACGTCTTCAAATACTTCTCGCGCGACCAGCCGAAGCCGCCCGACAGCCAGCCGCCATTGCGCCCCGAGGCGCCGAAGCCGGCAAACTCGCGCTCGATGAGCACGATGCGCAGCGATGGCTTCGCCTTCTTCAGATAGTAGGCTGTCCAAAGCCCGGTATAGCCGGCGCCGACGATCGCGACATCGGCCTCGATGTCGCCGGGCAAAGGCGGTCTCGGCGCCGGGATATGACCCATATCCGCATACCAGAACGAGATGTCGCCGTTGCGCTTGACTTGCATGGGATGGCTTCCGCTAGAGCAATTCCAGGAAAAGTGTGAAACGGTTTTCCGTCCGGGATTGCGTTAAACCAAAGAGATGGATCAGGTGAGCGTTGTGTCGGCCGTGCTGTCGTCGGGCAGGAGTTTGGCATCGGCGCCGTCGAAGCAGAGCTCGACCTTCTCGCCGAGGCCAAAACTCTCGCCGGCGAGCGGCGAGCGCACGATCGCGGTCGAGCCGTCTGCGAGCTTCACTTCGTATTTCGACCCCGAGCCGAGATAGATCGCCTCGGCGATCGTCCCCGACAACCGGTTCGTGCCGGCGGCATCCTGGCCCGATCGGCGGATGGCAAGCTTCTCCGGCCGCAGCAGCATGACCGGATTGGCTTCGCCGGCCAGCCGACGCGGCGCGGTGACCGTCTCGCCGGCGACGCTTAGAGCCGTCCCGGTGCCGTCGCTTTTCGCCTCGCCGCGCAACACGGTGGAATCGCCGATGAAGCGGCCGACGAAGAGCGTCGCCGGTTCGTCATAGAGCTGGCGGCCGGTGCCGACCTGCTCGATGCGCCCGCGATTGAAGACGGCGATGCGGTCCGACAGCACCAGGGCCTCTTCCTGGTCGTGCGTGACATAGACGAAGGTGGTGCCGAGCTCGCGATGGATGCGCTTGATCTCGAGCTGCAGCCATTCGCGCAGCTTCTTGTCGAGCGCGCCGAGCGGCTCGTCCATCAGGAGCAGCGGCGGATCGAAGACGATGGCGCGTGCAAGCGCGACGCGCTGCTGCTGGCCGCCGGACAATTCGCTCGGATAGCGATGCGCGAAGTCGCCCATCTTGACCATGTCGAGCGCTCTCGCGACCCGCTTCTTGCGCTCGTCCTGCTTGATGCCGCGCAATGTCAGCGGATAGGCGACGTTGCGGCCGACCGTCATGTGCGGGAACAGCGCGTAGTGCTGGAAGACGACGCCGATATTGCGCTTGTGCGCCGGCACGCCGACGACGCTCTTTCCCCCGACCAAAAGCTTGCCGCTGGTCACGTCGGTGAAGCCGGCGATCACATTGAGCGTCGTCGTCTTGCCAGAGCCGCTCGGCCCCAGCAGCGTCATGAACTCGCCTGGCTCGATCCTGAGCGAGACACCGTCCAGCGCCTTGAAGGACCCGTAGGCCTTGCTGACCATGTCGAGATCGATCGCGGCGCCGCGATTTTCCGCTCTCGGGTTCATAGGCGTCCCTTCCGCTCGCGGCCAAGGAGGAGCATGCCGCCGCCGATCAGGATCGTGGTGGCGAACAACAGAATGGTGCCGACGGCCGCGACCGTCGGGTCGGCATCGCGCGTGATCGAGGAAAATATCTGCACCGGCAACGTCTTGAGATAGGGGTTGGTGATGAAGAGCGACACCACGATCTCGTCGAAGGACGTGGCGAAGGCGAACAGCAACCCCGACAGGATGCCGGGCAGGATCAGCGGCAGCGTCACCGTGCGGAACGTGGTCAGCGCGCCGGCGCCGAGGCTTGCCGCCGCGGTCTCAAGCCGCCTGTCGAACACTTCGAGATTGGCCGAAACCGCGATCAGCACGAAGGGCAGCGCCAGGATCGTATGCGCAAGCACGAAACCGGTCAGCGTGCCCACGAGCTGCGCATCGAGATAGACAGCATAGATGCCGATGGCCAGAACCACGCCCGGCACGACCATCGGCGTCAGCATCAGCATGCGCAAGAGATTGGCCGGTCGCGCCTTCATGCGGTCGAGGCCGAAGGCGGCGAGCGTGCCGAGCACCGTCGCCAGCACCGCCACCAGCGAGGCGACCTTGAGCGAGTTGAGGAAGCTGGAAGACCAATCCGGGTTGGTGGCGAAATTCAGGTACCACTGCCAGGAAAAGCCCTGCGGCGGAAAGGCAAGCGACTTGTTCTCGTTGAACGACATCGGCACCACGACCAGTGTCGGCGCCACCAGCCATATCGCCACCAGCAGGCAGACAAGCCCGAGGATGACGCGCGTGAGCGGCTTCATCTCCATCAGCGTCGCCCTGCTTCCCGATGCCTCGACCGCATCACCGGCGCCGCAAGCGCGAGCAGCACGAAGGTCGCGACCAGCAGCACCACGCCCATGGCGCCACCGCGTCCCCATTGCAGCAGGCTGAGCACCTGCGTCTGCACCAGCGTCGACAGCATGGTCGAGCGCGGTCCGCCGAGCAGCGCCGGCGTGATGTAGAAGCCCAGCGCCAGGATGAAGACGATGATCGCGCCGGCATAGACGCCTGGCAGCGACAGCGGCAGGTAGACCGTGAAGAACGCGCGCGACGGTCGCGCTCCGAGACTCCGTGCCGCCTGCACCAGCCTGAGATCGATCCCCTTCATCACCGAATAGAGCGGCAGGATCATGAACGGCAGGAGCACCTGCGCCATGCCGATCACCACGCCCGTCTGGGTGCGGATCAAGCGGATGCCGTCGAAACCGGCCGATCTCAGCAGCGAGTTGATGACACCGGAATCCTGCAGCAGGATCACCCAGGAAAGCGTGCGCACCACGCCGCTTACCCAGAACGGGATCAAGACGCAGAGCACAAGGACGAGCCGCGCGCGTGGCCCGACGGCGGTCATCAGATAGGCGTAAGGGTAAGCGCAGAGCACGCAGACCACAGTCACCCAGGCCGAGATCGTAAAGGTGCGCTGGAGCACCGTCAGATTGACGGGTGCGCCGAAGAACCAGGCATAGTTCTGCAGGCCCCATTGCGGCTCCGACAGGCTGCGCAGCACGATGGTGATCAGCGGATAGCCGATCACCGCGGCCAGCAGCACCAGCGCCGGCAGCGTGAGCGCGAACGGCCGCCATGCCCAGCCCGCCCGTTGCGGGGCGGAAGGCGTCGTCGGTTCGAGCGCGCTCACGGACCTCTCCTTCAGCCGGTCAGTTGCCGGCCATCAACGCCGACCACTTCTCCTGCGCCACCGCGAAGTTCGGGACCCAGAACTTGAAGTTCTGCTTGTAGCCCTGCTTCTGGCGCTCAGGCGTGTTGGTCAGGAAGGCGGCGACGGAGGCGTCGACCTTGGGCTGCGCGTCGCTGTTGATCGGCGTGTAGGACGTCTTCTCCGCCAGGATCTCCTGCGACTGCTTGCCGAGATAGGCGTTGAGCAGCGCGTAAGCGGCATCCGTGTCCTTGACGCCGACAGGGATCGTCATCTGGTCCATCACCACCAGCCAGTCCTGCCATGCGGGCGCATATTTGGCGCCGTTCTTGACCGCGGTCATGGCGCGGCCGGTCCACATCATCAGCATGTCGGCTTCGCCGGACTCCGCCAATTGCTGCGATTCAGCGCCCGTCTTCCAGAAGATGGTGTCGGGACCGAGCTTGCGGACCACGTCGATGGCCTTGTCGATATCGGCCACCGTCATCGCCTTCGGGTCGCCGCCGGCGACCTTGAAGGCCTGTTCCAGCAGCCCGCCGGTTGGGCTGCCGGAGCCGTCGATCCCGCGCACGCCCGGGAACTTTTCCGTGTCGAAGAAGTCGGCCCAGCTCTTGGGCGGATTATCCTTGTACTTCTCCTTGTTGTACATCAGCACGACGCCGTAGTTCATCGCCGGCACCGAGCATTCGCCGACCTGGCCTTCCGGGATTTTCGAGACGTCGAGCTTGGTCAGGTCGAGCTTCTGGAACAGCTTGCCGCAATAGACGTAAGGCGGCAGGTCATCGGTATCGACGACGTCCCAGGTGACATTGCCGGATTCGACCTGCGCCTGCAACTTGGCGATCTCGGTCGGACCGTCATTGAGCAGCTTGACGCCGGACTTGTCGACGAACTCCTTCAGCGCCGCCGCCTGTCCGTCCTGGTAGATGCCGCCATAGGAGACGAGCGTCAGGGTCTTGCCTTTCAGCGAACCCTCCTTGACCTCGCCCGCCACAGGCTTGTCCTGCGCAAAGGCGGCGCCGGTCAGAACGCCAAGCGCCAGAACGGCGCCGATGCCATATCTCGATTTCAACATAACGATAACTCTCCCATTCATGCCCGCGTTTGGATCAGCTACCTGGCGGCGGGCGGTTTCCAGGTCGTGTATTGGTCGAGCTCGGCGCGCGCCGAGGTCGGCGGCGCGATGATCCACATCACTTCGGCCCGGCCGCTGCCGATGTTCTCCGTGCGATGCGGGGTGGACGTGGTGTATTCGACGCTGTCGCCCTCCTCGAGGACATGGCTCGCCTCGCCGAGCGACACCTCGACGACGCCGCGCAGGACGATCAACATCTCATGCGCATCGCCATGCGTGTATTGGTCGGAGCCGGTCGAGCCGCCGATCTCGAACTCCCCGACATAGACTTCCATGTCGCTCAGCGGGGGCCGCGACAAGAGCATCTTGCGGCACCCGTCGCTGGGCGGCAGGCTGGGCCGCTCGCTGCGCCGCAGCACGCCGTGGCGATTTTGAGCCGTGCTTTCGGCAAACAGCAGCGCGACGCTGACGCCGAGCGCCGAAGCCATCTGGTTGAGCGATGCCGTGCTGGCGCCGGTCAGGCCGCGCTCCAATTGGCTGATGAAGCTGGCGCTGGTGCCGGTCGCCTCGGCCAGGTCGCGCAACGAAAGGCGGCGGGCAAGGCGCAGGCTCTTGAGCCGCATGCCGAGCACCTCTTGCGCGGCTGTTGCGACCGAACCGTTCCTGTCCCCGGTTGAAGCCTGGCCCTTATCGGTAGCCTTGGGCATCTCGTTTGTTCTCCACTGAACATTTTGTACAGTGAGACTGTACAAAGCGCAAGCAGCAAGAATCCGTCGCTGCAGGCGGCTTCATAATGGGAGCGAACCGATACTCACCCTTCTGGAATTGAGATCAATTTACCGGCTTGGAATTGACAGGCTGCGGACCTGCCGGCGGCCAAGATCTCGCGGTTCCCCCCGTGACCCGTCTGGTTGAGCCTTCCAACGTCGTCATCCTCGGGTCTGCGCGTCCGCTTCGCTCCCGCTCCGCCCGTGGCTGACGAACTTTAGACGTCTCGGCTAATCTCCGGGGCTGCGATGTGCCGGGGTAGTATGCACCGGCAAGATTCCTGTGCTGAAAACTAGCCCTCGCCGGCCAGGTCGCGGCGCGCCTTGTCGAGCTCTTCGGCGTAGCGGCGCATCAGATGGCTCTCGGTGAGCAGGCCAAGCACGATGCGCTCGTCGAAGTCCTCGACCACCGCCAGTTCTTCGGCCCCGGTGCGCTGGAAGGTCTCGGCGGCGGTCTGGACGTTCATCGACGGCACCAGCACCGCATCCTTGAACTGGGCGAGCGCGCTCACCGGCGTCTCGCCATCGGAGGGATCGCTGTGCAGTTCCGGCACAAGCAGCATGCCGACATACTGGTCAGCCTGTTCGACGGCGATGACGCGCTGGCCGGAGCCGAGCGGGATCTCCTTGCGGAATTCGGAGAGCGTGGTCAAGGCGGGAATGGTGCGGACGTCCTTGCGCATCATCGAGCCGACGGTGAGGCTGCGCATCCAGCCGACGTCATGGGCGCTGCGGATCGTCTCGCCGCGCAGATGGAAACGCCAGGTCGAGAAGGAGTAGCCGAAGGTCTCGCGCACCAGGATCGCCGACATGATCGAGGCGGCCAGCACCACGCCGGTGAGGGTCAGGTCGCGGGTCGATTCCAGCGCCAGGAACGTCATGGTCAGCGGGCCGCCGACGACGCCGACCGCAAGCGAGGTCATGCCGACGACGGCGGCGACCGCCGGGTCGATGCCGACGGATGGCGCGGTCAGCGCCATGACGCCGGCGAAGACCTTGCCGAGCAGCGCTCCCAGGAACAGCGAAGCGAAGAACAGGCCGCCGCGGAAGCCCGAGCCGAGCGAGATGGCGGAGGCCGCCAGCTTCATCACGAAGACGCTCGCCACCACCGGCAGCGCATAATTCATGGCGAACTCGCGATGCAGCGCGCCATGGCCGCTGGAGAGCACCTGCGGCGTGACCAGCCCGAGCAGGCCGACGAAGATGCCGCCGATGAACGGCCGGACCGACGCGTCGATCGACAGCCGCACGAAGAGACGCTCGACGATGCTCACCAGATGCATGATGGCGATCGAGGCTGCCCCGCCGAGCAGTCCGAGCAGCAGGAACGGCACATACTCGCTGGCGGTCAGATTCGGCAAACCTGACAGCTCCAGCGGGAACGGCACGCCGCCGAACATTTCCGCCGTCAGCGAGGCGGCGATCGCCGCCGTCATAACCGGCGCCACATTGACGACGGAGTAGATGCCGATGACCAGTTCGAAACCGTAGAAGGCCCCGGTCAGCGGCGCGTCGAAGGCGGCGGCAATCGCGCCGGCCGCGCCGCAGCCGACCAGGATGCGGACGTCGTTGCGGCGCAGCCGGAACGCGCGGGCAAGCCGGGAAGCTATGCCGGAGCCGATCTGCGTATAGCCGGCTTCCAATCCCACCGAGGCGCCGAAGCCGCTGGAGATCATCGTCTGCGCCACGATGATGAAAGTGTCGGTGAGCGACATGCGCCCGCCATAGAGCGCATTGGCCTCGATCGGGTCGACCGGAGTGCGGAACTTGCGCTTTCTCAGCCAGATGACGGAAAGGCCGAGCAGCAGGCCGCCGATCGCCGGGAACATCGCCTGCACCGGGTCGGCGAGCGAGAACATCGCCGAAAGGCGGCCGCCCGGTTGCACGTCGAACAGCAGCCAATGCATGCCTTGCACCAGCGCGCTCATGCCGGTGACCAGCGCGCCCGCGATGGCGCCGACCATGCCGGCCATCAGCACGATCGCAATGCCGCGCGCCTCGAGCACGGGGATCGAACTGATCAGCACCGCGCGAAGCCGGCGGGCATAGACTTGTGGGTCGTTTCTGGCAGGCAACGGAACGGCTCGCCGGTATGCGAAAGATAAACAACTGCCGTGCCTGATACGCGCGGCGGCCTTGCGTGGCAACCGCAATGCCGACCGCTTGTGGCGCCATTTTGGCGTTGCGCGAATTAGCGTTAAGAAGGCTTTCCGTCGCGATAAAGGCGATAGATTTAGTTGGGTAATGGAATGGTCAGCGGGCCGCAGTCGTCCTCCGCGACGAAGATCGCCAGCAGCTCCGCCGGCTCGGTGGCGCTGGCGTTCTCGGCGAAAGAATGGATCGCGCCTGGCGCTTCGAACCAGGTCTGGCCTCGAGTGTAAGTAACAGCCGGTCCGCCTTCCATCTGCGAACGCAGCGCTCCCTTGATGACGAAGGCAGTGACGGAACCGGGATGGCGATGTCGCGGCGTGTAGGCATTGGGCGGGAATTCGACCAGCGCCGTGGTGATCGAATGCCGCCCAGGCACATTCGGCAGCTTTTCGCAGGAGAGCGGCTTCACCGTGGTGGTCGGGCGCGCCGTCGCCCCCTCCCCGGCATCAGCCCCCATCATGTGGACATGCACGCCCATTCCGTCAGCGGCGGTGGATGCCCTGTTGCTCCGGACTACGGCCATGCCAAGCAATCCCGCAGCGATGGCGGCGACGCCGATCAGGCCGCGTGAAGAAACATCTTCGATCATGACGGCAACTCCCTCGCTTACTCGGCCAGGCGAAAGCCGGCGCGCCAGCCGAGCTCGGCGACAGCCTTGTCGGTCGTGATATGGCCGTTCGGCTCCGCGACATTGAAGACGCCCTGCGTCCCCCGCTCGACGGCAAGCAGAGCCGCGTTGGCGGCGGCATCGACATGCACCGCCGGGTCCGAGGCGGCTGCCGCGCCGGTGCCTGGCCCGTAGAGATGACCGTAGCGCAGCACGATGCCGGCGATCGGCGAAGCGCCGAGCACCTGCTTCTCCAGCGCAATGACGCCGCCGACGCTGACGGCCCGGCCGCCTTCCGCGCCACTGTCCAAAGGATCGGTTTCGTCGTGTGGCTCGGGTCCCGGGGCGTAGGCCCAGGCGAGGCTTTGCGCGATCAGCCGCTTCGCACCGGCAGCCTTCGCCGCTTCGACGAGGTTGCGGGTTCCTTCATCGCGGATGCGGGCGTTCCGAGCGATTGCCTCGGCCATTTTCGATGGATCGAGCCCGGCCGGGAGGTCCGTGAGCTGGTGGATGACGATCTCCGGCTTTGCCGCCAAGACAGCCTCGCGCAATCCGCTCGCATCGAACACATCGACCACCACCGGATCGGCGCCGAGCGCTCGAATATCTTCTGCTTTTGCCGCTTGACGCGTCGTCGCCGTCACCTGATGCCCGGCCGCCACCAGCTGCGGCACCAACCGGCGGCCGATCGCGCCCGAGGCGCCCGCAAGAAAAATGCGATACCCCATCGTCTTTCGCTCCTTGACGCGATAATATCAGAATACGAACAACATATAAGAGCTATGATATTATGCGCAAGGGGGATCCATCCATTCCGTCCGCCGGTGAAGGCAAGCGCGGCGAGCAAGGCTATCTGGGCTATCTGCTGCGCCAGGCGGCTGGCGCCTACCGCTTGAAGGTGGAGCGGGCGCTGGATGAATTCGGCGTGACGCAGGCGCAGTTCGCGGCCCTCACCATGATCTCCGCCTATCCTGGCCTATCCAATGCCGATCTGGCCCGGCTCGCGGTGCTGACGCCGCAGACGGTGAGCGTGATTGTCGGCAATCTGGAAAAGGCCGGTTCCCTCCTCCGCCGGCCGCATGCCGTCCACGGCCGTATCCAGCATCTCGACCTTTCGGACAGCGGCCGCGCCTTGCTGAAGAAATGCCGTGAGCGGGTTTATAAATTGGAAGGCGAGCTCACCGCCGGCCTCTCCGCCGAGGAGGAGCGTGCCGTGCGGCGCTGGCTGGTCGCCGTCGCAACCGCGGATGCGGCACAGCCGTAAATGCCTCTGACGATCAGGTCGGCGCGCCGCCGTCCGTTTCGTAAAGCGTGAGCTTGCGGTCGCCGATGCCGAGTTCCGCCCAGCTCGCGCGCCATTCGGCGATATGCGCCGATTTGAAATGCGCTTCGAGCGCTGCGCGGTCGCTCCAGGCCTCCGAGACATGGATGAGCCCGGCATCCAGCACGTCCTGCGCGTAGGAATAGCCGAGGCAGCCCGGTTCGGCACGGCTCGCCAGGATCATGCGTTGCATGGCTGGCTTTGCCTGGTCGAGCCTGTCGGCTGGCAGCCGGATCGTGCCGGTGATCAGGAGCATCTGCCATCCTTTCCCAAGATCGTGGCCAGGTCCCGTAGCCACTCTCCCACCTTCGCGCAAGCTTGGAGAGTTACGGTCAAGGGCCTGCCCTGTGCGTGGCGGCCCTGGATTTGAGGACGATATGGCGATCAGCGAAACACTCCCGTCCGGCCTGGCGGTCAAGAACGGCCGCGACATCTTCTTCGCGCTGGGCATCGTCTTCATCCTGGCGGTGCTGTTCCTGCCGATCCCGGCCTTCCTCATCGATATCGGCCTTGCCTTCTCGATCGCGCTTTCGGTGCTGATCCTGATGGTGGCGCTGTGGATCCAGCGGCCGCTAGACTTCTCGTCCTTCCCGACCGTGCTGCTGATCGCCACCATGCTGCGCCTGTCGCTCAACATCGCCACCACCCGCATGATCCTGTCGCACGGCAACGAGGGCACGCATGCCGCCGGCTACGTCATCTCGGGCTTCTCCAAGCTGGTGATGTCGAGCGACTTCGTCATCGGCCTCATCGTCTTCATGATCTTGATCGTGGTGAACTTCATCGTCATCACCAAGGGCGCCACCCGTATCGCCGAAGTCGGCGCGCGTTTCACGCTCGACGCCATCCCCGGCAAGCAGATGTCGATCGACGCCGACCTTTCCGCCGGCATGATCGACGAGAAGACGGCGCAGCTGCGCCGCCGCGAACTGGAGGAGGAATCCTCCTTCTTCGGCTCGATGGACGGTGCCTCGAAATTCGTGCGCGGCGACGCCATCGCCGGCCTGATCATCACTGCCATCAATATCGTCGGCGGCATCGCCATCGGCTATCTGCGCCACGGCATGGGTCTTGGCCAGGCGGCCGACGTTTTCATCAAGCTGTCGGTCGGCGACGGCCTCGTCACCCAGATCCCGGCGCTCATCGTCTCGCTCGCCGCCGGTATGCTTGTCTCCAAGGGCGGCACGCGCGGCTCAACCAACCAGGCGGTGTTCGGTCAGCTCGGCGCGCATCCGCGCGCGCTTTACGTCGCGGCCTCGCTGCTGGTCATCCTCGGCCTGATGCCCGGCCTTCCGCTGTTCCCCTTCTTCGCGCTTGCCGGCGGCATGGCCGGCCTCGGTTACATCATCCCGCTGCGCCAGGGCCGCGAACGCGCCGCCGCCGAAGCCTTGAAGACGCAGGAGAAGGCGAACAAGGTCGAGGAGGAGAAGAACTCGGTCAAGGCCTCGCTGGTCACCGCCGAGATCGAGCTTCTGATCGGCAAGCAGCTTTCGACCAGGCTGATGGTGGCGCATCAGGAACTGGTGTTCCGCATGTCGAAGATGCGCAAGAAATTCGCCCAGCAATATGGCTTCGTGGTGCCGGAGGTGCGCGTCGCCGACGACTTCGCCATCCCGCCGAAGAGCTATCAGATCAAGGTGCACGGCACTGTGGTCGCCGAATACCAGATGCGCGTCGGCGAGATCATGGTGCTGCTCGGCACGCGCGGCGTGCCGGAGATCCCCGGCGAGGAAATCCGCGAGCCGGCCTTCGGCATGCGTGCCTATTCCGTGCTCGAAACCTTCGCCGAGGACCTGAAGCGCGAGAACTTCACCTTCGCCGACAACATGTCGGTGCTGCTCACCCATCTTTCGGAAGTCATCCGCAACAACCTGCCGCAGCTTCTGTCCTACAAGGACATGAAGGCGTTGCTGGAGCGGCTCGATCCGGAATACCGCAAACTTGCCGACGAGATCTGCACCTCGCACATCTCCTATCCCGGCCTGCAGGCGGTGCTGAAGCTGCTGCTCGCCGAGCGCGTCTCGATCCGCAACCTGCATCTGATCATCGAGGCGATCGCCGAGATCGCGCCGCATGTGCGCCGCACCGAGCAGATCGTCGAGCATGTGCGCATCCGCATGGCGCAGCAGATCTGCGGCGACCTCTCCGAAGGCGGCACGCTCAAGGTGCTGCGCCTCGGCAATCGCTGGGATCTCGCCTTCCATCAGAGCCTCAAGCGCGACGCCAAGGGCGAGGTGCGCGAGTTCGACATCGATCCGCGTCAGCTCGAGGAATTCGGCCAGGACGCCACCAAGGCGATCCGCAAGCATCTCGAGGCCGGCGAGCGCTTCGTGCTCGTCACCGCGCCCGACGCGCGTCCCTATGTGCGCATGATCATCGAGCGGCTGTTCACGACGCTTCCCGTTCTCAGCCATGTCGAGATCGCCAAGGGCGTCGAGATCAAGGTGCTCGGGACCATCTCGTGAACGCGCTCTCGCAAGGCGTCGTCATCGCCGCCTTCCTCGCCTTCTGCCGTATCGGCGCCTGCTTCATGCTGATGCCGGGCCTGTCGAGCGCCCGCGTGCCGGTCCAGATCCGGCTCTTCGTGTCGATCGCCGCCACCGGCGGCCTGCTCGCTTTCCTGTGGGACCGCATCTACCCGTTCGTCGATCCGCGCCCGCAGGTCCTGGCGCCCATGATCGTCTCCGAGTTGCTGGTCGGCGGGCTGATCGGCGCCATGACCAGGCTCTACATGGAGGCACTGCGCTTCATGGGTTCGGCCATCGCCATGCTGATCGGCTATGGCGGCTCGGGTGGGCCGGCGATCGAGGAGCCGGAACCGCAGGCGGCGCTCGCCGCCATCATCTCGTTCTCGGCGCTGCTCCTGCTCTTCGTCTTCGACTTCGACCACGAGATCGTCAAGGCGCTCGTCGCCTCCTATCAGGTCGCTCCGGTCAACGTGTTCTTCAACCCGCAGGCGGCGCTGGTCGACGTCACCGACACTGTGTCGGACGCCTTCTTCCTGGTCATTCGGCTCGGCAGCCCTTTCGTCGCCTATGCCATCCTGGTCAATCTGACGATCGGCTTCGTCAACAAGCTGACGCCGCAGATCCCGGTCTATTTCATCTCGCTGCCCTTCGTCATCGCCGGCGGCATGATCATCTTCTATTTCGCCGTCGGCACCTTGCTGTCGCTGTTCGTCGACGGCTTCGTCGACCTCACGCTGGCGAGATAGGCTCAATGACCGCGCGAAAGGACCGCCTGAAGAAACTGGTCAAGGTGCAGCAGCAGTTGAAGGCGCTGCACGAAACCCGCCATGCCGGCTTCCTCGCCGCCGCCGTCAAGGCCGAAGCTGAGGCCAGGGACCTGATCGAGCGTTTCGACACCGGCGCCTCGCTGGGCGCTCTCTTTCCGGAAATCTATCATCGCCGCATCACCGGCGCGCTCGAGCGCCAGAAAAAGAACCTGGAAGACGCCCGCCAGGAAGCCGCGTTGATCGCCACCGCGACGGCGCGCACCAATATGGTCGAGCGTGCCTACAAGGACGTGCGCCGCCGCGACGAGCGCGAGCGCTCCGACCGCGAGCGGCTCGATCTCATCACGCAGAAGCGAGTGGACGAAGGCTGACCTCCCGCAAGCCTGCCACAAGCTTGTTCAGTCATTGTGCGGATGACAAAACCGGCAAAGGGCGGACTTTCTTGGCCATTTCCCCACCCAGCGACATCGTCATGGACGTCGCCCGCGCAGCGGAACCGGCCGATGTCGAGGCCGCGCGCGCGACGCTTGCCAGACGAGCGAATGGCGCCTCGGCACCGTTCGCTCTCGATCCATCGGCGACGGTCGATGCCGGCTCCATCCTCTCGCGCGCGGCGGCCGACAAGGCGGAAGCCGCCAATCCGGCGAAGAAGTTCCAGCGCTTCGAGGCGATGGTGCTGACGACCTTCATCCAGAACATGATGCCCAAGGACACCGAGGGCGTTTACGGCAAGGGCCTGGCCGGCGACATGTGGAAGTCGCAGCTGGCCGAAAAGGTGGCCGATGTCATGGCCGCGCATGGCGGCATCGGCATCGCCAAATCGATGCTCGCCGACCATTATCTCGATGGCAAGCACAAGGTGCCGGTTGGCCCTGTTGCCGGGGGGCAGCAGAAAACCGAGATCGACCAGCAGACCCGGCTTTCGACCTCGATGATCGAGGAGCTTGAGCGCAAAGCCGCACGGTCGATGACCGGCGACGACACAACCATAAAAACGGACATCAAGATCTAGGGACCTACATGGCCGACCAAACGGACCTTTCCAACCTTCCCGCACGCACCAACGCAATGGAGGCGCCCGCCGCCGCACGACCCGGCAACCTCGCCGCCATCATCGGCCGTATCGAGGAAGTCGTGGACGAGGAGACCGCCGGCATCCGCAGCGGAACGGCCTATGACCTCAAGGCCTCGAACGCGCGCAAGAGCCGATACCTCTACGAGCTGAACCGCGCCTTGAAGGGCGCCAACGAGATCGAATTCCTCGAGCAGCATCGCGAAGGCCTGCTGCGGCTACGCCAGAAGCTGGCCAGGAACGAGGCGGCGATCCTCGCCCATCTCAACGCGGTCAACGAGGTCGCCACGCTTCTGAGGAACGCCATCCAGCGCGCCGATGCCGACGGCACCTATTCGGCCGGCGAGTTCGGAATGGCGCGAGCCTGACAAAGATGATCAAGGCGCAAGGACAGACCCGGTGATAAAGTTCATCGCCGCCGCGCTGTGGATCTGCGCCGTGACGCTCGGCGCGGTCTTCTATTCCTTCCAGGCGGCCGGCCAGCGCGGCACGGCCGAACCGCCGAAGCCGATGCTGGGCGGCCTCGACTACGTCAAGACCGACATGATCTCGGTGCCGTTGCTGCGCGACGGCACGATCGACGGCTATTTCCTCACCAAGCTGGTCTACACGGTGGAGCCGGAACAGATAAAGAAGCTGTCGGTCCCGGCGCAGGCGCTGATGACCGACCAAGTCTATTCCTATCTCTATTCCAACCCGCAGATCGATTTCACCAAGAAGGAATCGATCGATCTCGACGTCTTCCGCAAGTCGATCCGAGACACCATCAACAGCCGGGTCGGCGTCGAGCTGGTGCACGAGGTGCTGATCGACCAGGTCAATTTTCTCTCCAAGGACGATATCCGCGACAACGCGCTTCGCCGCCGCAGGAATGCCGGCGAAACCGCGGCGGCGATGACCAAGCCCTTCCAGGCAGCGCCGGAGCATTGACCGCCTGGCCGCCGTCCGGCGGCGATGGGCATGGCCCAGCTCCCCTACGCGATATGACGCAAGGTGACCGCGTTGACGTTAACGTCAACTCGAAGCTATATGCGCCTGTGGTCGCGCTGGAGCGCGGCGCGTCTACCTCGCCCAGCGGCCAAGCGCCGGTGCGCGTCAACGCAACCAACGAGGAGAACCGCCATGGGCGTTCAGGAGATTGCCGACAAGATCAGGTCGCGCGTGGCAAGCGCCGGCTTCGAGCATTCCGTCAAGTTCGACACTGGCAGCGACGGCGTCATCGTCATCGACGGCGCGACCGTCTCGACCACCGACGCGCCGGCCGACTGCACGATCAAGCTGTCGCTCGACGATCTGGATTCGCTGATTGCCGGCGACCTCAACCCGACCATGGCCTTCATGGCCGGCAAGCTGAAGGTCGAAGGCGACATGACCGTCGCCATGGCGCTCAGCCAGTTGCTCGGCTAACCTTCGCAAAAAGCAAAACGCCGCCCGATGGGCGGCGTTCTTGTTTTGTCGGACCTAGAGCAATTCCAGGAAAAGTGCGTAACGGTTTTCCGTCCGGAATTGCGTGAAAACAAAGACTCAAGCGACAAAGCCCGGCACCTGTTCCTTGATCTTGCGGCCGGCGGCCTTGATCGTGCCCGTGGCGCCGTCCAGCGCGCCTTCCTTCAGCTCCAGCGCCAGAAGCCGGTGCCGCTCATAGGGGCCGGGCATGGCAAGCGCTCCGGTGCGGTCGGCCGAGAAGCCGAACCGTCCGTAATAGGGCGCGTCGCCGACGAGCAGGATCGCGCCATGGCCAAGCCGCGCGGCTTCGGCGAGCGCATGCCGCATCAGCGCCGAGCCGATGCCGCCGCTCTTCAATCCCGGCTCGACCGCGAGCGGGCCAAGCAGGAGCGCCGACGGACCGCCCTCGCCCAGCCTCACATCCCACAGCCGCACCGTGCCGACGACCGCGCCCGAGGGATCGCGGGCGACAAAGGCCAGGCCTTCCGAGGGCCGGCGGCCGCGCCGCAGCTTCTCGGATGACTTCTTCCTGCGCTTCGGCCCCATGGCGCGGTCGAGCAGCGTTTCGCGCGCCGCGACGTCGCCCGCGCCTTCGCCAAGGATGACGAAGGCAGGCGCCTGGGCGGCCCCCTCGTCCGGCGCGCCGCGCGAGCCAGCCTGTGCCCGGAGGGCCAGGGAGGACGCCAACGCATTTTCAGGCGAAGTGGAAACCGGTTCGCCGTAAGAAAATGCGCCAAGAAGCACTGCCGTCGAGCCATTCTCCCCTGCGGAGAAAAGCTCAGCCGACGGTCCGGACGAGGGGGCAATTTCAGTGGCCGCGAAGGCCGATTTGGTCAGGTATTCCATGTCCGCGATCCTTCACGAGCGGAGATCTGTTCCACAAGCGAGCCCGGGTGGGCGACGGCGCCCACCTGGGATGATCTGAGCGGCCTTTGCGAGCCGCTCAGATCACGTAGGATCGGAGGGGCTCGAAGCCGTTGAAGGCAACCGCCGAGTAGGTGGTCGTGTAGGCTCCGGTGCCTTCGATCAGCACCTCGTCGCCGATGGTCAGCGACAAGGGCAGCGGATAAGGCGTCTTCTCGTACATCACGTCGGCCGAATCGCAGGTCGGGCCGGCGAGCACGCAAGGCGCGGTCTCCGAGCCGTCATGGCGGGTGACCAGCGGATAGCGGATCGCCTCGTCCATCGTCTCGGCGAGACCGCCGAACTTGCCGATGTCGAGGAACACCCAGCGCACATTGTCGTTGTCGGCCTTCTTCGAGATCAGCACGACTTCCGACTTGATGACGCCGGCATTGCCGACCATGCCCCGGCCCGGCTCGATGATCGTTTCGGGCAGCGCGTTGCCGAAATGCTTGCGCAGCGCCGAGAAGATCGCCTGGCCATAGGCCTGGGCCACCGGCACGTCCTTCAGGTAACGGGTCGGGAAACCGCCGCCCATGTTGACCATCTTGAGCACGATGCCTTCCTCGGCGAGCGTCGCGAACACCTTCTTGGCGTCGCCCAGCGCGCGATCCCAGGCCGTCAGGTCGGTCTGCTGCGAGCCGACATGGAACGACACGCCATAGGCGTCGAGGCCGAGACCCTTGGCATGGCGCAGCACGTCGACGGCCATCGCCGGCACGCAGCCGAACTTGCGCGACAACGGCCACTCGGCGCCTTCACCGTCGGTCAGCACGCGGCAGAACACGCGCGAGCCGGGGGCGACGCGGGCGATCTTCTCGACCTCCTCGACGCAGTCCACGGCGAACAGGCGGATGCCGAGCTGGTAGGCGCGTGCGATGTCGCGCTCCTTCTTGATGGTGTTGCCGAAGGAAATGCGGTCCGCCGGCGCGCCGGCATCCATCGCCATCTCGACCTCGGCAACCGATGCGGTGTCGAAGGACGAGCCCATCGCAGCAAGCAGGCGCAGGATTTCCGGCGCCGGGTTTGCTTTCACCGCATAGTAGATCTTGGAATCGGGCAAGGCCTTCTCGAAAGCGCGGAAATTGTCGCGCACGACATCGAGGTCGACGACGAGGCAGGGGCCGTTCGGACGTCGGGTGGCGAGGAAATCAAGGATGCGCTGGGTGGCCATCGGGGTCTCTCCATAACGCCTTTCGGCGCGCAATAAGGCTGCGGGACGCGGGCTGTCGGCCTCGCGAACACGCGGTGGACAAAGGCGGGACGGAAATCCATGGAACCAGCCGGTGGAGACCCCGGAACCATGAAACGCCGTCTCGCGGCGGTGAACCTTGGCCTTGCCCGGCCTCGGTTCGCTTTGTCTGCCTTGGCTTGGATGGGAAACCCGTCCGCACTGCCGGCAATGAAGGTGTGCCTCTTTAGTAACCCCGGTCTTTGGACAACCGGAAGAGAACCAGAAAGGCCCGCACCGTCGTTGCTTCAAGGTGTCCTCGGTCTTGTGGTTGGCCACTGACCGACTGGAGGGGTTGGCTCCAGTTACCTTACCGATTGCCCTCACCATTCGAGGATCGGCGGACACCCACAGGCACGTGCGACTTTGGGCAAGCGCGATATAGGAGCGAAGGGTTTCACAATCAATAAAAATCGTAAGCGCAGGTTGTAAAATTTCTGGCATCGAACAATGTTTGTCGCACTGTATCCGGAAATCGAACGATGCCAGGAACTCAAGGACCGCTGAACGCCTTCCTCGATCTGCGCCAAATGCCTGTGGCGAATGCGGAATTGGGCCCGCTCGCCGGCCTGCGCCTGGCCGTCAAGGATATCTATGACGTCGCCGGCTACCGCACCGGCTGCGGCAACCCGCAGAGATTCGCGGAGGCCCATGCCGCCTCGCGCACGGCGCAAGCGGTACAGACGATCCTCGATGCTGGCGCGCGATTCGTCGGCAAGACCCAGACCGACGAGCTGGCCTTCTCGCTGTTCGGCCAGAACGCGCATTTCCCTTACCCGGTCAATCCCGCCGCGCCCGAGCGCGTCACCGGCGGCTCCTCCTCCGGCTCGGCGGCCGCGGTTGCCGGCGGCCTGGCGAACATCGCCACCGGCTCCGATACCGGCGGCTCGATCCGCGCGCCGGCGAGCTTCTGCGGCCTGATCGGGCTGCGCACCACCCATGGCCGCATCCCGCTCGACGGCGCGATGAAGCTGGCGTCGAGCTTCGACACCTTCGGCTGGTTCGCCGACGACATCGAAACCTATGAGACGGTCGGCAAGCTTTTGCTCGGCCGCGATTCGCACCAGCATCCACTCAACCGCCCGCTGTCGATCCGCTGGCTGGATGCCTTCGTCATGGGGCCGGTGGAAGCCGCCGAATATGCACGCATGAAGGCGCTGGCCGCCGGCGTCATCGGCCAGCCCGTGGAGACCGAATACACCTTTGCCTCGTTCCCCGACGAGCTTTACTGGTGCTTTCGCCGCTTGCAGGCCTTCGAGGCCTGGCGCGAGCATGGTCCCTGGATCTCGGCCGGCGGCCGCCTGAGCCCCGGCGTCGAGGAGCGTTTCGGCTTCGGCCGCACCATCGACGCCAGGGCCGCCGCGGCCGAAGCCGCGCGCCGGCTGGCGTTCCGGGCCGAGTTCGGCGCGCTGCTCGGCAACAACGGCTTCCTCGTCCTGCCCACCGTTCCCGGCGCGGCGCCGCTCGCCGCGGGCACGCCGGAACAGTTCCAGGCCTATCGCGAAAGGGCGCTGCATCTTTTGTGCCTTTCCGGTCTTTCGGGCTTTCCGCAGATCACCTTGCCGATCGGCTCCGTCGACGGCGCACCCTTCGGCCTGTCACTGCTCGGGCCTTCCGGCAGCGACGTTGCCCTGATACGGCTCGGCCGCAAGATTCTCGACGCGGCACGAAAGGTCTGACCATGGATACATTGACGCGCATGCGCGCCTTCATCGACGTGGTCGAGGCGGAAGGCTTTTCGGCCGCCGCGCGCAAGATCGGCCGCTCCAAGGCGCTCTTGTCGAAATATGTGCGCGAGCTGGAGGACGAGCTCGGCGCGCTGCTGCTCAACCGCACCACGCGCCAGTTCTCGCTGACCGAAGCCGGCCACACCTATTATCAGCGCGCCTCCGAAATCGTGCGCGAGGTCGACAACCTGGCCGAGGCGGTGCGCCAATCTTCCGGCGACGTTCGCGGCAGGATCAAGCTGTCGGCCGCCCGCACCTTCGCCGACGCGCCGATCGGTCAGTCGCTGGTCGACTTCGCCAAGCAGCACCCCGACATCGTGCTCGACATCCATCTCGACGACCGC
This sequence comes from Mesorhizobium sp. B3-1-9, assembly GCF_006439595.1. Classification (NCBI taxonomy): domain Bacteria; kingdom Pseudomonadati; phylum Pseudomonadota; class Alphaproteobacteria; order Hyphomicrobiales; family Phyllobacteriaceae; genus Mesorhizobium; species Mesorhizobium sp. B3-1-9. Next base: position 388,740 of record NZ_VFTJ01000004.1, read on the forward strand.
TTCGTCGACCTTGTCGAGGAAGGTTTCGACCTTGCCGTGCGCATCTCGCGGCTGGAGAATTCCTCGCTCATCGCCAGGCGGCTGGCGCCGTTTTCGGTCAGGCTTTGCGCGTCGCCGGAACTAATCGCCAAACATGGCAAGCCGACACGTCCGCAGGATCTCGCCAACATGCCCTGCATCGTCGACACCAACGGCCGCTCGCTGGCCAACTGGCGCTTCAAGGGCGAGGGCGAGGACTCTATCAGCGTCGCCGTTTCGGGCCCGATCGAGGTCAACAGCCCGATCGTGGCGAGAGCCGCCGCGCTCTCCGGTCTTGGCTTTGCCATGCTGCCGGATTTCATCGCCGCCCCCGACGTCGCGTCCGGCAAGCTGGTCACCGCGCTCGACGACCGTATACCGGCCGGCACCGGCATCTTCGCCGTCTACCCGCACCGCCGCTATCTGCCGGCCAAGGTGCGTGTCTTCGTCGATTTCCTGGTGCAGTGGTTCAAGACGCGCGACACCGTCTGATGCATGTCTCCCGGACGCATGCAACGGCGCGCGTCGAAAAGAAGCTGAGGCGCGTCCCAATTTCGCCCGCTTTCTGTCAACTCTGGGGCTCGCTCCCGAAATCGATGGAATCGCGGCCCGGAATGCATCTGAAACGGCAAGCAACCATGCTGGCTTCGGTCGTGGCGGCGACATTCGCAGCGGTCGAGCCGGCCGAGGTGCACCCGCATGTCTTCGCCGAGGCCCGCCTCGACGTCATCCTCAGCCAGGATCACCAAAGTGTGACGGCGCTGCGCCACCTTTGGCGCTTCGATGACCTGTTTTCGAGTACAGTGATGATGGAGTTCGACAAGAACTCCGATCTGAAGCTTGACGACAAAGAGCTCAAGGAAGTGGCCGACACCGTCCATTCCTCGCTGGCCGAGTTCAACTACTTCCAGCTCGTCACCCAGAACGGCAAGGACGTGCCGATGGTCCCGCCGCCGCATCTGATGGCGAACTTCGACAACGACCAGCTGATCATCCTGTTCGAGTCGCAGCCGAAGACGCCGATCAAGCTCGCCGGCAAGATCGACATCGGCGTCTACGATCCGACCTTCTATACGGCGATCGACTTCACCGACGACACCAACCTCACCGTCGAAGGCCTGCCCTCGACCTGTACCAAGAAGGTCATCCGGCCGGATCCGGACGAGGCGATCAAGGAAAACCAGAAGACCCTGACGGACGCGTTCTTCAACGATCCGACAGGCACCGACATGAGCAAGATCTTCGCTACCAAGCTCGAATTGGACTGCCCGCCGGAAGGATGATTTGGTGATGAAACCATCGCTGCGCGCAAGCAGGCTCCGCAAAAGTGCCCTACGGTTTTGCGATCGGAACCTGCGACAAACAAGGGACTCTAGGCGGATATTCGTGGGGCATCCCACGAATATCCGCTTAGCGCTCGGCCTGCTGGCCCTGGTGATCGCCCATTTGCCCGTCGTCGCGCATGCGCAAAGCTCGCTCGGCATCGGCACCAATGACGGCATGGCGCCAACCACCACGGGGCCGTTCGCCCATATCCTGATGTGGATCAATCTCCAGCAGCAGGGATTCTACCATTCGCTCGCCGCCGCCATGAAGGCGATGCGCCAGGACGGCAGCAAGCTCTGGCTGCTGATCGGCCTGTCCTTCGCCTACGGCATCTTCCATGCCGCCGGCCCCGGCCACGGCAAGGCGGTGATCTCCTCCTATATGATCGCCAACGAAGTCGCGCTCCGGCGCGGCATCCTGCTTTCCTTCGTCTCGGCGCTGCTGCAGGGCCTGACGGCGGTGGTCGTCATGATGCTTGCCTATTTCGTGCTGCGCGGCACCGCGATCTCGATGACCGACGCCGCCTGGTTCCTGGAAATCTCCAGCTTTGTGCTGGTCACCTTGTTCGGCGCTTGGCTGCTGTGGCGCAAGCTCGGTCCGTCGGTGCTGCGCCTGTTCGGCAGAGCGCCCGCCTACAGCCTGTCGGCGGCTCATGCCGGCCATTCGCATGGCGGGCAGTCCCATGCGGGGCACGCCCATTCGCATGCGGCCCATTCCCACGCACATGCGCACGCCGCGCATTCCCGTACCATGCACGTGCATGACGATCATGATCATCATGACCATTCGCATGCGCACGCCCATGATCACGGCCACCATCACGCCGCGCATGACCACGCCCATCACGACCACGGCCCGGGCGAAGTCTGCGAGACCTGCGGCCATTCGCATGCGCCGGATCCGGCAATGCTGTCGGGCGACCGCTTCGACTGGCGCACGGCCTGGTCGGCGGTCGCCGCCGTCGGCATCCGCCCCTGCTCCGGCGCGCTGATCGTGCTGAGCTTCGCGCTGCTCAACGGGCTTTGGCTCGGTGGCCTGCTGTCCGTGCTGGCGATGTCGATCGGCACTGCGATCACCGTCTCGGCGCTGGCGACGATCGCCGTGCTGGCCAAGAACTGGGCGGTCTATTTCGCCGGCGACGGACGCATCGGCAACCGCATCCATTCGATCGTCGAGATCGGCGGCGCCGCCTTCATCTTCCTGGCCGGACTGCTGCTTCTGTCGGCCAGCCTGTCGGGCGGCGTCTGATCAAAAGCAGTGGCCGAAGCCGGGTTGATCTGCGGATCAGCTCAGCATCACCTGGTATCGACAGACATCAGGCGATCTTCCCGCCCAGCTCATCCTCGATATGCGCGCGAATAATTTCGTCGAAATTCTTCTCGGCGGCAAAGCCGAGTTCCCTCGCCCGCCTGGCTTCGAACCGTGTCGGCCAGCCTTTGACGATCGCCCAGACGATCTCGTCGGGCTGCTCGCGGATCCGCTTCACGACCTCGGCGCCGGCGATGCGCTCAAGCGCCTCGATCTGCTCGCCGACGGTGACGGCGACGCCCGGCATTGTGAGGTTGCGGCGCGGTCCGACCTTGTCGCCGTCGATTTCGGCAGCATGGATGAGGAAATTCACCGCCGAGCGCGGGCTGGCATGGGTGTGCAGCACCGAGCGCGGCACCGGCAGGATTGCCTCCTGGCCAGCGAGCGGCTCGCGGATGATGCCGGAGAAGAAACTCGACGCCGCCTTGTTCGGCTTGCCGGGGCGGACGCAGATCGTCGGCAGCCGGATGCCGATGCCGTCGAAGAAGCCGCGCCGCGTATAGTCGGCAAGCAGCGCTTCGCTCATCTGCTTCTGCGTGCCGTATGAAGTGAGCGGCGTCGGATGGAATTCGTCCGGAATGACTTCCGGGAACGGCGCGCCGAACACGGCGATCGACGAGGTGAAGACAAGGCGCGGCGCAAACGCCGCCAGCCGCACGGCGTCGAACAACGCGCGCGTGCCGTCGAGATTGACGCGGTAGCCGAGGTCGAAATTGGCCTCCGCCTCGCCCGACACGATGCCGGCCAGATGGAAGATCACATCCGGGCGGGGAGCCACGAGAGCGGCCATGGCGCCGGGCGCGGAAAGATCGCCGGTGTGGATCGAGACATCCACGCCCACGAGCGCCGGCGCCTGCGGCGCCACGATGTCGTGCAGGTCGAGCGCCGTGATTTTTCGCCCGCGCAAGGCGCCGTCCCTGGCCAGGCGCGCGATAAGCTTGCGGCCCACCATGCCGGCGGCGCCCGTGATCAGTATTCTCATCTTCAGAGACCTTTCTTGCGCTGGCTGCGTCCGCGCAGCCACAGGACGACGAACAGTCCGACCATGAAGACCACGGCGATAACGGCCGCCAGCACCGTCGATACCTTGCCAGCGGCCAGCATGATGACCGGCAGGAAATAGGCGGCGAGGCCGAACACAACCAGTATCACCGCCGCGGCGGCCGCGGCGTTGCGGGTGTCACGATCCATCAGCGGGCGTTCTTCATGTCGAGGCTGCTCGGTTTTGTCATCAGGCCGCGGTCAGTGATAGTGCCGGCGATCGCGCGGCGCATCATGTGCATGGTCGTGATCATGATGATGATCGTGCTCGTCATGGCTGTCCGCGCATTGGCCGAATTCGGGTTCGACGGTGGCATGCTCGATACCGTGCTTGGCCGCAAGCCGTTTCTTGATGGCGCTCACCGCTACATGCGCATCGACGCCGTCGTTCAGGCAAGCGTGCAGCGTCGCCATGTTGGAGGTGCCGTCGAGCGACCAGACGTGCATGTGATGCACCTCGCGCACGCCCTTGACCGCGCCTTCGATGTCCCTGGCGATCACGTCGCGGTCGAGCCTGGCCGGCACGCCTTCGAGCAGGACGTGGGCCGCCTCGCGCATCAGCGACCATGCCGTCGACAGGATGAGCAGCGACACCAGCACCGACAGGATCGGATCGATCGGCGTCCAGCCCGTCGCCAGGATGATGATGGCGGCGACGATGGCCGCGGCCGAGCCCAGCAGATCGCCCAGCACATGCAGGATGGCGCCACGCATGTTGAGGCTCTCGCGATCACCGCCATGCAGCACGAAGAAGGAGGCGATGTTGACCAGGAGGCCTGCCACCGCGACCACCAGCATCGGCCCGCCCAGCACTGGCGCCGGGTGCATCAGCCGGCCCCAGGCCTCGTAGACGATCCAAAGCGCGATGACGAAGATGGCGATGCCATTGGTGTAAGCGACCAGCGTCTTCACCCGTGCGAAGCCATAGGTGAGACGGCCGGTGGCAGGACGCCCGGCGAGATGAAAAGCATACCAGGCAAGGGCGAGCGCGATGGCGTCAGCCAGCATGTGCCCGGCATCGGCGACCAGCGCCAGCGACCCGGTAAGCCAGCCGCCCAGCGCCTCGGCGACCATGAAGCAGGCGGTCAAACAGGTAGCGATCAGCACCCGCTTCTTGTCGGTTGAGCCATGCACATGCCCGGCGCCATGGCTGTGGCTATGACCGGCCGGGCCGTGGTCGTGCGAAGCATGGTCATGCGCCATCGCCAAACTCCTGTCTGCCGACCATGGTCCTGAAAACCGGTTTCCCGGCTCTCAGGATCATGATCTACGCGCCGAACTCGGCGCGGAAATCTTCAAGCCGCCGTTTCTGGCTTCCCTGGGCATCGAAATTTGCCGGATCGAGCCAGGCCTCATAGGCTTTTCGGAGTGTCGGCCACTCCTTGTCGACGACCGAATACCACGCCGTATCGCGGTTTTCACCCTTGACCACGAAATGCTGGCGGAAGATGCCCTCGAACTTGAAGCCGAACCGCTCGGCCGCGCGCTTCGACGGCTCGTTGCGGTTGTTGCACTTCCACTCGTAACGGCGATAGCCGAGCTCGTCGAAGACGTATTTCATGAACAGGAACTGCGCTTCGGTCGCCGCCGGCTTGCGCGAGATCAACGGTCCCCAATAGATGTTGCCGATCTCGATGACGCCGTTGTTGGCATCGATGCGCATCAGCGTCTGTCGTCCGGCGACCTCGCCGCTTGCCTTGTCGATGACGGTGAAGAACAGCGGATCCTCAAGCGCCTCGGCCTTGTCGAGCCATGGCTGGAAGGCAGCGCGGCTTTTCGGCGGATAGTCCGGCAGCCATGCGAAGCGCCCATCGATATCGGCGACGGACGAGGTTTCATAGAGGCCATCGCCATGCTTTGCCGCGCTGAACGGCTCAAGGCGCACATAACGGCCTTCGAACACCTTGCGTTCCGGCCGCGGACGCGGCTGCCAATTCTTCAGATCTTCCGACACCGGCCACTCCAATCCGTTGACTTTTACCTGCGGACCGTCACAAAAACGCTCGCTCACAGAAAGAACCACAGGGACGGGAAAAATGCTCCACACGATCGCGGCCTTCGACCGTCTCGGCGAGGAAAATGCCTTCGCGGTGCTGGCGAGGGCCACCGCGCTCGCCCATCAGGGACGCGACATCGTCAACCTCGGCATCGGCCAGCCCGACTTCAAGACGCCGCAGCACATCGTCGAGGCGGCGATCAAGGCGCTGCGTGACGGCCACCATGGCTACACGCCTGCCAACGGCCTTTTAGCCACCCGCGAGGCGGTCGTGCGCCGCACGCTGACCACCACTGGCGTCGAGGTGTCGCCCGAGAATGTGATGATCCTGCCGGGCGGCAAGCCGACGATGTTTGCCGCGATCCTGATGTTCGGCGAGGCGGGCGCCGAGATCCTCTACCCCGATCCCGGCTTTCCGATCTACCGCTCGATGATAGAGTTCACCGGCGCCACGCCGGTGCCGGTGCCGATCCGCGAGGAAAACGGCTTTGCCTTCTCGGCGGAAGAGACGCTGGCGCTGATCACGCCGAAGACCAGGCTGCTCATCCTCAACTCGCCCGCCAATCCGACCGGTGGCGTCACTCCGCGGGCCGAGATCGAGAAGCTGGTCAAGGGCCTGGAGAAGCACCCCCAGGTCGCTATCATGTCGGACGAGATCTACGACGTCATGACCTATGACGGCGAGACTCACTGCTCGCTGCTGAACTTCCCCGAAATTCGTGATCGGCTGATCGTGCTCAACGGCTGGTCGAAGACCTGGGCGATGACCGGCTGGCGCATGGGCTGGTCGATCTGGCCGAATGGCGACAAGGGCGCGCATCTCTACGACAAGGTGCGCAAGCTGGCGGTCAACTGCTGGTCCTGCGTCAACGCGCCGAGCCAGTTCGCCGGCATCGCGGCGATCGACGGCCCGCAGGACGATGTCGAGAAGATGATGCGCGCCTTCGACAACCGCAGGAAGATCGTGGTCGAGGGGCTGAACGCGCTCCCGGGCATTTCCTGCATCACGCCGAAGGGCGCCTTCTATGCCTTCCCCAACGTCTCGAAAACCGGCTGGAAGGCCAAGAAGCTCGCTTCGGCGCTGTTGGAGGATGCCGGCGTGGCGTTGATCGGCGGCCCCGATTTCGGCGTTCTCGGCGAAGGCTATATCCGGCTTTCCTATGCCAATTCCGAGGAGAACATCCTGCGCGCGCTGGAACGGATCGAGGCTTTTCTGAAAAAGTGACCCGTCGGGCGTTCACCCGCGCCCGACAAACGGCATCTTCGTCGCCATCACCGTCATGAACAGCACGTTGGCATCGAGCGGCAGGCTCGCCATGTGCAGCACCGCATCGGCCACGCGCTCGACATCCATCACCGCTTCGGCGGCGATCGAGCCATTGGCCTGCGGCACGCCGACCGTCATCGGCTGCGCCATCTCGGTCAGCGCATTGCCGATGTCGATCTGGCCGCAGGCGATGTCGAAAGGCCGGCCGTCGAGTGCCAGCGTCTTGGTGAGCCCGGTGATCGCATGCTTGGTCGCCGTATAGGGCGCGGAGCCGGGGCGCGGCGCATAGGCCGACACCGAGCCGTTGTTGATGATACGGCCCCCCATCGGCTTCTGCCGGCGCATGGCGCCGAAGGCTGCGCGGGCGCATAGGAACGAGCCTGTGAGGTTGACGCCGACGACGTCGTTCCAGACCTCGACCGGGATTTCGTCGATCAGCGTCGACTTGTAACCCATGCCGGCATTGTTGAAGAGCAGGTCGACGCGGCCGAAGGCCTCGAGCACGGTCTCGAACATGTCATCCACCTCGTCGGCCTTGCTGATGTCGCAGGCGACGGCCAATGCCTTGGCTTGCGTCTTCCCCGCCTCGGCGATCGCCTCCTCCAGCACTTTCTTGCGGCGGCCGCAGAACACCGTGTTCCAGCCTGCCTTGAGCAGCGCCGTCGCGACGCTCTTGCCGATGCCGGTGCCGGCGCCGGTAACGATGGCGGTCTTCTGTGCTATGGCTGTCATCGTCGTCCTCCCGGTCATGGATGGAAGAACGTGGCATCGCAAATGCCATGGGTCATGGCAAGCAGCTGTTGGTGATAAAGAAGAGGTCAACAAAAAGGGCGGCCATTGGCGACCGCCCCGATCTGAACCGCGCTTGGGAGGAGGAAAAGCCGGTCCGACTGGTTAGAATGATGCGCTTGCTGGGTTAACGAGAAGTTAACGGACGGCAAGGCGTCCCCGAAGGACGTTTACCACGCCGAATCACCACGGTGAATTGGGCGCCGTTCCCGCCGGCACCTTTGCCGCCGAAACCGTCGCCTCGACATGATCGACCAGGGCGTCCGGCAGGCCGAGGCGGCCGGCGAGCAGGTCGAGATAACCGCGCTCGGTGCGCGTGTCGGGATCGATGGTAAGCCGCGACGCGGTGTAGAGCTCGAGCTTCTGCGCATCGGTCTTGGCGCCGGCGACCAGCGTGTCGAGATCGAGCGGGCTTTCGAGTTCGGCGAGCAGGAATTTTTCCGCTTCAGCGCCGATGCCGGCGAGCTTGAGCTTGTCGGCGATCTTCCTGCGCTCGTCGTCATCGACATGGCCGTCGGCCTTCGCCGCCGAGATCATCGCCCTGACCAGCGTCAGCGTGAACTCGGCTTCGCCTTGCGGCGCCTGCGAGGGATCGAAGGCGGTATCGGCGGGCGGCGGCAGCAACTCCGGCTCGCCGGACGCCGGCGCCTGGGCCGGCTCCGCGCCGTTCTTGTAGTTCTGGTAGGCCTTGTAGGCGAGGCCGCCGATCGCCGCCAGGCCGCCGAGCTTGATGGCCGCGCCCGTCACCTGCCGGCCGGTGCCGGTGCCGAGCAGCACGGCGGCAAGCGCGCCGGCGGCGAGCGGATTGTCCTTCGCCATCTGCACCGCCTGCCCCGCCTTGTCGCGGACGGTCGATCCGGTGCCGGGAATTTGCGAGCCGAGAAGGTCGTCGAGCAGCTTCTTGGGGTCGAGCATTAATGCCTCCAGAATTGGCCCGGCCGAAATGCGCGCGGGCACGGTTTCGGACCGGCAAGAGGTAGGCCCCGCGCATTGACATTACAATGACGAGGCGAGTTTTACGCGCAAGGGCGTGTGGCTCTAGCTTCCGATATGGTGCTTGCCGCCGCGCGCTTGCGCAAGTTCGACCTGACGGTGGCGTTCGGCGTAGCGCTCGCGATCCGCATCGGACCGCATTTCGAAGCAATGCGGGCATGAAACGCCGATCGCGTATTTCGGCGACAACCTGTCCTCGACCGTCAGCGGGTGCCGACAGGCGCGGCAGAGTTCGGCTTCGCCCTCCGCGAGACCGTGCGAGACGGACACCCGTTCGTCGAACACGAAACATTCGCCTTGCCAGAGGCTCTCCTCGGCCGGGACGTCTTCCAGATATTTCAGGATGCCGCCCTTGAGATGAAAGACGTTTTTGAGGCCGAGCGACTTCACATAGGCCGTCGCCTTCTCGCAGCGAATGCCGCCGGTGCAGAACATCGCCACCTTGCGGCCCTCGAACTCTCCACGGTGCTGCTCGACCCAGGCCGGGAATTCGCGGAAGCTGGTGGTCCTGGGATCGACCGCGCCCTGGAAAGTGCCGAGCGAAACTTCATAGGCGTTGCGCGTGTCGATCACCAAGGTATCGGCATCGGAAATCAGCGCGTTCCAGTCGGCCGGCGCGACATAGGTGCCTGCGCTCGCCGCCGGATCGATATCCTCGACGCCCATGGTGACGATCTCGCGCTTCAACCGCACCTTCATGCGGTGGAACGGCATTTCGGCGGCGCTGCTGTATTTGACTTCCAGTCCGGCAAGGCCTTCGATGGCCTCAAGGTGACACATCAGCGCGGCGATCGCTTCCTCGCTGCCGGCGACGGTGCCGTTGATGCCTTCATGCGCCAGAAGCAACGTGCCCTTGATGCCGCGTCCGCAACAGAAGGCCGCGAGCGGCGCGCGCAGGGTCTCGTATCCATCGAGCCGCGCGAATTTATAGAGCGCCGCGACGTGGACCGGCTGAATTTCCATGGCTGTTGTCATGGTCATGCCACTAGACCGTGGTGAAAGCGGTTTCAAGGCTCAAAGGGCCCACGGCGATCCGCTGCGCGGCATCGCGACACGCCTGCCTTCGTGGACTTGGCAAATGCCTTCTGCTAATCGGTTGAAATCGATCGAAATGGAGACCAGCAAATGACCAGCAAGACCGAAAAGCTCCTGTCGCTTCTCAACGGTCAACCGGTCATCCCGGTGCTGAAGATCGCCAATGTAGCGGATGCGGTGCCGCTCGCTCGCGCCCTTTCGCGCGGTGGCCTGCCGGCGATCGAGATCACGCTGCGCACCGCCGACGCGCTGGAAGCGATCCGCCGCGTCGCTGCCGAGGTCGAAGAGGCGATCGTCGGCGCCGGCACCATCCTCGATGCCAAGCAGTTCGATGAAGCAGCCCGCGCCGGCTCGAAATTCATCGTCAGTCCCGGCATCACCAGCCAGCTTCTCGACGCAGCCAAGGGCAGCCCCGTGCCGCTGCTGCCCGGCGCCATCACGCCCGGCGAGATCATGGCCGCGCGCGAAGCCGGCCTGCGCTTCCTGAAATTCTTCCCGGCCGAGCAATCCGGCGGCATCGCTTCGCTGAAAGCCTTCGCTTCGCCGCTCGCCGCCGTGAAATTCTGCCCGACCGGCGGCATAACGGCCAGGAACGCCGCCGACTATCTGAGCCTGCCCAACGTCATCTGCGTCGGCGGCTCCTGGGTGGCGCCCGACGATCTCATCAAGGCCGGCAAGTGGGACGAGATCGAAGCGCTGGCGCGTGAGGCGAGCAAGCTCAAGAAGTAAATCAGCGCCCTCACCAGGGCAGCGCGCCGTTCTCGTCGAAATAGCCGCCCGTCGGTCCGCCCGGCTCCAGCGTCGCCAGCCGCACGATGATCTCGGCCGCCTGCTGCACCGTGCGGCCGCCTCTGTGCGCATTGAGGTCCGTGGCGGTGTAGCCGGGAGCGGCGGCGTTGACCATGATGCCGCGAGGCGCGAGTTCCCGGGCGAAGGACAGCGTGACGGCGTTGAGCGCGGTCTTCGAACTGCCATAGCCCATGACATTGGGCGACTGGCTGTTGCCGGCCGCGCGCGCCAGCGATCCGAGATAGCTGCTCACCATGACGATCCGTGCAGCGGGCGCCGCCTTGAGCAGCGGCAGGAACGCCTGGGTGACCCGCACCGGACCGAAGACGTTGACATCATAGGTGGCTTTCATCTCCGCGACATTCTCGCGGCTCGGCGGCCGCTCATAGCGGCCGTCCGGACCAAGCGCGTCGACATAGCCGGGCGCAATGCCGGCATTGTTGACCAGCACGTCCAGGCCGGGCGCCTGCGCCGCGACTGTCTTGACAGCAGCCGCCACGCCGTCGTCGCTGGTGACGTCGAGCTCGAGCCACTCGATGTCGAACCCTTCGGCGCGCAACGCCTGCGCCGCAGCCTCCCCGCGCCCCGCGTCGCGGGCGCCGAGCCACACTTTGTAGTCCAGTGCCGCCAGCCGCCTGGCGGTCTCGAGCCCAATACCTTTGTTGGCGCCGGTCACCAGCGCATTCTTTTGCGTCGTCATTCCAGGTCTCCTTCTTGGCGACCTAGACTGGCGTCAACCGACCTGCTTCGCGCGCCGGATCCTCGCATCCTCTTGCCTAATCCTCTCAACTGGATGCGCGGCTCCGCGTCACTTGGTTGCACGGCTTGCATGGATCGGCAATGCTGAAACGATGAATGAAGCGCTTCAGGAATTGATCGCACTCGCCAGCCGACATGCGCGCGGACGGCGGACGAAGACGGCCATTCCGCGCGTCACCATCGGCCGCAGCGAGGTGCCGACGCCGCCGCTGCCGGAGCTTTGCCAGCCGACCACGCTGTTTGTCTTGCAGGGAACCAAAACGGTCCTGATCGGCGACCGCACGCTTGCCTACGGCGCCGGCAGCTATTTCGTCTATGCGGTTGAAACCCCCGCGACCAGCCAGTTGCTCGAGGCGAGCGTCGCACAGCCTTACCTGGCCATCGCCTTCTCGCTCGATACCGAGCTGATCGCCGGCCTGCTCATCGACCACAAGCCGGCGATCGACTGCGATAGCTTCGTGACCAATCAGCTCGATGACTTGCTGCTCGACGCATGGCGCCGAATGCTGCGGCTGCTCGACAAACCAGCCGAGATTCCTGTTCTCGCGCCCATGCTCGAACGGGAGATCGCGTTCAGGCTCCTGCAAGGCCCGCAGGGCGAGAAGCTGCGTCAGCTCGCCCGTGCCGATGGCCGCCTTTCGCAAATCCGCCGCGCCACCGCCTGGATCCGCGCGCACTACAACGAGCCGATCGATGTGACGCAACTGGCCGAGCTGTCGCATATGAGCAACGCCGCCTTTCATCGCCACTTCAAGGCGGCGACGGCGATGAGCCCGATCCAGTATCAAAAGCAGCTCCGCCTTCTGGAAGCGCGCCATCTGCTGATCGCGCAACCGGGCAGCGCGGCGCATATCGCCTTCACCGTCGGCTACGAAAGCGCCTCCCAGTTCAGCCGCGAATATGCGCGCCAGTTCGGATTGCCGCCCGCGCGCGACGCCGCGCGGCTCCTGGCCAGGGGCGAAGCGGCCACGCTGGAAATTGACTGAGCACCAAAAAACCGGCCGGCTTGCGCCGGCCGGGATTAGTCTTGCAAACGCAACTATCTGCAGACCCTGACCTTCTCGACCACCTTGTGGTGGTGGCGCCAATGCGTCACCAGCTTGGTCACGCAATGATGTCGTCCGGTCTTGACGATCACGGTTTCGGCTTGCGAGGGAGCGACGACAGCCGATGCCGCGGCCAGCGCCAGAACTGACGCCAATACAATCTTCTTCATGAATATCCCCAGTTTGGAACGAACCCCTTTTAACCCATCATTGGGCGCGGCGCTCCAACCTCACGGTAAGTTTAGCCTGGCGTGAAGATGCGCATACCGAACGCCGACCGAGGCATTGCCATGTCTGGTTCCCGCTCATGGATTCGAACCACGATTCACGCCTTCAAAGGGCGCTGTCCTACCATTAGACGAAGCGGGAAGACCTTCTGGCCTAACAGGCAGCGGCGCATGCCATGAAAGACAAAAGTCGCGCTGACGGGCCAACGCGGCTTTGCGGTGGTCACGCTGACTCGTCACTATTTCGTTTGGAAGCGCGCGACCGAGAGGAACTTCACCGCGTTGCCGGTGAACCGGCTTGCGTCCGGCACCCCGCCATCCGCCTGGAAGCCGGCCGTATACACTTCGCTCGGCGGCGTATGCACGATGTTGTAGGCATAGCGCGGCGCTGTCGTCGGGTCGGAAATCGAGGCGATGTTGACGCCGTTGCCCAGCGCCCAGCGCGCGGCTTGCGGCGGCGTCGCCACCACCATGGCCTTGGGCCCGGGCTTCAGATCGTGGGCGGACGCCCTGCCTTCCTTGGCCGTCGTCTTCACGCCGGCGCCGATCGCCTTTGCCGGATCGGTCCCGGCTGGGAGTGCGGCGATGGCCTGACGCGGCGAGGCCGCATCGACGCCCGACGGATCGTTGAACGCGGAGCGCGGTTCCGGTTCGGTCAGCGACGCGAGCTGGTATTCGGCGCCGCCGCCATCGGCCCCGACGGTTGCATTGGCCTGTTCGAGAACGGCTTTCACCTCATCCTGCTTGCCGGGCTGCGGCCGTGCCGTCGGCAGCACCGAGAACGCGTCGGTCGCGCTCTTGTCCTGCGAAGCGGTTTCGGCCAGCGCCAGAAGCACATTCTTGTCCTTCGGCGCGAGTTCCGCCGGCGTCGAGCGGTCAGGACGCCAGGTCGGCAGCGGGATGTTGTTGACCGCCACCTGCGCCGGATCGGTGCTCGCGGCCTCCGCGGCGCTGGCTGCGCCGAACGGAACCTTGTCCGGCACGGGCGCCTGGGCCGTCGCAACCGCCTGCTCTGTCGTCGCCGAGGCATCCGCCGTGGCGAACGGCACGTTCTGCGGCGTCTGCTGGCCGACATCGACCTTCGGACGCGGCGCGAAGTCGGGCAGCGGGATTTCCTTGGGCGGCAGGGCGGCGATGATCGTCTCCGGCGTATCCTGCTGCGACGGCTGCGAATCGTCGGCGCTGTCATCCGCGATCTGCGGGATGTTGGCGCGCTTGGCATCCTTCGGGGTGACAATCGCGATGCCCGGAAGATTGCTGTCGCGTGCCGTGGCGGCGCTGGCGACCTGGACCTGCTTCACGGCTTTCCGCTGAGGCGCCGGGGCACTTTCGTCGGCGTCGTCATCGGCCTCGTCGGCGCCGCCGCCGAACCAGGCAAAAAGGCCGCCGGAGCGCTTGGTCGAGCCGCCGGCGCTGGCCAGTTCGATGTTCGGGGTGCCGGCGCCCTTACGCGCCTGATACGCTGCCACTGCTTGCTCATATCCGGGCAACGGGCGTCCGTCGCTCGGCACATGCAGCGTCTTGCCGTTCGGGAACAGGCTGACCAGTTCCTGGCGGCTGATGCCCGGCCAATGGCGCACGTTGCCGACATCCATATGCACGAATGGCGAGCCGGAAGTCGGGTAATAGCCGACGCCGCCGCCCTGCATCTTGAGGCCGATGTTGCGCAGTTTCTTCAGCGGCACGCCGGGAATGTAGAAATCCATCGCCTTACCCAGCATGTGCTGGCTCTTCTCGGCGACACCGCGGCTGCGCGAACGCAACAGCGCGTTGGTTGACGGCGAACGATAGCCGCAGACCACTTGGATATAGTCGGTCGCGCCGCTTTCGCGATAGGCTTCCCAGACGAGATCGAGCAGCCGCGGATCCATCTTGGTCGGCTCGTTGCGGCGCCAGTCGCGCAGAATGATGTTGATCTTGCGCAGGCCTTCCGGATCGTAGCGGCCATTGCGCTTGTAGACGATCTCGGCCTTCTCGTGCGTGTGCAGATGATAGAGCTTGAGCGTACGCACTTCGGCCCTGGCGCCCGACGTCACCACAGACAGGAACCCGACGGCCAAAATCACGAACGTCAGCCACCTCGGCCAGACGCTCATGTGTAAATGCCGCCCGTTGTTGTGTCGTTCGACTTTGTTCAAATCAAATGGCCTTGCAGGCTGCCGTTTGTCCCCGGATTTGACCAAACGGATGCGTCGTTTTCACATCCGAATATCGATCCTAATGGTTAATCATCGTTTATTGAAGCCGAAATGCGGTAACACGGTGGCGATATCCCGTCAAAAATTATGCACAGCATTTCGTGGTAAACCGCTGGTTTAGATCAAGAATCCGCCTCGGCCAGAACACGATCTGTTACCGTTAGCGTTAATGCGTGATCCTCGGCAACGCTTACCGCTGAAAACCCTGTGTTTTCACGTAAAAAGCGACAATTTGACTCGGATTTTAGGCAAGCAAGCTGGTTCGAGGCTTGCCTGTCATGAGGCAAGCCGGTCGACGCGGCCGGCTTCGGGGTCAATGCCATATTCCTTCAACTTGCGGTAGAGCGTTGAGCGACCGATGCCCAACCGGCGGGCGACTTCGCTCATCTGGCCGTTGTAGTGGTCGATCGCAAGCTTGATCATCTCGAGCTCGACATCGGCCAGCGCCCGCACATTGCCGCGCTCGTCAAGCGCGCGAAGCGTCCCGAAACGCAGCTGCGGCCTGGCTGGCGCCTCGCCGTCGGCCAAACCGGCCGCCGTTGCGTCGGCAGCGGTTTCATCCGCTTGCCGGGACGCGTCCGCAATCGTTTCGGCGACTGCGGACGCCGGTTCCGCTTCGAGATTGACCGTGCCTTCCACCTGCGCCCGGATCTGCGGGAACTCCTCCTCGGTCAGCACATCCCCCTCGGCAAGCACCGACGCGCGGAAGACCGCATTTTCCAGCTGGCGGATATTGCCGGGCCAGTCATAGGCCTGCAGCATGGCAAGCGCCGTGGCCGATATGCCGGCAAGGCGGCGGCGCGGATCGGTCGGTGCGACCTTTTCCATGAAATGCCGGACAAGGTAGGGAATGTCGTCGCGGCGGTCGCGCAGTGGCGGCACGAAGATCGGGTAGACGTTCAGCCGGTAGAACAGGTCCTCGCGGAACTTGCCGTCCTTGACCTGCTGCAGGAGGTTCCGGTGCGTGGCCGAGATCAGCCTTATATCGACCTTGACGGTCGAGCGGCCGCCGACCGGGTCGACCTCGCCTTCCTGCACGGCGCGCAGCAGTTTGACCTGGACGTCGAGCGGCAGATCGCCGATCTCGTCGAGAAACAGCGTGCCGGAGTTCGCCTCGACGAATTTGCCGGTGTGCTTGTCGGTGGCGCCGGTGAAGGAACCCTTCTCGTGGCCGAACAGGATCGATTCGACGAGATTGTCAGGGATGGCGCCGCAATTGACGGTGACGAACGGTTTCGAGCGGCGGTCGCCGCTGCCCTGGATGGCGCGCGCCACCAGTTCCTTGCCGACGCCGGATTCGCCCTCGATCAGGATCGGGATGTTGGAGGCCGCCGCTTTCTGCCCAAGGCGTATCACCCGGTCCATTGCCGGGCTGCGCGTGATCATGTCCTTGAAGGTGAGATGGCCACCGCCGCGCCGCCGCGACGCGCGCTTCATCTCGTCCTCGACGGCTTCCACCTTGAGCGCGTTGGAGATCGCGGTCTGCAGCCTGTCGGGCGACGCCGGCTTGACGACGAAATCAAAGGCGCCGTGCCGCATCGCCGAGACGACGGTCTCGATGCCGCCTTGGGCCGTCTGCACGATGACGGGAATGTTGATGGCGCGCTCGCGCATCGCCTTCAGCACGCCGATGCCGTCGAGGCCGGGCATGACGAGATCGAGAATGACGACGGAGACCTCGCGCGCGTTCGGGCCATCGAGCGCGTCGAGGCCGGCCTCGCCGCTATCCGTGACGATCGCGCTGTGGCCGAACTTGGTCAACGCGGCCTCGACCAGCCGGCGCTGCACCGGATCGTCATCGACTATGAGTATGGAACCTGTCATGACTGTTTGAGTTGTCCGCCCGAGAAAATCCCCGTGGATCATCTTGGCACAGGGTTCTAAATAAGGTTTCAAAAAACCCGGTGAACGAATTCCTTAGGATTTGACCGGCTTCTCCTTTCCCTTTGATTCTGGCCCCTTGGTTCAAAAAAGGTATTGTTGATGCGCATGATGTTTGGTCAGCGGCTTGCGGCGGCGTCGTCCGGACAGGGCGCGGCGGAGCTCGGCGACCTGCCGGAGTGGAATCTCGCCGATCTCTATTCCGGCATGGACGCGCCGGAGTTGAAGCGCGACATCGCCAAGGCGGCCAGCGACGCCATCGCCTTCGAGACCCGCTGGAAGGGTACGCTGGCCGCGGAAGCCGGGCGCGGCGCCGCCGGCCGGCTGGGCGAGGCGCTCAAGGCCTATGAGGCGCTCGAGGAACTGATCGGCCGCATCGTTTCGTATGCCGGCCTCGTCTATGCCGGCAACACGGCCGATCCGCAGCGCGCCAAGCTCTATGGCGACGTCCAGGAAAAGATGACGGACGCCAGCGCGCATCTCCTGTTCTTCGCGCTCGAACTCAACCTGATCGACGATGCGGCGATCGAAAGCGCTTTGGCCGCCGACAAGGCCTTCGGCCACTACCGGCCCTGGGTGCTCGACCTCAGGAAGGACAAACCCTACCAGCTCGAGGACCGCGTCGAGCAGTTGTTCCACGAAAAGTCGGTCACCGGGCGCGGCGCCTGGAACCGCCTGTTCGACGAGACGATGACCGACCTGCGCTTCGACGTCGAGGGCGAGGAACTGACACTCGAGCCGGCGCTGAACCGGCTGCAGGATTCGAACGGCGAGGTGCGCCGCCGCGCCTCCGAGGCGCTGGCCGCCACGTTCCGCAAGAACCTGCGCACCTTCACGCTCATCACCAACACTTTGGCCAAGGACAAGGAAATCTCCGACCGCTGGCGCGGCTTCCAGGATATCGCCGACTCGCGCCACCTCGCCAACCGTGTCGAGCGCGATGTGGTCGATGCGCTGGCCGCGGCTGTGCGCGAGGCCTATCCGCGGCTGTCGCATCGCTATTACGCGATGAAGGCGCGCTGGCTCGGCATGGAGGTGATGAACCATTGGGACCGCAACGCGCCGCTGCCGGAAACGCCGCAGGCGGTGATCAGCTGGGACGACGCCAGGGACACGGTGCTCTCGGCGTACCAGCGCTTCTCGCCGGACATGGCCGAAATCGCCCGCGGCTTTTTCGATCGCAGATGGATCGACGCGCCGGTGCGGCCCGGCAAGTCCCCCGGCGCCTTCGCCCACCCGACGGTGCCGTCGGCGCATCCCTACGTGCTGCTCAACTACATGGGCAAGCCGCGCGATGTGATGACGCTGGCGCATGAGCTCGGCCATGGCGTGCACCAGGTGCTGGCCGCCGGCCAGGGCGCGCTGATGGCCTCGACGCCGCTGACGCTGGCCGAAACCGCCTCCGTCTTCGGCGAGATGCTGACCTTCCGCTCGCTGCTCGAGCAGACCGGCGACAAGCGCGAGCGCAAGGCCATGCTCGCCCAGAAGGTCGAGGACATGATCAACACCGTCGTGCGCCAGATCGCCTTCTACGAGTTCGAGCGCAAGGTGCATGCCGAACGCAAGAACGGCGAGCTGACCTCGGACAGGCTCGGCGAATTCTGGCTGGAAGTGCAGGCCGAGAGCCTGGGGCCGGCGATCAAGCTGCGCGAGGGATACGAGGTCTTCTGGACCTATATCCCGCATTTCATCCACTCGCCCTTCTACGTCTATGCCTATGCTTTCGGCGATTGCCTGGTGAATTCGCTCTATGCCGTCTACCAGAATGCCGAGCGCGGATTTCAGGAGAAGTATTTCGAGATGCTGCGCGCCGGCGGCACGAAGCATCACTCCGAGCTTCTTGCGCCCTTCGGCCTCGACGCCACCGATCCCGCATTCTGGCAGATCGGCCTCGGCGTGATCGGTTCGCTGATCGACGAATTGGAAGCGCTCGATAGTTGACGACAACTACGGCGCAGGCATCTGTCGTAATAGTTTAGCCGGGATGCATATTAGCAAGGGTCTATTCTTGCCTAAATAGCTGTTCTTGAATAACTCTCCGGGGGCATTTTTCAACTGGCTTTCGACAAGCCATATGATAGCGTCCGGCCTCAAGCTCAGCCGGACGCATCGCGCAGGGCCAGAGATGGCCTGCCGCTACGCCACGGCGAATGCGATGATGCCCATCGGCCCGGACAAGGCCGAACGCCGATGGCTCGATTGAAGCCGGCGGTTCCGCCGACCACGGAACCTTTGACGATCCTTGGCGTGCGCTCGCCTTTCCGGGCCTCGGCCGACAGATCGGACTGGAGAGGGAAATGAGCACTTTCTTCTACATGCTCCTGGCGTTCGTTGTGGGTATCCTGGTTGGCTGGTTCATCTGGGGCCGCCTGCGCGGACAGTTCGACAGTCTGCGCGGAGATCTCGACCGCACGCGAGGCGAGCGCGACAGGCTGCGCGCCGACAGCGATCGGTTGAAGGGCGAGCTCGACGCCTGCGGCCGTGCCCGCGCCGATCTCGAAAGCCGGCTGCGCGATGCGCCTGGCGCCAAGGCCGGCGCCGACAAGGCCGCCGCGCCGGCGCCGGCGGCGCTGATGACCGCGACATCGGCGGCGGCAAAGGCCGGGCCCGCTGCAAAGAAGCCGGCCGCAACGAAGACTGCAGCGACACCGAAGCCGGCGGCCAAAGCCGCCGCGCCGAAGAAGGCGGCAGCACCCGCGGCAAAGAAGGCGGCAGCGCCGCAGGCCGCGACCGGCAAGGCCGACAATCTGCGCCGCCTCATCGGCATCGGCCCGGTCAACGAAAGGCTGCTCAAAGGCCTGGGCGTCACCACCTATGCCGAGATCGCCGCCTGGACCGCCGCCGACGTCAAACGGATCGAGGAAGTGCTCAATTTCGACGGCCGCATCGCGCGCGAAAAATGGATCGAGCAGGCGAAATTGCTGGCCGCCGGCAACGAGGCCGAATTCGCCCACCAGTTCCCGACGGCCGGAACCGCAAGCAACACCTGAGCAACCTGCCTGGTTGGCAGCAAGGCGGCGTCCTTACGGGCGCCGTCTTTGTTTTGGGCCAGCCACCTTTGCGCCGCCGGACGCCGCTCCCTCGATTGCGCCACGCCAAGCCCCCATATAGAGCGGTCGACGGCGCTTTTTGTCCGCATTCGAGGCTTATGTCCCTGCCTGCAGCCCTTTTTCGCAACGACGCGACCGCTCGTCAGCTGGTCTTCGACCGGCCGCGCGAGATCATCGTCGCGCAGGCCGCGGAAGAGTTCATGCCCGCGCTTGAAAGGGCGCAGGCCGCATCGGACGCCGGCAAATGGCTGGCGGGCTATTTCTCCTACGAAGCCGGTTACCTGCTCGAGCCGAAACTGGTGCCGCTGCTGCCCGAGGGCCGCCGCGCGCCGCTGGTCTGCCTTGGCGTCTTCGATGCGCCTGTCGAGCAGGCGGTGCCGCAGATGCAGGCGTCAGCCAGCAACGGCCCGATCTTCGATGCCAGGGCAACATGGTCCGCCGAGGACTATGCCGGCCGCTTCGCACGCCTCCACGACCACATCCGCAAGGGCGATTGCTACCAGGGCAACCTCACCTTCCCGGTTCGTGCGCAATGGTCCGGCGATCCGCTTGCGGCCTTCGACGCGCTGACGGAACGCCAGCCGGTCAAATATGGCGCGCTGGTCTCGCTCGGCGATCCGATCGTCCTGTCGCGCTCGCCCGAATTGTTCTTCGAGATCGATGCCGACGGCATGATCGAGACACACCCGATGAAGGGCACCGCGCCACGTGGCGCGACCAAGGTCGAGGACGCGCGGCTGAAGGCCTTCCTGCGCAACGACGAGAAGAACCAGGCCGAGAACCGGATGATCGTCGACCTTTTGCGCAACGACATCTCGCTGATCAGCGAAGTCGGCACGCTGGACGTGCCGGAACTGTTCCGCATCGAGACCTATCCGACGGTGCACCAGATGGTAAGCCGCGTGCGAGCGCGGCTTTTGCCCGGCATCGGCATCCGCCAGGTCTTCGCCGCGCTTTTCCCCTGCGGCTCGATCACCGGCGCGCCGAAGATCCGCGCCATGGAAATCCTGCACGAGCTGGAAGACGCACCGCGAGACGTCTATTGCGGCGCCATCGGCTGGATCGCGCCCGGCGGCAGGATGCGGTTTTCGGTGGCGATCCGCACCATCTCGCTCTTTGCCGACGGTGAGGCCGTCTACAATGTCGGCGGCGGCGTCGTCTTCGATTCGACCGCCGAGGAGGAGTATCGGGAGTGTCTGTTGAAAGCGCGCTTCGCGACGGGAACGGTGCCGGCTTCGAACTGATCGAGACCATGCGCTGGGAGCCTGGTTCCGGCTTCCTGCGCTTCGAGCGCCATCTTGCTAGGCTTTATGCATCCGCCGCCGAACTCGGCTTCGCCTGCGATCCCGAACGGATCGGCGAAGTGCTGTCGAACACCGTTGGCGGGCACGGAACTGCCTTACGCGTGCGCCTTGCTTTGCAGCGAAATGGCGAAGCGACAGCCGCCGCTCAAGCCTACGAACCGCTGCCGGCGGACAAGGTCTGGCGGCTGCAGTTGGCACGTATCCGTCTCGATTCCGGCGACACGCTGCTGCGCCACAAGACAAGCCGGCGCCAAGTTTACACGCAGGCACGCGCCGAATATCTCGCGACCCGCGCCGACGAGGTGCTTTTGGCCAACGAGCGCGGCGAGCTCTGCGAGGGTACGATCACCAATCTGTTCGCCGATTTCGGCAGCGGCCCGCTCGCCACGCCCCGCCTCGACTGCGGCCTTTTGCCTGGAATATTGCGCGGCCAGCTTCTGGACGAAGGCCGCGCGGTGGAAGCGATATACAGCTTCGACGACCTGAAGGCGGCGAAGGCGATCCTCGTCGGCAATTCGCTGCGCGGGCTGATCCCGGCGCAACTGGGCTGATTGAGCCAGGAGACATGAACTGGATAGAACCCAAGCGGACATGACAATTCGCCAGCCGACCCATACGCCCTATGATGGGTCTTCGAAACTCTTCACGATCGGGCTGAAGCCGCTCGAAATCGAGCGCTGGATCGAGGTCGACGAATTCCTTCTCCCGCACCTCTCCGAAAAGCAGCGGCTCTATGCCGATATCCCCGAAAAGGTCTTTGTCGAGGAGGCCGGCACCCGCGACGCGCAAAGCGAAGTGCTGGCCCTGCTCAGCCCGCATCTCATCGCGAAACACCCGCGCACCCATTGCGGCGCCGGCTCGGACGTCGAGGTCATCGGCCTCGCAAGCGTGACCGACCGGCTGCCGCCGCCTACCCTACGCAACGCGCCGCTTGCAAGAGCATCCCTGCTCGTCCAGGAAGACCTGATCCTGATGCGCCGCGACGAGCGCGGCTGGCGGCTCGCCGCCGGTTCGCTCTGCTTCCCTTCGTCCTGGTCGCTCCAGGAAAAATTCGGCAAGCCGTTGCAGGAAATCCATGCGCCGGTGCCTGGATTCGGACCCGGCACGCGGCCGGCCGAGCTCATCAACCGGATGTTCGACGGCCTGCAGGGCCAAGCGGTCGAGCGCTTCAACTGGTCGATCCAGGCCGGCGACGCGCTCTACCATCCGCTCTCGAATATCCAGCGCATCGACCGTGCCACCAACCGCCCGACGCGATTCGCGGACGGCGACATCAACGCTCATGCCTTCATGCGCGTCGAGCGTCAGACGCTGCGCAAGCTGCCTGTCTCAAGCGACATCCTGTTCACCATCCGCATCCATCTCGATCCGCTCAAGGTGCTCGATGCCCATCCGGACCGGGCAACGCTGGCTGCATCCTTCGTGGAGCAGCTCCTGGCCCTCGACCAGCAACAACTCGACTACAAGGGCCTGACCGCCGACCGCGACCGGCTGGTTGCGTTCCTCAACGGTATCGCCGGATCAGCTTAACCACGCCGCCAAACCGGCTTACCCGCGATTGGCGCTTTTCGCTGGTTTATGACAATGATCTGTGGTGTACGGCTTGGCCGTCGGGCGAAAAATGCCCGGTTTTGCGCGTGTTTGAAGGAGTGTGCGAAAAAATGGCGAATGAAAACTGGCCCGTTTACGGTGAAATCACCGGTCCCGTCGTGATGATCGGCTTCGGTTCGATCGGGCGGGGAACGCTGCCGCTGATCGAACGCCATTTCAAGTTCGACAAGTCGCGCATGACGGTCGTCGATCCGCGCGACATCGACCGGAAATTGCTCGACGAGCGCGGCATCGCCTTCGTCCAGGAAGCGGTGACCGAGAAGAATTACAAGAAGCTGCTGACGCCGCTTCTGACCAATGGTGGCGGCCAGGGCTTTTGCGTCAACCTGTCGGTCGACACCGGCTCGGTGGACTTGATGAAATTGTGCCGCAAACTCGGCGTGCTCTACATAGACACCGTCGTCGAGCCGTGGCTCGGCTTCTATTTCGACGCCGAGGCCGACAATGCCAGCCGCACCAACTATGCGCTGCGCGAGGCGATGATCCAGGAAAAGCAGGACAAGCCCGGCGGCCCGACGGCGGTCTCCACCTGCGGCGCCAATCCCGGCATGGTCTCGTGGTTGGTCAAGAAGGCGCTGGTCGACCTCGCCACCGATCTCGGTCTCGAGTTTTCGGAGCCCGCGCAGGAAGATCGCGAGGCTTGGGCCAGGCTGATGAAGAAGGCTGGCGTCAAGGGCATCCATATCGCCGAGCGCGACACCCAGCGCACCAAGAAGCCAAAGCCGATGAACGTGTTCTGGAACACCTGGTCGGTCGAAGGCTTCATCTCGGAGGGACTGCAGCCGGCCGAGCTCGGCTGGGGCACGCATGAGAAGTGGATGCCGAAGAATGGCAAGAAGCACAAGCACGGCTCCAAGGCGGCGATCTATCTGGAACAGCCAGGCGCCAACACGCGCGTGCGCTCCTGGTGCCCGACGACGGGCGCGCAATACGGCCTCTTGGTGACGCATAACGAGGCGATCTCGATCGCCGATTTCTTCACCGTGCGCTCGAAGAAGGGCAAGCTTCAATACCGCCCGACTTGCCACTACGCCTACCATCCCTGCAACGACGCCTTGCTGTCGCTGGACGAGATGTTCGGCGCCGCCGGCAAGCCGCAGCCGGTTCACCACGTGCTCGACGAGAACGAACTGGTCGACGGCGTCGACGAGCTCGGAGTGCTGCTCTACGGCCATGACAAGAACGCCTACTGGTACGGCTCGCAGCTGTCGCTGGCCGAGGCACGCAAGCTCGCCCCCTACCAGAACGCCACCGGCCTGCAGGTCACCTCGGCGGTGCTCGCCGGCATGGTCTGGGCGCTGGAGAATCCGACCGCTGGTATCGTGGAGGCCGACGAGATGAACTACCGGCGTTGCCTCGAAGTGCAGACGCCTTATCTCGGGCCGGTCAGGGGCTACTACACCGACTGGACGCCGCTGGACAATCGGCCGGGACTCTTCCCGGAGGACCTGGACAAGGACGATCCGTGGCAGTTCCGCAACATTCTGGTCCGATAGCGCCGGGACTGACCGGAGCCACCGCCTTGCAATCGCCCGGAAATCGGGCGATTGAAGGATGCGGACTGAGGAGAGGATTTTCAAAAATGACCATTGCGCGCAAACTGCTTTCGGCAGGCGCCGCGGCAAGCCTTCTGGCTGCGGCCGCCTGCACCACCACCGGTCCCTCGGACCAGCCTTCGATGGCGGCGGCGCCGAAGGGTGTCGAGGGCAACTGGATCGACGCCAAGGGCACCGGCCTGTCGACCTTCATGGCTGGCAGCTTCACCACCGTCGCCACCGACACTGGCCAGAAGCTGTCGGAAGGCAGCTACACCATGACCGGCGCGACCTCGGTCGAGATCCACGGCACCTCGTTGATCCGCCAGACCCCGGTCAGCTTCAACTGCCTGATGATCTCCACCAGCCAGCTCAACTGCACCAGCGCCAGCGGCCAGAATTTTGTGCTGACGCGCCGGGCTTGAGGGTTCGCAAATCTTCAGCTGACAGGGACGGCGGCGCAAGCCGCCGTCCTTTTTTGTGCCGGCAAAACACTTCCGGATTTCCACTTGCATCGACCGGAACCCGATGTGAACATGACCCGAGGCTGACTGTTATTGTCCGGTCAAGCGGGGTCATCAAGCGCCTTCGAAGTCAGCTCATCCGGGAGACGAAGATGAAGAAGATTGCTGCCATCCTAGCCCTGTCCGCTTCGACGCTCGGCCTGTCGGCTGGCGTATCTTTTGCCGACTACACGCTGAACATCCTGCATTTCAACGATTGGCACAGTCGCATCGAAGGCAACAACAAATACGAGTCGACCTGTTCCGCCGACGAGGAGACCAAGGGCGAATGCATCGGCGGCGCCGGCCGGCTGATCACCGCGATTGCTGAGCAGCGCAAGAAGCTCGAAGGCCAGAACGTGCTGCTGCTCAATGCCGGCGACAACTTCCAGGGATCGCTGTTCTACACCACCTACAAGGGTGTGGTGGAAGAGGAGTTCCTCAATCAGATCAAGCCCGACGCGGTAACGCTCGGCAACCATGAGTTCGACGACGGCGAGACCGCGCTGGTGCCGTTCCTCGACAAGGCCAAATTCCCGATCGTCAGCGCCAATGTCGTGCCCAATGATAACTCCGGCGCCGCGGGCAAGTTCAAGCCCTCGATCGTCGTCGAGGTCGGCGGCCAGAAGATCGGCATCATCGGCGCCGTCACCAACGACACGCCGGAACTCGCCTCGCCCGGGCCGAACATCGCCATAACGGACGACGTCAAGGCGATCACCGCCGAAGTCGAGAAACTGAAGGGAGAGGGTGTCAACAAGATCATCGCCGTCACCCATATCGGCTATAGGCGCGAGCGCGACGTCATAGCGAAAATCCCCGGTATCGACGTGGTGGTCGGCGGCCACAGCCACACGCTCCTGTCGAACACCGATCCGAAGGCGGCGGGCCCCTATCCGACGATGGTCGACAACCCCGACGGCTATAAGGTGCCGGTGGTGCAGGCGGCGTCCTATTCGAAATATCTCGGCGAGTTCAAGGTCGTGTTCGACGACAACGGCGTCGTCAAGGAGGCCAGCGGCGACCCGATCTACCTCGACAAGTCGATCACCCCCGATCCGGCCGTGCTGGCCCGCATCAAGGAACTCGGGGCGCCGATCGAGGCGCTGAAGAACAAGGAGGTGGCCGAGACCACCAAGGCGATCGACGGCAGCCGCGAGAATTGCCGCGCGCGCGAATGCGAGATGGGCAATCTCGTCTCCGACGCCATTCTCGACCGCACCAAGGGCCAGGGCGTCGAAATCGTCATCTCGAACGGCGGCGGCCTGCGCGCGTCGATCGACCAGGGCACGGTGACCATGGGCGAGGTGCTGACCGTGCTGCCGTTCCAGAACACGCTGGCGACGTTCAAGATCTCGGGCAAGGACCTGGTCGCGGGCCTCGAAAGCGGCCTCAGCCAGATCGAGGACGGCGCCGGCCGTTTCCCTCAGGTTGCCGGCATCAAATATTCCTTCGACAGATCGGTCGCGCCCAATGCCGGCCGCGTCAAATCGGCCGAGGTGATGGAGAACGGCGGCTGGACGCCGATCAATCCCGACAAGCAGTACCTCGTGGCCACCAACAACTACGTCCGCCAGGGCGGCGACGGTTACAAGGTTTTCGCCGACAAGGCCACGGACGCCTATGACTACGGCCCCGGCCTGGAGCAGGTGGTGGCCGACTATCTCGGCGCGCATCAGCCCTACACGCCGAAGCTTGACGGCCGCATCACCGAAATTGCGGCGGCGACCGCGGCGGCCGAGCCGGCAAAACCAGCCGAGACGGCGCCTGCCGCACCGGCGGCAGAACCGGCAAAGCCGGCTGAGGCCGCTCCTGCAGCCACGACCCAGCCGCCGGCAGCCGAGGCAGCAAAATCGGCCGAGACCGCACCGGCCGCGAGCGAACCGGCAATGCCGGCTTTGCCTTCCAGTTCCAGCGATATCGCCGGCACGCCGCCGAGTGTCTCGACCGAGGCCCCTCCGGCACCGGACGGGACGAAGCCGGCTGAAACCGCTCCGGCGACGCCTGCTCCCGCCCCAGCCGCCGAGACGGCCAAGCCGGCGGCCGCGGCGCCCGCTGAAACCAAGCAGGCTGAGACCAGCCACACCGTCGCCGCCGGCGATACCTATTGGGACCTGGCCAAGAGAGCCTATGGCGACGCCACCCGGTGGAAGCTTATCTCCGAAGCCAACAAGGATTATAAGCCGCGCCGCCTGCCACTCGGCGCGACGCTGACCATTCCGCCGGCCGCGAAGTAAGCGGCCACCCGGAATTCATGGCACCCGCCCGGAAACGGGCGGGTGTTCCTTTTCGGGTGCCAAACGCGATAAAGTGCGGCCAGACGCAGCATTGAAAACCGGCAGGGCATCGCTAGTTTCGCGGCGCTACCGGAGACTGTTCATGACGCTTGCCAGCCCCACCGATGCCAGAACCGCGAAGGTCCCCGGCCCGCCGCTGGCGGGCGCTCCGCCAGCCAGGACGGGCAAGATCGGCATCATGCTGGTCAATCTCGGCACGCCCGACGGCACGGACTTCAAGCCGATGTGGCGCTACCTGCGCGAGTTCCTCTCCGATCCGCGCGTCATCGAGCTCAACAAGGCGATCTGGTATCCGATCCTCTACGGCCTCGTGCTGACCACAAGACCGAAAAAATCCGGCGCCAACTACGCGCGTATCTGGAACCGGGAGATGAACGAGTCGCCGCTGCGCACTTTCACCCGCGCTCAAGGTCAGAAGCTGGCCGCTGCGCTGGCCGACTTGCCCAACGTGACGGTCGACTGGGCAATGCGCTACGGCAACCCCTCGACGGCGAGCGTCGCGCAAAAGCTGGTCGCGCAAGGCTGCGAGCGCATCCTTTCCTTCCCCCTCTACCCGCAATATTCGGCGACGACGACGGCGACCGCGAACGACCAGCTGTTTCGCGCGCTGATGAAGATCCGGCATGCGCCGGCAATCCGCAGCGTACCGCCCTATTTCGACGAGCCCGTCTATATCGAGGCGCTCGCCCGCTCGATTGAGAAGCACATCGCAACGCTCGATTTCGAACCTGAGGTGGTGATCACCTCCTATCACGGCATCCCCAAACCCTATTCCGACAAGGGCGATCCGTACGGGGCGCATTGCCTGGAAACGACAAGGCTGCTGCGCGCGCGCCTCGGCTGGGACGAGAACAAGCTCATCACCACCTTCCAGTCGCGTTTCGGCGCGCAGGAATGGCTGCAGCCCTATACCGATGTCACCGTCGAGAAACTGGCCAAGGACGGCGTGAAGTCGATCGCCGTCGTCAATCCCGGCTTTTCCGTCGATTGCATCGAGACGCTGGACGAGATCGGCCGCGAGGCGGCCGAAACCTTCCATCACGCCGGCGGCAAGAACTTCGCCCATATCCCCTGCCTCAACGACAGCGCCGAGGGCATGGCGGTCATCGAAGCGCTGGCGCGGCGCGAGCTTTCCGGCTGGGTGTGACCGGCTTTACCGACTGATGCATGTCGCCCAGAAGTGTGCAGCGGTTCTGGGACAACGACATGCATCAAGGCAAAGACTTAAAGCGTGTCGACTGAATCCGTTTCAGCGCGACGCGCTTTAGCTTGAAACCGGTGCGCAAAAGCCTCCGCTAACCAATATTAGCGATCACCTGATTGTAACGTTGCGGAAACACACTTAAGTGATTCCGTGAAGTCGGTGCCTATTGAGGGAGATACGAAATGGGCTTCAGCGGTTTCGATATTGCCATCGTCGTTCTTGTTTTCCTGGTTATCATCCTTCTTTTCAAAGGCATCAAGACGGTGCCGCAAGGCTACAATTACACGGTGGAACGCTTCGGCCGGTACACCAAGACGCTGACGCCTGGCCTGAACATCATCAACCCCATCTTCGAGCGCGTCGGCGCCAAGATGAACATGATGGAGCAGGTGCTCGATGTGCCGACGCAGGAGATCATCACCCGCGACAACGCCATCGTCGGTGTCGACGGCATCGCCTTCTACCAGATACTCAATGCCGCGCAGGCCGCTTATCAGGTGGCCGGGCTGCAGAACGCCATTCTCAATCTGACCATGACCAACATCCGGACCGTCATGGGCTCGATGGACCTCGACGAATTGCTGTCCAACCGCGACGCCATCAACGAGCGCCTGTTGCGTGTCGTCGACGAGGCGGCGCATCCGTGGGGCATCAAGATCACCCGCGTCGAGATCAAGGACATCAATCCGCCGGCCAATCTCATCGAATCGATGGGCCGCCAGATGACGGCCGAGCGCAATAAGCGCGCCCAGATCCTGGCCGCCGAAGGCCTCAAGCAGTCGCAGATCCTCGAGGCCGAGGGCCGCAGGGAAGCAGCCTTTCGCGACGCCGAGGCGCGCGAGCGCTCGGCCGAAGCGGAGGCCAAGGCGACGCAGGTCGTGTCGGAAGCCATCGCCAAGGGCGACGTCCAGGCGCTCAACTACTTCATCGCCCAGAAATACACCGAGGCGCTGACCAGGATCGGCTCGGCCACGAACAGCAAGATCGTGCTGATGCCGCTGGAGGCCTCATCGCTGATCGGAACGCTCGGCGGCATCGGCGAGATCGCCAAGGAAGTTTTCAGGAGTGAAGGTACGGCTGGGGCGCAGCGGCAGGCAGCACGCCCGCCGCTGGTTCGGCCGAACGAAAACTGAGATCATAGGAGGCTGCTCCCATGTTCGATCGTATCGTTTCCGAACTCGGCCCGTGGAACTGGATGGTTCTGGGCTTCGTGCTCCTGGTGATGGAGATCGTCGCGCCGGGCGTCTTCATGCTGTGGATCGGCATCGCCGCGCTCATCGTCGGCGCGGCGTCGCTGGCGATATGGGACGCCGCTTTCTGGACCTGGCACGTGCAGGTGCTGGCGTTCCTGATCCTGTCGCTGATATCGGCTTTCGTCGGCAAGAAACTGATGGCCGGCCGCCACGACGATGCCGACCAGCCACTGCTCAACCGCCGCGGCGCGCAGATGGTGGGCAAGCTGGCGACGCTGGCCGAGCCGATCAAGGACGGCCGCGGCCGCATCAAGCTCGGCGACACGCTGTGGCGCGTTTCGGGCCCTGACCTGCCCGCGGGCACGCAAGTGCGCGTTGTCGGCGCCGCCGACACCGACCTGGAGCTGACGGTCGAGGCGGCCTGAACCGAGACAGGTATCGGACGGGCTGAGACTAAGGCAATTCCAGGAAAAGTGCGTGGCTAGGCTGCGCCAATGCGCAGCAGGTCGTGGAAATGAACCACGCCCACCGGCATTTTGTCTTTGATCACGACCAGCGCGCCGATATTGTGCTCGTTGAGCATGGCGATCGCCGTGCCCGCCAGCGTCTGCGGATCGATCGTCTTGGGCGTGCGGGTCATGACCTCATCGACGGTCACGTCGGCCAGATTGCGATGCAGATTGCGTGCAACGTCGCCGTCGGTGACGATCCCGACCAATTTGCCGCTCGCATCGACGATGCAGACGCACCCGACTTTCTTCTGCGACAGCGTCATCACCGCTTCCGGCATCTTGGTGCCGAGCAGGGCGAGCGGAACCTGATCGCCGGTCCGCATGATCTCGGACACCAGGGTCAGGTTGGCGCCAAGCTGCCCGCCGGGGTGCAAGGCTCGGAAGTGATCCGGCGTGAAGCCCCGCGCTTCGAGCAGAGCGATGGCCAACGCGTCGCCCAGCACGAGTTGGAGAAGCGTCGACGTCGTCGGTGCCAGCCCGTGCGGACAAGCCTCGGGCACGACCGGCAGCAGCAAAACCACATCGGCCGCACGCGCCAGCGCCGAGCTCTCGCCGGAAGTGATGGCGATCAGCGGGATGGAAAAACGCCTAGAATAGGCGACGATGCCCATCAATTCCTTGCTTTCGCCCGACCACGACATGGCGATGATGGCGTCGTCCTTGGCGATCATGCCGAGATCGCCATGATTGGCCTCGGCCGGATGGACGAAAAAGGCTGGCGTGCCGGTCGAGGCAAGCGTCGCGGCGATCTTGGCGCCGATATGGCCGCTCTTGCCGACACCGGTGACGATGACACGGCCCTCGATCCGCGAGATCAGGTCGATCGCGGCGGCAAAAGGCTCGGTCAGCCCGTTTGCGAGCGCGGCGGCCAGGGCCGCCACGCCGGTCTGCTCCGTCGCCACCGTTCTCAGCGCCGATTCGATCGCGGCCTGCCTGTCCGGCTGCTTTCTTTCTGGGGACCCCGCATGCATGGCGCAAGCGATTAGCGCTTTGCCGCGCCCCTGTCCAACAGAATTGCCGCGGCCTGCCGATCCGGGCGGCTCCAAGGCGGCTGTCTCAACCCTCCGTTAACCATCCGCATTTACGGTTCGGTAAGTATGGCGCAACCGCGCCGCGCAAGCAGTGGTGACGATGTCCGGGGGCCAGTCTGAAACGAAAATCGGTCGAAGGGGCATTGCCGTTGCGGCACTGCTGCTGACGGCAAGCGCGCTTGCCTTGCTGCGTCCCGCGCCGGCATTTTCGCAGGAAACCGAACTGCGCGGCGAGGTCTCCGAATCGGCCATACTCGCCGACCAGCAGCGCAAGGCCAGGCAGTTGAGGGCACAAGGGTCGCTGGATCAGACCTCGCCCGCGGCCGCGGCTGTCCCGGACACGGCACCGACGACCTACCAGCCGTCGAGCCCGGGCGCCGTTCCCGATGACGATCAGACGGCGGGCGCGACAGACAGCATCTTCGACCAGCCGCAGGCAACAGACGATCCATTGGCCGACACGAAGGCGCCGGCAAAACCCCGCCGGCCCTCAACGGCTGCTCAGCGTGCCCAGGACGCCAAGGCTGACGCCAAGTCGAACACCAAGACCGCCGACAAGAAGAAGACCAAGAAGAAGGCGGGCGAGGCTACCGACGGCACGACCACCGCCGCGACCACCGCCACCGGCGACCAGACTGACGCTGCAGCGACCGAAGACGACGGCAGCAACCGCCGTGCCGTCACCATCGACAGTGTCGACAAGCAGAAGCTCGACCCGGGCCAGGAGCGCACCGCATCCATCGAAGGCCAGAAGGTCAAGCCGGAGGACGATCCCTTCGCCGCTCCCGGTGTCAAGATCGGCACCTTTGTCTTCCGGCCGACGCTCGAGCAAGGCTTCACCGCCACCTCCAACGCCGATTCCAGCAGCACCGGCAAATCGGCGGTTCTGTCCGAGACGGCGCTGCGTTTCACCGCGACCTCCGACTGGCGCGAGAATTCAGCCTTGATCACCGGCTACGGCCAGTTCCGCAACAGCGTCTCGGGCGAAAAGATCAACGATGCGCAAGGCCGCATCGAAGGCCAGCTCAATGTCGATCTCGACAACGAGCTGCGCGCCATCGCCAAGCTGGGCTACGAAGCCGCACCCGAATCGGCCTCCGCGCCGGATGCTGTCGCCGGCGTCGACCACCAGCCGTTGCGCCAGACGGTGGACGGCAGCCTCGGCATCGAAAAGGATGTCGGCAAGATGCGTTACACGCTGACCGGCGCGGTTTCGCACGACTTCTATGGCGACGCTGAGCTCACCGACGGCACCACACTGTCGCAGAAGGATCAGGACAACACGCTCTACACGGCAACCTTGCGCACCGGCTACCAGATATCGCCGGCGCTGACGCCCTTCACGGAAGTCGAGCTCGGCCGCCGGGTCTACGATCTGCGCCTCGACACCGACGGCTTCGACCGCGCCTCGAAAAGAGTTGGCGCGCGCGCCGGCCTCGCGCTCGATATGGGCGACAAGCTCTCGGGCGAATTTTCCGTCGGCTGGCTGCGCGAAGCGCTAGACGACAGCCGCCTCCCAGCAATCGCCGGGCCGTCCATCGACGCCGACCTCAAATGGTCGCCCGAGCGCGGCACCACGATCGGGCTCACCGGAAATACCGAAGTAGAGACCACCACGACGGCAGGCCAGAGCGGCGATATCCTCTATTCGGGCCGTCTGACCGGCGAGCGCCAGATCCGCGCCAATCTGACGGCGAACTCGGCACTGGGCCTCGACTGGCGCGATTACACCGGCTCCGACGGCCACGATCTGATCCTGAGCGCCGAGGCCGGGCTGACCTGGTGGCTGAACCGCTATGCCGGGGTCACCACCAGGGTGCGGACGGAGAAGCTGACCAGCAACCTGCCTGGACGCGACTATACAGCCAACAGCGTCTATCTCGGCCTGAAGGTCCAGCGCTAACGCTTCGTCATCCACGGGCGAAGCGGGTGCGCAGACCCGAAAGTGACGAAGGCGCTGCAGCCTACGAAGCGGCGCCGCGCCGCTCTGCCGGCTGCACCTCATCGAGCAACGTGCGGATGACGCCGGCCATGCTTGCATTCATGTCGCTGCGCCACAGCGCGAAGGCGACATTGGCCTCGACGAAACCTTCCGGCGAGCCGCAGTCGAAGGTGCGCCCCTTGTAGTGATAGCCGTAGAAGGGCTGCTTTTTCTCCAGCTTCAGCATCGCGTCGGTCAGCTGGATCTCGTTGCCGGCGCCGCGTTCCTGGCTTTCCAGGATGCCGAAGATCTCCGGCTGCAGGATGTAGCGGCCGTTGATGAAGAGGTTGGAGGGCGCTTTGCCCTGCTTCGGCTTCTCCACCATGCCGGTGATGCGGAAGCCGTGATGCGTATCGTCGCCGCGGCCGACAATGCCGTATTTATGCGCCTCGGCCGGATCGCATTCCTGCACGGCGATGATGTTGTTGCCGGTCTCGGCATAGAGCTCGACCATGTCCTTCATGCAGCTCTTTTCCGACTGCATGATCATGTCCGGCAAAAGCAGCGCGAACGGCTCGTCGCCGACCAGCTCGCGGGCGCACCAGACGGCATGGCCGAGGCCCATCGGCACCTGCTGGCGCGTGAAGCTGGTCTGTCCTGGCGCTGGCTGGAGCCGCTGCAGTCGGGCGAGCTGGTCGTCCTTGCCACGCTGAGCCAGCGTGTCATACAGCTCGAACTGGACGTCGAAATGGTCCTCGATGACCGCCTTGTTGCGCCCGGTCACGAAGATGAAATGCTCGATGCCGGCCTCGCGCGCCTCGTCGACCACATATTGGATGACCGGCCGGTCGACGACGGTCAGCATTTCCTTCGGGATGGCCTTGGTGGCTGGAAGAAACCGCGTGCCGAGGCCTGCGACCGGAAAAACTGCCTTGCGAACGCGCTTCATGCTGACACCCCTGCGTTTCAGCCAATTATCCGCTCGGCGACGCGCTCCGCAATCCCCCCGCGCTTTTTCACGCCGGAATCATTTTCACGCCGGAATGTTGGACTACCGAACGGCCAAAGTTGAGTGTGAGAGCTAAAAGCCGCGACACCTCTTTTCGTTCCCGGCGGCACCTATGGTAAACTAAATACTAACCCGGTTCGGCGTTGAATGATCCTTCCTGATTTGACGAAGGAGGAAATGATGTCCGTTCGCAACACCGCGAGGCGCCTGACGGCACTGGTGACTGCCGCCGGTCTCACGCTGGCCTTGCTGATGCCCGCCGGACCCGCTTTCGCCGATGCCGGGTTCCGCCAGTGGGTCTCGGGTTTCCGCGCCATCGCGGTGGCGGGCGGCGTTTCTGGCGCTGTTTACGATCAGTCCATGAGAGGCATCGAGCCCGACCCGGTCGTGTTGGAAAAAGCCCGCACCCAGCCGGAATTCACCGCGCCCGCCTGGGACTATTTCGACAACCGCGTGCATGACCAGTCGGTGGCCAACGGCCAGGCGATGGCGAGGAAATGGAAACCGTGGCTCGACCGGATCGAGGCGCGGTTCGGCGTCGACCGCAACGTCCTTCTCGCCATCTGGTCGATGGAATCGAACTATGGCGAGATCCTCAAGCGCGACGACATCATGCGCAATGTCATCCGTTCGCTGGCGACGCTCGCCTATGGCGACCCGAAGCGCTCGAAATATGCCCGTACCCAGCTGATCGCCGCCTTGAAGATCCTGCAGACCGGCGACATCGACGAAAGCCATCTGATGGGTTCCTGGGCCGGGGCGATGGGCCAGACCCAGTTCATCCCGACCAGTTATCAGCGCTATGCGGTCGACATGGACGGCAACGGCAAGCGTGACATCTGGAATTCGATCCCCGACGCGCTGGCGACGTCCGCCAATCTGCTCAAGAAGAACGGCTGGCAGGCCGGCAAGACCTGGGGATATGAGGTCTCCATACCAGCCGGCAAGCTGCCCGGCGGCGCAAAGACGATCGCCCAATGGCAGGCGCTCGGCGTCGTCCGGGCCAGCGGCAAGCCATTCAAGAACCTGACCGACAAGGCGACGCTGAAAGTACCGGACGGCAGGGGCGGCCCCGCCTTCCTGATGATCAGGAATTTCTCGGTCATCAAGGCTTACAACAACGCCGACAAATACGCTTTGGCCGTCGGCCTTCTGGCCGACGAGATCGCCGGCGGCAACGGCCTGGTGCAGGACTGGCAGCGGCCTTTCACCAAGCTCAGCTTCGAGGAACGACAGGAACTGCAGAAGCGGCTTTCAGATCACGGCTATTATGACGGCAAGTTCGACGGCAAGATCGGCGATGGCTCGAAAGCCGCCATCATGGCCTATCAGGCCAAGGTCGGCTTGAACCAGGATGGCTATCCGAGCATGGAAGTGCTCAAATGGCTCCGCAAGCAGTAGAGCCGTCCACGCCGCTAGGCATCCTTTCAAATAGGGCAAGGATGCTGTAGCGCTTCGGTTGCGCATGACTTCCCGCGTCTGCCTGGTCATGCGCCAAGGGATGGAGAGGTGTTTGGTGTCGGTCGCGCGTATCAGGCAGGGCATTCGCCGGGCGCCGATCCTGATTCTCGCGCTGACCGTGCTTGTCGTCATCGCCGCCGGCGCTTTCCACGCACCTGCATTCGCGCAGGAGGAAAGCCGCGGCTGGTCGTTGCGTGACCTCCTGTTCCCGCGCCGCAGCGAACGCGTCGAGCCACCGGTCGAAATCCAGAAATCAAGGCCGAAACCGAAAAAGAAATCCAAGCCGCGCCCGCCGGCCGAGCCGGAAACGCCGATTGTCGAGAAGACGAACGACGCCCGTGTCGTGCTGGTGGTCGGCGATTTTCTGGCGGGCGGTCTGGCCGAAGGCCTGGACACTGCCTTTGCCGACAATCCCGCCGTCAGGATCGTTGCCCGCAGCAACGGGTCGTCGGGCTTCGTGCGCGACGATTTCTATAACTGGCCGGTCGAGATCAAGTCACTGATCGAGACCGAGAAGCCGTCGGCCGTGATCGTCATGCTGGGCTCCAACGACCGCCAGCAGATGCGGGTCGGCGAGGTGCGCGAGCAGCCCCGCTCGGAGAACTGGACCAAGGAATACGAGCGCCGCACCGATGCGTTCGGCAAGGCCATCCAGGACACCAAAGTGCCGTTCCTATGGGTCGGCATGCCGGCTTTCCGCGTGTCGAAGATGAACTCGGACATGCTTGCCTTCAACGACATCTATCACTCGGCCGCCGAAAAGCATGGCGGCGAATTCGTCGATGTCTGGGACGGCTTCGTCGACGAGAACGGCGCTTTCGTCACCTCCGGCCCGGACATCAACGGCCAGCCGGTTCGCTTGCGTTCCGACGACGGCATCAACGTCACCAAGGCCGGCAAGCGCAAGCTCGCTTTCTACACGGAAAAGCCGTTGGCCAAGATCCTGGGCCTGGCGGCGCCGGGAAGCGTCACGACCGTGTCGGCGCCGGCCGGCGCTCCGGTCGAGGCGCCGAAGCCGGCTGCGGCGCCCGTCATCGTCAACCGCACCGCGCCGATGCTGCTCGGCGACCCGTCGCTCGACGGCGGCACCGAACTGCTGGGCGCCGCGCAGCCGGCCAGGGCCGATCCGAACCTGCCCGGCGAAAAACTGATCATCGAAGGCAAGGCGCCGGCCGCCTCGCCTGGCCGCGCCGACGATTTTTCCTGGCCGCCGAAGCCGCAGCCGGCGACCGCGGCTGTAGAGTCCGACCCGACGCCGGCGACTCCGTGACCGACATTCCTGCGCAGCGGCAATTTCGCGCCAAGCCGAACAATGACATTGTTGGATTTTGGCCGAAGTCAAAGTCGGGGGGCGAATATGTCGGCAACAGGCTATGCCTTGCTTGGGTTCGTGACTTGGACCCTCTTATTGCTCATATGGATGGAAATCCTGCGCACCCATCTTGTGGTGAGCGGCCGCGTCCCCGCGAATGGCTTCGCACCGGACAACGCCGGTCTTTCGCCCTTCTTGCAGCGGCTGGCGCGCGCCCATGCCAATTGCATCGAAGGCCTTCCCATATTCGGAGGTCTCATGGCCCTGGCCATAATGAGCGCGCGCGCCTCGATTACCGATCCGCTCGCATATTGGTTTCTCGGCGCGAGGCTGGTGCAGTCGGCCATTCATTTGACGTCGACAAGTCCGACCGCTGTCAAGGCTCGATTTTCGGCGTTCTTGGTCCAGATGGCCATCGGCCTCTATTGGGCGATAAAGCTGTTGCTTAGCTAGGCTGCGCTTCGCGAAAGACTGCGGCTCGTTAGCCCAATTTAACGCGGCAGAACCGTCGATCCCATCAGCGTCTCGTCGATCGAGCGCGCCGCCTGGCGGCCCTCGCGGATCGCCCACACC
Source organism: Mesorhizobium sp. B3-1-9 (assembly GCF_006439595.1). NCBI lineage: Bacteria > Pseudomonadati > Pseudomonadota > Alphaproteobacteria > Hyphomicrobiales > Phyllobacteriaceae > Mesorhizobium > Mesorhizobium sp. B3-1-9. The sequence goes on from NZ_VFTJ01000004.1 coordinate 425,929, forward strand.
ACCAGCGACTGGCCGCGGCGCACGTCGCCCGCCGCATAGAGCTTGTCGACACTGGTCCTGTAGTCGCGATCGTTGGCCTCGACATTGTTCGAGCGGCGGCTGTCGGTGACGACCTTTATCTCGCCGTCGAGCTCCTTCATCAGGCTGTCGCCCGCCGGTCCGGCGAAGCCGATGGCGATGAAGGCGAGATCGGCGCGGATGACGAACTCGGTGCCGGCGATCGGCTTGCGCTTGTCGTCGACCTCGCAGCAGCGCACACCGGTCAACTGGCCTTCCTCGCCGATGAACTCGAGCGTCGCCACCTGGAATTCGCGCTCGGCGCCCTCGGCCTGCGAGGACGAGGTGCGCATCTTGGTCGCCCAGTACGGCCAAACCGCAAGCTTGTCTTCCTTCTCGGGCGGCTGCGGGCGGATGTCGAGCTGGGTCACGCGCACCGCGCCCTGGCGGAAGGCGGTGCCGATGCAGTCGGACGCAGTGTCGCCGCCACCGACGACGACGACATGCTGGCCGCCGGCGATGATCGGGTGCGAGGGCCACGCCACCGACTGGATCGGCTCGCCGCCGACACGACGGTTCTGCTGCACCAGATAGGGCATGGCGTCATAGACGCCGCTGAGATCGGCGCCCGGAATACCGGCCGGGCGCGGCGTTTCGGAGCCGCCGCAATAAAGCACGGCGTCGAATTCCCCGAGCAGGTCAGCCACCTTCATGTCGACGCCGACATTGACGCCGCAATGGAAGGTCACCCCCTCGCCCTGCATCTGCTCGATGCGACGGTCGATATAGTGCTTCTCGATCTTGAAGTCCGGAATGCCGTAACGCATCAGCCCGCCGGGACGGCTTTCGCGCTCATAGACATGCACGTCGTGGCCGGCGCGGCCCAGCTGCTGCGCCGCCGCCATGCCGGCCGGGCCGGAGCCGATGACGGCAACCCGCTTGCCGGTCTTCCTTTCCGGCGGATAGGGCCGGATATGGCCGGTCTCATAGGCCTTGTCGGCGATCGCCTGCTCCACCGTCTTGATGGCGACCGGGATGTCCTCGAGGTTCAGCGTGCAGGCTTCCTCGCACGGCGCCGGGCAGATGCGGCCGGTGAACTCCGGGAAATTGTTGGTCGAGTGCAGGTTGCGGATCGCGTTGTCCCAGTCGCCATTGTAGACGAGGTCGTTCCAGTCGGGGATCTGGTTGTGGATCGGACAGCCCGTCGGCCCATGGCAGAACGGAATGCCGCAATCCATGCAGCGAGCGGCCTGTTTCTCGACCTCCTTGTCCGACATCGGCAATGTGAATTCGCGGAAATGCCGGATGCGGTCCGAGGCAGGCTGGTACTTGTGCACCTGCCGGTCGATCTCGAGAAAGCCTGTTACCTTGCCCATAGTCCAGTCCCTGCTGTCCGAGGCACGCTTTTTGTCGGCGCACCCGTTAACCCCTTAAGGCTGCCCTGGCAACCGCACCTTGTTGGAGCATGACCTTCGCCCGAAAACCGGTTCCCACTTGTCGGGGTCATGCTCTCGGGGTCAGGATTGTTGGCGAGGATGCCGGCCGGAGAGCCATCTCTCCGGCCTGCCCGATGCTTATTCCGCCGCCACGCTCATGCGCATGCGTTCCATCTCGATCAATGCGCGGCGATATTCCACCGGCATGATTTTTCGGAATTTCGGCCGGAAGTTCTGCCAGTCGTCGAGGATCTCGCGACCGCGCACCGAACCGGTGAAATGCACATGGTTCGAGATCAGCTGGTAGAGCCGTTCCTCATCATGGCTGGTCATATCGCCGGAGACGTCGACGCGGCCCTTGTGGTCGAGGTCGCCGCCATGATGGAGCAGTTTCTCCATCAGGTCGTCCTCTTCCGGGACCGGCTCCAGCTCGACCATCGCCATGTTGCAACGTTCGGCGAAATCGCCTTTCTCGTCCAGCACATAGGCGACGCCGCCCGACATGCCGGCGGCGAAGTTGCGGCCGGTCTTGCCGAGCACGACGACGATGCCGCCGGTCATGTATTCGCAGCCATGGTCGCCGACGCCTTCGACGACGGCGGCCACGCCCGAATTGCGCACCGCGAAGCGCTCGCCGGCGACACCGGCGAAATAGGCCTCGCCTTCGGTAGCGCCGTAAAGCACCGTGTTGCCGACGATGATCGAGTCAGCAGCGACGATCTTTGCTTCTTCCGGCGGGCGGATGACGATGCGGCCACCCGACAGGCCCTTGCCGACATAATCGTTGCCGGCCCCGACAAGCTCGAACGAGACGCCGCGCGCCAGGAACGCGCCGAAGGACTGACCGGCGGTGCCGGTGAGCTTCACATGGATCGTGTCTTCACGCAGGCCCTTATGCTTGAAACGCTTGGCGACCTCGCCCGACAGCATCGCGCCGGCCGAACGATCGACATTGCGGATCGGCAGCTCGATGGTGACGGGCTGCTTGGCGTCCAGCGCCGGCTTGGCCAACTCGATCAGCTTGCGGTCGAGCACGTCGTCGATCGGATGCTTCTGCCGCTCGGTCCAGTGCAGCGCCTCATGCGGGGCGTCCGGCTTGAAGAACATCTTCGAGAAGTCGAGCCCGCGTGCCTTCCAGTGCTGGATGACGTCGCGCTTTTCCAGAAGGTCTGTGTCGCCGATGATCTGGTCGAGATGGGTGTAGCCCATTTCGGCAAGCAGCGCCCGCACCTCTTCCGCCACGTAGAAGAAGAAGTTGATGACGTGCTCGGGGGTGCCCTTGAAGCGCTTGCGCAGCACCGGGTCCTGCGTCGCCACGCCGACCGGGCAGGTGTTGAGGTGGCACTTTCGCATCATGATGCAGCCGGCGGCGATCAGCGGCGCGGTCGAGAAGCCGAACTCGTCGGCGCCGAGCAGCGCGCCGATGATGACGTCGCGACCGGTGCGCAACCCGCCATCGACCTGCAGCGCGACGCGCGAACGCAGGCCGTTGAGCACCAGCGTCTGGTGCGTCTCGGCAAGGCCCATTTCCCACGGGCTGCCGGCATGCTTGAGCGAGGTCAACGGCGAAGCGCCGGTGCCGCCATCATAGCCGGAGATGGTGATGTGATCGGCGCGCGCCTTGGCGACGCCCGCCGCAACCGTGCCGACGCCGACCTCCGACACCAACTTGACCGACACATCGGCCGCCGGATTGACGTTCTTCAGGTCGTAGATCAGCTGCGCCAGATCCTCGATCGAATAGATGTCGTGATGCGGCGGCGGCGAGATCAGGCCGACGCCGGGCGTCGAGTGCCTGACCTTGGCGATGGTCGCGTCGACCTTGTGCCCTGGCAGCTGGCCGCCCTCGCCGGGCTTGGCGCCCTGCGCGACCTTGATCTGCATGACGTCGGAATTGACCAGATATTCCGCCGTGACGCCGAACCGTCCGGACGCGACCTGCTTGATCGCCGAACGTTCCGGGTTCTTGCCGCCGCCGGGCAGCGGCAGATAGCGGTCGGCCTCTTCGCCGCCCTCTCCGGTGTTCGACTTGCCGCCGATGGCGTTCATGGCGCGCGCCAGCGTGGTGTGCGCCTCGCGCGAAATCGAGCCGAACGACATCGCCCCGGTCGAGAAGCGCTTGACGATCTCGGCCGCCGGCATGACGTCCTCGATCGCGACCTTCTTGCGGCCGGTCTCTTCTGCTGTTCTGAGCTTGAACAGGCCGCGAATGGTCTGGGCGCGCGCGGTTGCGCTGTCGATCTGCGCCGAATAGTCCTTGAACGTGTCCCAGGAGCCTTGCCGCACGGCGTGCTGCAAGGTGGCGACCGCATCGGGCGACCACATATGCGCCTCGCCGCGCATGCGGAACATGTATTCGCCGCCGACCTCTAGGTTGTTGCGCAGCACCGGGTCGCTGCCGAAGCCATCGCTGTGGCGGCTGAGCGTCTCGGTGGCGATCTCGTCCAGGCCGACGCCTTCGATCAGCGTCGCGGTGCCGGTGAAATACTTCTCGACGAAATCGGACTTCAGCCCGATGGCGTCGAATATCTGCGCACCGCAATAGGACTGGTAGGTCGAGATGCCCATCTTGGACATCACCTTGAGGATGCCCTTGCCGATCGACTTGATGTAGCGCGAGACCACCTCGTACTCGTCGACCTCTTCCGGCAGCTCGCCGCGCTTGTGCATGTCGAGCAGCGTATCGAAGGCAAGATACGGGTTGATCGCCTCGGCGCCGTAACCGGCCAGGCAGCAGAAGTGATGCACTTCGCGCGGCTCGCCGGATTCCACAACCAGCCCGACCGAGGTGCGCAGGCCCTTGCGGATCAGGTGATGGTGCACGGCCGCCGTCGCCAGCAGCGACGGAATGGCGATGCGGTCCGGCCCGACCTGGCGGTCGGACAGGATGATGATGTTGTAGCCGCCGGCGACCGCCGCCTCGGCCCGTTCGCAGAGCCGGTCGATGGCGCCCTGCATGCCGGCAGCGCCCTCGTTCGAGCCGTAGGTGATGTCGATCGTCTTGGTATCGAAACGGTCTTCGGTGTGGCCGATGGAACGGATCTTCTCCAGATCGCCATTGGTCAGGATCGGCTGTCGCACTTCGAGCCGCTTGCGGCGCGACGTGCCGACCAGGTCGAAGATGTTCGGCCGCGGGCCGATGAACGACACCAGGCTCATCACCAGCTCCTCGCGGATCGGGTCGATCGGCGGGTTGGTGACCTGGGCGAAGTTCTGCTTGAAATAGGTGTAGAGCAGCTTCGACTTGTCCGACATCGCCGAAATCGGCGTGTCGGTGCCCATCGAACCCACCGCTTCCTGGCCGGTGGTGGCCATCGGCGCCATCAGAAGCTTGGTGTCTTCCTGCGTGTAGCCGAAGGACTGCTGGCGATCGAGCAGGCTGACATCCTTGCGCAGCGCGCGCGGTTCGACCGGCTTCAGGTCTTCGAGAATGAGCTGCGTGTTGGCGAGCCAGGTCTTGTAGGGGTGCTTGGTCGCGATCTCGGACTTGATCTCCTCATCGGAGACGATGCGGCCCTTGGCGAGATCGATGAGCAGCATGCGGCCCGGCTGCAGCCGCCACTTCTGCACGATCTTTTCCTCCGGCACCGGCAGCACGCCGGCCTCCGACGCCATGATGACGCGGTCGTCATCGGTGACGATGTAGCGCGCCGGACGCAGGCCGTTGCGGTCGAGCGTGGCGCCGATCTGGCGGCCGTCGGTGAAGACCACCGCCGCCGGTCCGTCCCACGGCTCCATGAGCGCCGCGTGGTACTCGTAGAAAGCCTTGCGGTCTGCGTCCATGAGCTTGTTGCCGGCCCAGGCTTCCGGAATCAGCATCATCATGGCGTGGCTGAGCGAATAGCCGCCCTGGAACAGGAATTCGAGCGCGTTGTCGAAGCACGCCGTGTCGGACTGGCCGTCATAGGAGATCGGCCACAACTTCGAGATGTTGTTGCCGAACAGTTCGGAATCGACCGAGGCCTGACGCGCCGCCATCCAGTTGTTGTTGCCGCGCACCGTGTTGATCTCGCCATTATGCGCGACCATGCGGTAGGGATGCGCCAGCTTCCAGGACGGGAACGTGTTGGTCGAGAAACGCTGATGGACGAGGATCAGCGCGGTTTCGAAGCGCGGATCGGTGAGATCCTTGTAATAGGCGCCGACCTGGTAGGCCAGGAACATGCCCTTGTAGACGATGGTGCGCGCCGACAGCGACACGCAATAGGCGCCGATGTCCTTGTTGTCGTTCTCGGCATAGATGCGGCCCGAGATCACCTTGCGCAGCAGATAGAGCCTGGCCTCATACTCCTCGTCGTCGGTAATGTCGGACGTGCGGCCGATGAACACCTGCCGATGGAACGGCTCGGATGCCACGATACCGGGCGCCTTCGACAGCGACGAATTGTCGACCGGGACGTCACGGAAGCCGATGAGCGGCAGCCCTTCCGCCTGCGCCGATTCGGCGATGACTTCTTCGATATGGGCGCGCAGTGCCGCGTCCTGGGGCATGAACCAATGGCCGACGCCGTATTGGCCGGCCGGCGGCAGTTCGACGCCCTTGGCGGCCATTTCCTCACGGAAGAACTGGTCCGGGATCTGCACCAGCACGCCGGCGCCGTCGCCGACCAGCGGATCGGCGCCGACGGCGCCGCGATGGGTGAGGTTTTCCAGCATCGCCAGACCGTCCTCGACGATCTGGTGCGACTTCAACCCCTTCATATTGGCGATGAAGCCGACGCCGCAGGCGTCATGCTCGTTGCGCGGATCGTAAAGGCCCTGCGCGGCCATGCCGTTGGCAGTTCGCAGCTCTTTGGTCAGGACGGTATTTTTAACGGCTGTCGCTTTCGTCTGCGCGGCCCGGCCGTTGATCGCAGATGGCGTCAGTTCCGTCATCGTCCTATCCTCCGTTCTCCACCTTGGCCCCGACCGTTTCAGGGCGCTGGTTTGCATTGGGAAGCATGATGCTTCCCCTTTATCCTGCTGCACGTCTCGCGAAATCCACCGAACCAATCGGCTATACGCCCGGTTCGCATCCGGTATCGTACAGGTCAGAGCCGGGCCGTCTACCCGCCGCTCGCGACAATGGCCGGAATGGCAGCGATCATACGCCAGTCCGGCCTGTTTTGTGCGACAAAATAAGACAGCACTACTGTCCTAAATTTTTTATGACAGAAATCAGACAGCCGCACAAGACCGATTCACAAAAAACTTGGGCGTGCCGCGACACAAAATTTCGTGACAAGCGCAGGAAACGCAAGCTTTGGTCCGGGTCCTTTGGCCTCGATTTGCTGGCTTCACCGCTTTGCCGATGATTGGCCCTTGCGCTTCGACTGCCGAAGCGGTCAAGTCCCGCCGCTTTTGCCAATCACGATATGGACCTTTCGATGTTCTTTGCATCCGACAACTGGGCGGGCGTCCACCCCGACATTTCGGCCAACCTGTCGCGCCATGCCGCCGGCACCGCTGTCGCTTACGGCGACGGCGACCTGGACCGCGCCGTCTATCGCCGCTTCAGCGAGGTCTTCGAGCGTGAGGTTCAGGTCTTCTTCGCCGCGACCGGCACCGCGGCCAACGCGCTTTCGATGGCTGCGTTGAACCGAATCGGCGGCGTCGCGCTCTGCCATTCCGAGGCGCATATGAATGTCGACGAGTTCGGCGCGATGGGTTTCTACACCGGCGGCGCGCGCATGGCGCCGGTGCCGGGACCGCTGGGACGCATGAACCCGGAGGCTCTCGACCGCGCGATAAGGCGCTATTCGCAGGATCTGGCGCCAGCCGGTCAGCCGATGGCGATCACCGTCACCCAGGCGACCGAGGTCGGCACGGTCTACAGCGTCGACGACGTCAAGGCGATCGCCGAGGTCAGCCGCCGCCACAAGCTGCCGCTTCACATGGACGGCGCGCGCTTCGCCAATGCGATTGCCGCGACGGGCGTCAGCCCGGCCGAAATGACTTGGAAGAGCGGCGTCGACCTCATCTCCTTCGGCGGCACCAAGAACGGCTGCTGGATGGCGGACGCGGTGGTGGTCCTCAATCCGGACGTCGGCAAGGATTTGCGCCTGCTGCGCCAGCGCGCCGGACAGACCTTCTCCAAGGCCCGCTTCATCTCGGCCCAGTTCGAGGCCTATTTCACCGACGATCTGTGGTTGAGGATGGCCGGCCATGCCAACGCGATGGCTGCACACCTGGCCGAGACGATCGAGGATGCGCCGGCCGGCAAGCTCGCCTGGCTGCCGCAGGCCAATGAGGTCTTCGCCATACTCGGTCGGGCCACGGCGGAAAAGCTGCAGGCGGCAGGCGCCAAATTCTATGAATGGGGCGTGCCGCAGGGTTTCGATGGCCACCTCGGCGACAACGAAGCGATCTACCGCTTCGTCGCCAGCTTCGCGACCACGACGGCAGAGATCGACCGTCTCGGTCAGCTGCTGGCTTGAGCTTTTTATAGTCGAGGGCAAGCTGATGACCAGACCGCCTCTCGGCTCGACGATGCGGCTGATCCGTCCGGCGCCGAACGTGCTCGGCTTCTACGATGGCCGTGTCGATGGCGTACGCATCTGGTCGGACGAGTCGAATTGGCTCGACGACGGCGCTTACACGCTCGGCATCTGCACCTATGCGATCGTCGATGGATCGCAGGCGCTCGTCTACGACACGCACATATCCCTGCCCCATGCCCGCTTCATCCGGAAAACCCTCGAAGAGCTGGGCGTGACCTCGATACGCGTCGTTCTCAGCCACTGGCATGACGACCATATCGCCGGCAACGAGGTGTTCCAGGACTGCGAGATCATCGCCAACACCCTGACTGCCTCGGCACTCGAACGCGGCCGCGCCGAGATCGAAAGCGGCAACCCGCCGATCAAGCCGCTCGTTATGCCCAACAGGACGTTCGACAACAGCCTCAGCCTGACGGTGGGGGCGATCTCGATCGAACTGCGCCAGGTCGAAATCCACAGCCATGACGGCACGGTGCTGCTGATGCCCCAAGCTGGCCTGCTGCTTGGGGGCGATACGCTGGAAGATTCCGTCACCTATGTCTCGGAACCGGAGCGTCTGGCGGAACACTTGATCGACCTCGAGCGCATGGCTGGCTGGCGGTTCGATCGAATCCTGCCCAACCACGGTTCCTTCGAGGCAATCGAAGCCGGCGGCTATGACAGAAGCTTCATCGCGGCGACCGAGGCCTATGTCCGAAAGCTGCTTGCCTGCCGGCAAGACCCCGACCTGGCGAAGCAGGATTTGAGGACCTTCGGCGCCGACATTTTTGCGACAACGGCGGTTGAGTATTTTGCGCCTTATGAACCCGTTCACCGGCAGAACGTGGAGGCCGCTATCGCGGCGAAGCGCCGGTAATGTGCGCTAGGCGAGGAAGGGCCGCAGCAACAGCTCGACGCCGAGTAGGACCAGAAAGATCAGGAACCATCGACGGAAAGTCGCTGGGCTGATTTTGTGGCGCAGCACCTGCCCCAGCCACATGCCGAGCAAGGCCGGCAGCACGGCGAGTGAGGACATCGCCAGATGCCCGGCCTCGAAGGCGCCATGCGAGGCAAGGCCCAGCGCCAGGGCGATCGTCGACACCGTGAAGGAGAGGCCGAGCGCCTGGATGAGATCATCGCGGCTCAAGCCCAGCGCCTGGATGTAGGGGACGGCAGGCACGACGAAGACGCCGGTGCCGCCCGTGACCAGGCCGGTGAGGAAACCCACGACCGGCGACGACCAGCGTTCGGCGCGTGCCGGCACCGTCGGCTGCCGCGCGAGCAGGCTGTAGGCGGCATAGACGATCAATGCCGCGCCGAGGCCGGCGGTCGTCCATTTGACGTTGTCGCTGGCGAGCAGCCGCGAACCGGCGATGGTGCCGATCAGGATGCCCGCCATCATCAGCCACAGCCGGCGCAGGATCGCGGAAAAACTCGGGCCGGCGAAAAGCTGCCAGACATTGGTGAAGAAGGAAGGCACGATGAGCAGCGATGCCGCGGTCACCGGCGGCATGATGGTGCCCAACAGGCCCATCGCCAGCGTCGGCAGGCCCATGCCGGTCACGCCCTTGACGATCCCGGCCAAAAGGAAAGTGATTGCGACGGTGAGCGTCAGCAGCAGGGAAAAATCGGACATCGCCCTTCATGATCCGCCGCCGCATGCTTCAAAAGAGCCAGAAAGGCTCGTTGCGGGTGGCACAAAAAAGCGGCGCCTCTCAGCGCCGCCAGACTGCTGACGAACCCCGTCGATTTTCGGCGGGGTTTTGTTTTATGTGATTGAAGAGTTTTGAGAAGTTGGTGTC